>CAZWVY010000026.1:0-7091 GCA_964637105.1 uncultured Sangeribacter sp. | reverse complement strand
CCGCGTCCTGCGGCCAGGGCGGCCGCGGCGCCGAGCAGCGCGGCGCGCTCGTCAGGACGCTTGGGGATGCGGTAGCGCCTGTGGTCATTGTGGCCGCAGTTCTCGCAACGGTAGACCTTCTCCCCTATCCCCTCGCTGTAATGCGTGGCCGGGCGTATGACGCGCGTCCCGACCTCGTGCATCGCTACCGTCCCGCAGTTGGGGCAGCGCGTATACTTGGTCTGCCGCCCCGGGAAGGGATACACCTCCGTGTTGCCGCACGTGCCGCATTTCCACACGTCATAATCCACCGACCCTAAGCGCTCCTCGAGATCCTGCGCAGGAGTGAGATACGCGTTATCCTCATCCTCGGGCAGCCGGTGCATCCATCCTCCGCATTCCCGGCACTTGCGCCGCCCGGTGCGGGCGCGCCGGTATTTCCACAGCGCCAGGAACACGAATATCAGAGCTCCCCCTAAGGAGAGCACGGTCAGTATGAGGAAGGTGTTCATATTCCTGCGCCAGGCCATAGCCCTCTCGTAGGGTATCATGCCCGAGGTGCGCCTCACGCAAATCACAAACCACACCAGCGCCCCCAACGTCACCAAGACCACCATCCACCCGGCAAAGGTCTTTATGACCGCAGGGTCGAGACTTTCCTCCGCTGCCCTTTGCCGCGGCCTCTCCAGACCTGATTTCAATTCCCCGGCATACTGGGGGTCAGCTATGATTTTAGCAAGCGACCTCGTGGCCTCATCGGCCGCCCGGTCGAGATCGCCCTCGCGCATGGCCGGCACTATGTCGCTGCGCATTATCTCGCCGGCCACGATGTCGGGCACTACCCCCTCCATGCCGTATCCGGTCTGTATGCGGGCCCGGCGGCTCCCGGGGGAGATAAGGAGCAGCAGCCCGTTGTCGCGGTCTTTGGCGCCGAGGCCCCAGCGCGTGAACAGGCGCTCCGAAAACTCCTCCACCGGCATATCGCCTATTGAGGGGACAATGGCCACGGCCACCTCGGCGTCAGTCGAGTCGCGCAAAGCCAGGAGGCGCATGTTGATGCGCTGCCTCACCGAGGGGGAGAGCATCCCTTCGGGATCGGCTACGAACTCCCGGTAATC
This sequence comes from uncultured Sangeribacter sp., assembly GCA_964637105.1. Classification (GTDB taxonomy): domain Bacteria; phylum Bacteroidota; class Bacteroidia; order Bacteroidales; family Muribaculaceae; genus Lepagella. The sequence continues at coordinate 5,994 of CAZWVY010000026.1, read as the reverse complement.
CCTCACATTGGGATTGTCAATATCCTCCGGAGCATAGTCGCGCGCCATGCATGCGGCCCCACACACAAGGATGGCTATCAGAGCCAGCGCCCGTCTAATCAAATCCGCGTGTGCCCCTGCGCTGCAATATCTTATCATATTATTCTGAATCTCTGAAAGTTTAACGAATTAGACCCGGCCCATCAGACGGCAGGGAGGCTGTGGGCCGTCAGGCGGCGGAAGAGGTCGAGCGCGTAGACATCCGTCATCGCGCTGACATGGTCGAGCACGCTCTGCACGCGGGTGTAGAGGTCTACCGACCGGATATCATACTGCCTGGGCACCTTCTCGAGCAGCAGCCGCGAGAAATGGCGGTCAGGATAGAGGACGGCTTCAGTGAGGGCCTTCATCAGGTATGTGATGATGCGGTTGCCCGCTATCTCGATGTCCACTACCTCGGGCGACCGGTAAATCTTCGTCACGGCCGTGCGCGCGCACTCCCCGTAAGCCTCGCACAGCGGAGCCGGGAGGTGTGATATGAAATTGCCGGGATATTCCCCGGAAAGTATCTTCTGCTCATTGGCCGCGAATTCATCGGCACACCCCTCGACCAGGGTTCCGATGACCTTTGAACGCAGGTAGCCCACCTGCTCATTGGGGTCGTCAAGATGCCCGACGCCGCGCAGGGTCTTCTCCTTCGCCTCGCCGGTGAAGAATCCCGACAGGAGGTCGATGACCTCCTGCGTGGAGAGTATCTTGAGCTTATGGGCATCCTCGATGTCCATTATCTGATAGCATATATCGTCTGCCGCCTCCACGATATGCGTCAGAGGATGGCGGGCGAAACGGCCCGGCTCCACCTCGGGTATCCCCAATTCCCCGGCTATCATGCGGAAGGTCTCCTCCTCGGAGGCGAAATAGCCGAACTTCCCTGCGGGGCCGGCCAGCAGGGAGGAATGGGGATATTTCACCACTGCGGCAATGGCGCTGTAGGTCATGGCGAAACCTCCCTCGCGGCGCCCAACAAACTGATGGGTCAGCACCCGCAGCGAGTTGGCGTTTCCCTCGAAGTGTATGAGGTCGTTCCATTGCTGGGGGGTGAGGCATGTCTTGAGGGCGCGCGAAATCTCGCCCCCCTCGCTGAAGAAGGTGGAGATGGTCTTCTCGCCCGAATGGCCGAAGGGGGGATTGCCTATGTCATGGCTCAGGCATGACGTGGCCACGATGTCGCCGATGCTGTCGAGCCGCCCCAGCCAGGCCTCGCCGGGATGGAGGTCGCGCAGGCGCAGAGCCACCTCATTGGCCAGGGAGCGCCCCACGGACGACACCTCCAGGCTGTGGGTCAGGCGGTTGTGCACAAACACGCTGCCGGGCAGCGGGAATACCTGGGTCTTGTTCTGGAGCCGCCGGAAGGGAGACGAGAAAATCATGCGGTCATAGTCCCTCTGGAAATCACTGCGGGTGTGGCGGCGCGGGTCATGAAACTTTTCAAGACCAAGCCGTTTGTCGGATATCAACGTTTCCCAATTCATGTGGCAAATATAACGAATTTTCAGGTTATTGGCAAAAATTAATACTCATATCCCCCAATCTTCACAATTATAATGAGCGATTTGGCGTTAACATACCGATGAAACGACTTTTCAAGCATCTCCCGTTGCGTCTTCGCGCTGCGGCCGCGCTCCTGGCGGCTGCGGCGGCTGTGTGCCTGCCCGCGCAGGCGCGGTGGGGCGAGAAGGTGCCCAACAGGCAGTATGCCGACCTCAAGGCCTGGCATCTGGGGTTCTCGGTGGGCACCCATACGCAAGACCTCAACATCACCCACAACGGTTTCGTCACCCCCTCCGGAGGAGAGTGGCAGGTGGAGGTGCCGGGATTCTCGCCCGGAATATGCGTCAACGTGCTCGCAGACCTGCGCCTGCACGACTATTTCAACCTGCGCTTCTCCCCGGGCATGTATTTCGGCTCCAAGACCGCCAAAATGCTGGAATACAACAGCGGCCAGACACTGACGCAGGACATCAAGAGCGCATACGTCGCAATACCCATTGACCTGAAAATCTCAGGCGCCCGCCTGGGCAACACGCGGCCATACTTCACCGTCGGGGCCATGGGCACGATCGACATCAGCAAGAAACGCTCGGAGGCCCTGATGTTCAAGCCCTTCTCCCCATATCTGACCGTCGGCCTCGGGTGCGATTTCTATCTCCCCTTCTTCAAGCTGATCCCGGAGATAAAGTTCTGTTTCGGCCTTGGCGACATCCTGCGCCATGAGCGGCCTGACCTGGACGAAGACCCGCATACCTTCGAGATAACCCAGTCGCTGGCCAAGGCGACCTCCAACCTGGTAGTAATCAACTTTTATTTCGAATGATGATCCGACACTGCATACATATCCTGACACTGCTCCTGCTCATGCTGGGGTGTGCCGTGCCCGCGAGCGCCCAGTCGGATCCCATACTGACCCAGTACTGGGCCATCCCGACATACTACAATCCCGGAGCCATAGGCTCGACCGACTATATCCGCATCCGCGGAGCCGCCCGGCTGCAATGGCTCGGCATCGAGAACGCCCCTAAAAGCTTCCTTGGCGTGGCCGACTCCCCCTTCAAGCTGCTCGGGCGGCGCTGGGGCGCCGGAGTGACTGTCACACAGGAGTCTCTGGGCCTCTTCTCCACCCTGCATTTAGGGGCGCAGCTCGGCACGAGCTTCAAGGCCTTCAAGGGCACGCTTCACATAGGCGTCGAGGCGGCCTACTACAATTCCCGCTTCCGCTCGACCGACATCTACATCCCCGACGGCGACGACTACCACGACCCAAACGACACGGCCCTGCCCAACAAGGACCTTTCGGGCAACGCCCCCGACTTCTCGCTCGGCCTGTGGTACTCACACAAGTTCTTCAACGTCGGCCTCTCCGCCCGCCATCTGCTCCAGCCCAAGGTGAAGCTCTTCGCCGAAGGGGACAAGACAAGCGAGACCCACGACTACGAGACCGAACTGCGGCGCACCATCTATTTTATGGCTGACAGCAATATCGGACTGAAAAACACGTTATTTACATTGCAGCCCTCCGTGCTCGTCTACTCCGACCTGTCATCATTCGGAGCCGACATCACGGCCAGGGTGATGTATAACAAGATGTTTTCCGCAGGCGTGGCCTACCGCTGGAACCAGGGAGTGGGCATAATGCTCGGAGTGGAGCTTAAGAACTTCATCCTCGGATATGCCTACGACATTCCGACCAACGCCATCGCCAAGGGGACAGCGGGGAGCCACGAGCTCGTGGCCGGCTACCGCTTCAAGCTCGACTTCTCGGGCAAGAACAAAAACCGACACCGCTCGATACGCATAATGTGACCGCGGTGCCTGCAGATAAGAAATTACGACACAACACAGACTACAGACAGCAAGATGAGATACCAGTTTTTGAAAAATATTCCCTCACCGGCGCCCTCCGGGCGCGCGGCTCGCCGTGCCCCCCTGGGCGCCGCGGCCATGACCGCGCTGCTCCTGGCTTCCTGCGCCGCCTCGCGGGGCGGCTCCGGCGGCGAGGTCACCGGCGTGGGTGGTTCCAGTTTCGCAGAGCCTGTCCCTTACGGAATGGTGCTCGTTGACCGCGGCGCATACGCCATGGGCCCCGCAACCGATGATTCCGTCTGGGGCGTCAAGAAGAATCCCCGCGGCGTCTCGGTCGACGCCTTCTGGATGGACGAGACCGAGGTCACTAATTCCAAGTACAAGCAGTTTGTGTTCTGGGTGCGCGACTCCATCATCCGCGAGCGCCTCGCCGACCCCGCTTACGGCGGCAACGAGGCCTTCAAAATCGAGGAAGACCGCGAGGGAAACCCCATAAAGCCTTACCTCAACTGGAACAAGGCCATCCCCTGGCGCAACGCCAACGAGGATGAGCAGCGCGCCATCGAGAGCGTATACCGCACCAACCCCATCACGGGGCGCCGCGAGCTCGACCCCACGCAGCTCAACTACCGCTACGAAATCTTCAACCACACCGCCGCAGCCCAGCGCAAGAACCGCCTGGACCCCACGCGGCGTGAATACAATACCGACATCCCCGTCTCTGACGAGCTGCCTGTAATCTCCAAAGACACGGCATATCTCACCGATGAGGGCGAGATCGTGCGCGAGACAGTCACCCGCCCCCTCACCGGCGACTATGACTTCCTCAACACATACATTGTCAACATCTATCCCGACACAACGGCCTGGATCAATGACTTCGACAATGCCTACAACGAGCCCTACACCCGCATGTATTTCTCGCATGCAGGCTACAACGACTACCCCGTGGTGGGCGTGAGCTGGGAGCAGGCCAACGCCTTCGCCAACTGGCGCACCGACTATCTCAAGCGCTCCCTGGGACGCGACGGAGTCTACATCGAGCCCTACCGCCTCCCGACCGAGGCTGAATGGGAATATGCCGCCCGCGCCGGAAACTCCGAAAGCTCGTATCCCTGGGAGGAGCTCCTGCCCATGGATGAGCGCGGATGCTTCTACGCCAACTTCAAGCCTCTCGAGGGCGACTTCGTGCGCGACGGCCATGTCATCACCTCTCCCGTGGGCACCTACGCCCCCAACAACTTCGGGCTCTACGACATGGCGGGCAACGTCTCGGAATGGACCTCCACGGCCTACAACGAGAGCCTCAACCGCCTGACTTCCGACCTAAACCCCGAATACCGCTATGACGCGGCCATCGAGGACCCCTACAAGATGAAGCGCAAAATCGTGCGCGGGGGCAGCTGGAAGGATGTCATGCACAACCTGCGAAGCGACCTGCGCATGTGGGAATACCAGAACGAGCAGCGCTCCTACATCGGTTTCCGCTGCGTGCGCACCCAGGTAGGCTTCGCCAAGGGCACCGGGCGCCGCAACAAGAAATAACACTCAACATCTCCTTCACCACTCCATAACCGTCATCATGGTCAAGATAAGGAAATACGCCAACGGCATAGAACGCTTCCTCCACGGCGAAAAAGGACAGCGGTTTTTCAATTTCGCCTACTCCATAGGCGCCGCCATCGTAATCTGGGGCGCCCTCTTCAAGATCCTCCACCTGCCGGGCGGAAGCACCCTGCTCTGCATCGGCATGGGCACGGAGATCGCGATGTTCATCCTGACAGCCTTCGACCGTCCCCCCAAGGAATACCACTGGGAGGATGTGTTCCCGGTGCTCGACACCCATAACCCCGAAGACCGTCCCAACCTCACAGGGGGCGTGGCCGGAGGCATCCCGGGAGGCATCATGGTCAACGGCGTGCCGATGACCGGAGATGTGGCCGAAGGGGGTGAGTACACCGCTCCCGAGGGAAGCGAGGACTCCGGTGCCGGGGGACATGCATACCAAGGCGCGCCCGTCTCGGGCGGGGGCGTCATCTCCGGAGGCCCCGCCGTCATAGGAGGGGGCGGCATCATCGGAGGCGGAGTAATCGGCGGAGGGGGCACAATTGTGGTCGGCGGAGGCAATGCGCCCTCCGGCGCTGACCTTGACGGCGAGGACATCGCCGGCGACGGGGCCGCGCTGACACAGGGGGGAGTCATCGGAGGCACTGTCGTTGTCGGCGGAGGCCCTTCTGTGGGAGGCATACTCCCTCCCGGCACGGAAATTACCTCCGAAGAGGCTGAGACCCTGCGCGAGTCGATCAAGAAGATGTCCGAGGCCTCCGAGCAGATAGCCCGCATGGGCGAGCTCGCCGAGACCACCCGCGACTATATGGAGCAGATGCAGGCCATTTCGCAGCAGATGTCAGCCCTGCGCGAGACCACCACGGCCCTCAACCAGGTCAGCGAGACGCTGCTGACGGCCTACCGCAGCATCACCGAGAACTCCGAGGGCGTGTCTGACAACGCCGCCGGATATGTGGAGCGCATGGCCGACCTCAACCGCAATATCGGCGGCCTCAACACCATCTACGAAATCCAGCTCAAGAGCGTCAGCACGCAGCTCGAGAGCATCGACCGCGTCAACCGCGGCCTGAAGGATATCCGCGACAT
>CAZWVY010000025.1:0-33902 GCA_964637105.1 uncultured Sangeribacter sp. | reverse complement strand
CGGAGCTCATGTCGCAGATCATGCGCACGGGGACGTCCGGATCCTTGCGGATTTCAGTGCCGTAGATGGTATTGTTGGAGGTATAGTGGAAGTAGTCCACATCGGCGGGTACGGTGTAGTCCTTCGGGATGTAGTTATAGTTCTTGTCCTTTGAGGAAGCGACTACGTCAACTTCGCCGAAGAGCTTAGCCTCTTTGATAGCCTTGTTAGCCCATACGCCGGTGTCGAGATATGCAGCCTTCTTGTTGAGGAAGTTCATGGGAGCCATGGCGAACTGGAGGCTTGCGCCGCCGCCAAGGAAGAGCACGCTGTAGCCCTCGGGGACGTTGAGGAGTTCCTTAACGAGAGCCACTGCCTCGTCGACCACTGCCTGGAACTGCTTGCTGCGGTGGGAGATCTCGAGGATGGAGAGGCCCATGTCAGCGAAGTTGATCACTGCGTCGGCAGTGTTCTTGATTGTATACTGGCTCAGGATGGAGGGACCAGCATAGAAATTGTGCTTTTTCATGATTCTATTGGTTATTTAGGGATAGTTAAAGATTGAGTTCTCAAATCTTCGGCAAAATTAACCTTAAATTCCGAGACCGCAAATTATTTCAGACAATATTTCAAAAATTATGACTTTTTTCAAATTGCAAAGGTGATTCAGACGTTATAAAGGTATGGAGAATAAAGCAGACATCGCCTTCCTGTTCGACTTGGACGGCGTCATCATAGACAGCGAGAAAATATACACCGGCATATGGAGGCGCATAAATGAGGCATTTCCGACCGGCGTGGCCGATTTCGAGACTGTGATCAAGGGGACAACCCTTGAGAACATCCTCAGCACATACTATCCGGACCCCGAGGTCCGAAGGCGTGTGGAGGCCGCGCTCTATGAGGAGGAGAACCGCATCAGCTACGAGCTAATGCCCGGAGCTGAGAGGGTGCTCAAGCAACTCAAGGAGTCCGGCATTCCGGCTGCGTTGGTGACAAGCAGCAATGGCATTAAAATGTCTCATCTGTGGGCCCAGCATCCCGAGCTCAAGGAGATGTTTGAGGTGATCATCACAGGAGACGACGTGTCAGCTTCAAAGCCGGATCCTGACGGCTATATCAAAGCGGCCTACCGCGTTGGGGCTATGCCTCTGCGCTGCGCAGTGTTTGAGGACTCAGTTCAGGGTGTTCAGGCCGGACGCAACGCCGGCGCATATGTGGTCGGAATTGCCGGAACTGTGCCCGCAGACATGCTTGAGCCCTTCTGCGACATCGTGGTTAATGAGACTGCTGCTATCGATGTCCCGGCTATTGCAGAGAAATTAAAACATAGAGGCTGATGAATATACCCTTGGCAGAACGTTTGCGCCCTAAGACGCTCGATGATTATATCGGCCAGCGTCACCTCGTCGGTCCCGGCGGGGTTATCCGGCGTATGGTGGAGACCGGCCGCGTCAATTCGTTTATATTGTGGGGTCCCCCCGGAGTAGGGAAGACCACCCTTGCAAGAATTGTGGCAAACATGACCAAGGTGCCCTTCTATACACTCAGCGCCGTCACATCGGGCGTCAAAGAGGTGAGGGAGGTGCTCGACAAATGCGAGAAGGAGGCGGGAAGCATATTCTCCGAGGGTAGGCCTATACTGTTCATAGACGAAATACACCGCTTCAACAAGTCGCAGCAGGATTCCCTGCTCGGAGCCGTAGAGAAAGGAACCGTGACATTGATAGGAGCGACGACGGAAAATCCTTCATTTGAGGTGATAAGGCCGTTGCTGAGCCGTGCGCAGGTCTATACTCTTAAACCGCTCGAAAATGAGGACCTTGACATTTTGCTGGACCGGGCACTCGAAAAAGACCCAATACTAAGCGGGCGCGATATTAAGGTCAAGGAGAAAAACGCCCTATTCCGCTTTGCCGGGGGAGATGCCCGAAAGCTGCTCAACACCCTCGATCTTATCGAGCAGTCCGAGCCAAAGGATTCAAAAATCATAATTGACGATGCTGTCGTCACTGACAGGCTCCAGGAGAATCCGGCGGCATACGACCGCAACGGGGAGATGCACTATGACATAATCTCCGCCTTCATCAAGTCAATACGCGGCTCGGACCCTGACGGGGCGCTGTACTGGCTCGCACGGATGGTCGAAGGAGGTGAAGACCCGAAGTTCATAGCGCGCAGACTTGTGATTTCCGCCGCCGAAGACATCGGCCTTGCAAATCCCAACGCGCTGCTCCTGGCCAATGCCACGTTTGACGCGCTGGCTAAAATCGGCTGGCCCGAAGGACGCATCATATTGGGGGAGTGCACAGTCTATCTCGCTACATCACCGAAAAGCAACTCCGCCTATCTGGGCATAGACAGTGCTATTGCGAAAGTCAGGGAAACCGGCAATCTGCCCGTGCCTCTCCATCTCAGAAACGCTCCGACAAAACTGATGAAGGATATGGGCTACGGAAAGGGTTATAAGTATGCGCATGACTACGAAAATAACTATGTAGAACAGCAATTCCTGCCCGATGAGCTGGTCGGGACGCGCTTCTGGACTCCGCAGAACAATGCGCATGAGGCTAAAATAGCGCAGCATTTTGCCGCAATAAAAGGCGCATCGGCAAAAAATGCTGATGCTGCTAATGAATTGACAGCCGGAAATAGCGAAAAATCCGGAGAAATTCATTAATTTTGCATGTTAAGACCTCATGTCATAAATTTTATGGCATAAGGTCTGAGACACGTCACATTCAAGGCATGACACAGGATTTGACATTACGCATCACACCGCGCGAGGCCGCCGAGCCCAAGCTGCTCAAGGAGGCCGTCAGCAGAGCGCTCCGCATCAAAAGTGCGGAGATCAACGACTTGCGCATCATAAGACGGTCAATAGACGCCCGTCAGAAGAACGTGATGGTCAATCTCGGTGTTCGAGTGGCGACGGGAGATGACACTAAGGTAAAAGCGGACTTCACACCCGTGGATTTCCCCGATGTCTCCGGAGCCTCACGCTCGCTGATTATTGTCGGAGCCGGTCCGGCGGGACTGTTTGCCGCGCTGCGCGCTATCATGAACGACATCAAGCCCATATTGCTCGAAAGGGGAAAGAATGTGGAGGAACGCCGTGCTGACATCACATCGCTCAACCGCGAGCGAAGCGTTGACCCGGAGTCGAATTATTGTTTCGGAGAGGGTGGCGCAGGGGCTTTCAGCGATGGCAAACTCTTCACACGCAGCAAGAAACGGGGGAATGTGAGCGAGGTGTTATCCCTGCTGCATCAGTTTGGAGCCGATGAGTCCGTGTTGATAGACTCCCATCCACACATAGGAAGCGAGAGGCTGCCCGGAGTCATACGCGCGATTCGCGAGCAGATAATACGAAGCGGAGGCGAGGTCATATTCAATGCGAAGGTTACAGGCCTTGTCACTGAGCAGACCCCCGAGGGGCGCAGGGCCGCAGGGGTGGTGCTCGCTGACGGCCGTGAATATCGGGCAGATGGAGTAGTGCTTGCCACGGGCCATTCGGCGCGGGATGTTTACCGATTTCTCCACGCTGAAGGAGTCCGTCTTGAATCCAAGGGCATAGCAATGGGAGTTCGATTGGAGCATCCCCAGAGCCTTATCGACCGTATTCAGTACCACAGTCCCGAAGGGAGGGGCGAATGGCTGCCTGCGGCAGAATACAGTTTTGTGACCCAGGCTGAGGGTCGCGGAGTGTATAGTTTTTGCATGTGTCCGGGGGGTGTGATTGTCCCCGCCTCGTCGGCGCCCGGCGAACTTGTGGTCAACGGCATGTCCGCATCAGCCCGTGCCGGGAAACGGGCCAATTCCGGAATGGTAGTTGAGATACGCCCCGGAGATATACCGGGATATGAGGACGAGCCATTCGGCCTGCTGCGCTATCAGGAAGAACTGGAGAGGAAATTTTATGAAGCTTCGGGCCGGTCGCTAAACGCGCCTGCGCAGCGGATGAAGGACTTTGTGGAGGGAAGGAACTCAAATGATTTACCTGACACTTCATACATACCGGGTATCCACAGCGAAAGACTTGATCAGCTGCTTCCCCCCTTTATCGCCCGCAGGCTTCAGGAGGGTTTCAGGGCCTTCGGACGAAGAAGCCCGGGTTTCCTGACCAATGAAGCGGCCTTGATCGGACTCGAATCACGCACATCCTCACCTGTGAGAATCCCGAGGGACCGCGAGACGTTGTGCCATCCTGAGGTCAAAGGCCTTTATCCCTGCGGCGAAGGCGCCGGATTTGCCGGAGGCATAGTGTCAGCTGCTATGGATGGCATGAAATGCGTGGATGCGTTTGCCACGGCAGAAAAAAGTTAAATCGCATTAAAGGTGTTTACAACAGACATTTTATGGCCTGCATACTCAATATAGAAACATCGGGAAAGGCCTGCTCGGTGGCTTTGACCAAGGACGGGGTGGTGGAGCATATGCTTGAAGACCATGAGGGGATGGCACATGCCAAACGACTGGCACCCTTTGTAGACAGCTGCATGGAGGAGGTCACCCGCCGGGGCTGGACCTTAGATGCCGTTGCAGTCAGCATCGGCCCGGGCTCATACACGGGCCTGAGAATAGGGCTCTCCCTTGCCAAAGGGCTCTGTTTTGCTCTCGGAATTCCTCTTATCACCCTTTCCACGCTCCGGATATTGGCCGTCAAGGCTATGTTCCGCTCCATGGAGTGGGAAGGTGATGAGATAATCATCCCTATGATAGATGCCCGGAGGATGGAAGTCTACACTGCTGCATATGATTTCGCTCTCAATGCCCTGATGCCACCTCAGCCGCTGATTCTTGAGGCACAGTCATACAGCGGGCTCCCGGAAAACCGGCGGCTGATTTTCATAGGAGACGGCGCAGGAAAAGCTCAAGGACTCGTTGGCAGGGATGACAGTGTCTGGTACGCCGGAGCGGAAGTCCTGGCCTCCGATATGACTGCACTGGCCGAGAAAGCTTACCGCGAGAAAGAATTTGCCGATGTGGCCTATGCCGTGCCGGAATACCTGAAGGAATATCAGGCCACAATCGGTCACAACAAAGTGCTCGATGAGGCTCTTCGGCAAACTGCCAAGGATAAGCGGGAGAACGGTCAGGAAAACCAAAGTAAGTGAAATAAAAAGAATATGACAGAAAATAATAACAGCGTATCCCTGTTTGACATGGAACCGGAGATGGAACCGGTATTTGAGACGGAGATGCAGACAAAAATGGAGCCTGAGATAGATCCAGTTCCCCGCATGGCCCCCTCAGCTGAGCGTGATGAGATTATCATGCCCCGGCTCATTCCCTACAATTCAGGTATGCCTAAGCTGATAATGTCGGAATATGGGCGCAATATCCAGAACCTTATCGATTACTGCGTCACTATCGAAGACCGCCAGGAGCGGACCGACTGCGCTTATGCGATAGCCGATGTCATGACAATCCTCTTCCCGGAGGAAGTGGGCGAAGAGGGCGACACTAAAGGCATTTGGGACCAGATGCAGATTATCTCGGGATTCCGTCTGGAGGTCGATTTCCCTTACGAGCCTCTTTCGGCTGAGACGGTTAATCCGAAGCCTGCGAGGCTCCCTTACCAGAATAAGAACATGCGCTTCCGCCATTATGGGAGCAGCGTGGAGAAAATGGTCGAGGAGGTGTGCAAGATGGAAAACAGCGAGAAGAAAGATGACATGGTGTTCATGCTTGCCTGCCACATGAAGAAACTCCTGACGCTTCATAACAAGGAGAATGCCACCGACTCCCGTGTGCTCCAGGATCTGGCTCTCTTCTCGCGCGGCCATATCCGTCTCGACCCGCAGAGCTACCCTCTGCCGGAAGTGCCGGAAGAGGTCGTGGCAACGCCGGCTCCCAAGAAAAAGAAGAAGAAAAATAAGTAACTGTCAAAAGTAACTCATTAAAGATAACTCATTAAAGATTAAGTTGCTTATGAGTTCATTTATCGTAGAGGGGGGACATAAGCTGCATGGCACAATACGCCCGCAGGGAGCGAAAAACGAGGCCCTGCAGGTGATTTGCGCTACGCTCCTCACTCCGGAGAAAGTCAGGATTTCCAATATCCCGGAGATTTCGGATGTGGTCAACCTGATTCATCTTCTGGCGAGAATGGGTGTGAAGACGCGGCTCACCGGTGCAGATGAATGGGAATTTCAGGCAGACCATATTGACCTGAATTATCTTCAGAGTGATGATTTCCTGAAACGGGCTCAGGCGCTGCGGGGCTCAGTGATGATAATCGGCCCGTTAGTAGCCAGATTCGGCATTGCCCGAATGCCCAAGCCCGGTGGCGATAAGATCGGTCGCCGCCGACTGGATACGCATTTCCTTGGGCTGCACAAGTTAGGAGCTGAGTTTGACTACGATAAAGTGGCCAGAAGTTACTCAATCACTTCAGACGGGCGACTCCGGGGTTGCTACATACTCCTTGACGAAGCCTCTGTCACCGGAACGGCCAATCTCGTGATGGCAGCCGCCTTAGCCGAGGGAAGCACGACCATCTACAATGCCGCATGCGAACCCTACATACAGCAGCTTTGCAGGATGCTGGTGCGCATGGGGGCGCGGATAGACGGAATAGGATCCAACCTCCTTAAAATCGAAGGAGTCAAGAGCCTGAGCGGAACTGACCACCGGCTGCTGCCCGACATGATTGAGATAGGGAGTTTTATAGGCATGGCAGCCATGACGGGATCCGAGCTGCGGCTGGAAAATGTGAGCGTCCGCGATCTGGGCCTCATGCCCGAAGCATTCCGACGGCTGGGTGTAGACCTCAGAATAGAAGACGATGACATTGTGATCGACCAGAAGGAGATATATGAGATCGACAATTTCATAGATGGCTCCACAATGACATTTGCCGACGCACCATGGCCGGGATTGTCGCCTGACTTGCTGAGCATATTTCTTGTAGTCGCGACGCAAGCGCGCGGAAGCGTGCTCGTGCACCAGAAGATGTTTGAGTCCAGACTCTTCTTTGTCGACAAGCTGATAGACATGGGTGCTCGCATCATCTTGTGCGACCCGCACAGAGCCGTTGTAATCGGGGCCGGCAAATTCAATTGCCTCTATGCCACCCGAATGGTGTCTCCCGATATACGAGCCGGAATCGCCATGCTTATAGCAGCGCTCGGCGCGAAGGGCACGAGCGTTATCCAAAACATCGACCAGATCGACCGTGGATATGAAAAAATAGATGAGCGCCTCAACCGTCTCGGAGCACATATCATCCGGACCAACGACTGAAAAAGGGGAACTTCAAGATAAGGGTGTTATAATATAGATAGGAGACGGTATTCTCAACACTGAGAGGGCATCTTAATTTTAAAAGGTTAGTTATGATCAAGGAAGAAGAAATAATCGAAATAGGAAAGTTCCAGAAAACCCATGCCCTTAAGGGGGAACTCAACGCAATGCTTGACATCGACGAAGAGTATCTGACCGACGGCCATCCTGCCATTGTGGACGTGGAGGGAATTTTCGTCCCCTTCTATGCTGAGAGCGTACGCCCCAAAGGCACATTCTCCTATCTTGTCAAGTTAGAGGGAGTGGATACTGAGGAGGGGGCACGAGAATTCGTAAATAAAAAAATATATGGCCTCAGGTCGGAGGTGAAGCAATATTTAGGGGAGGAGGATGAGGAGATAGCGCTGTTTGATGAGCTTGTCGGCCTGACCGCAATAGACGAGCAGCAAGGTGAATTAGGCAAGATCACTCACATTGACGACTCAACCGACAATCCCCTGTTTCACATAGAGACCCCGGATGGAGATATTATTTTCGTGCCTGTGCATGATGACTTCATCACAGCTGTTTCGCCTGAAGAAGGCTTCATACGCTTCAACCTCCCCGAAGGCCTCATTGATATCAATAAGAAATGAAGAAGATATTTGCAACTGTAATATTAACGGTGGCCTCCTCACTTTTCTCTCCTGCCATCAAAGCGGAGGAGAGGAGCAATGATCTTGACGAACTGACATTCTCCGAAATGCTCGCGAGCGTCGAGACCGGCAAGGGGAGCGACTTGATACGGCAGTTTCAGGAAAAGGAGGCGCGCTCCAAGCTCAGCAAGACCTATCCGAAAAACGGCACCAACCTCGAGACGTGCCGCAACAAGGAGGTGCTTGTGCTGACTATTCCCGCTGACAAGCTTTTCGCCCCTAATGACGTGGAGCTCCTCCCCGGAGTAGGAGAGTTTCTTAACCCCGTTAAGAGATACCTGCGCGAACCGGACATGTACCGTGTTCTGCTGGTAATGCACACAGACAACACCGGCTCGGAAGTTTACCGCGAGGAACTGACAGCTGACCGCGTGGAGGCAGTGTTTGACTGGTTTAACAACCAGGATGTTGACACCTCATACATGTTTGCTTATGCCATGGCCGATGACATGGGGCTCGTGCCGAACACTTCAATGGAGAACCGGGCCAAAAACCGTCGGCTCGAAATCTATCTCATGCCCGGCACTAAGATGGTAAAGCAGGCAGCCTCCGGACGCATAGAATATTAAGAGCTGACAGGGGCCTAAGAGTTGTCAGTCCATGCGGTCGCGATAATCCTCGTAGGTGTACTCGCGCAGCAGAAGCGGTTCCCCATCTTTCGGCTTGAACCATATCGAGGGGTGCTGAACGCCGTTAAACATATTTGTCTTAACGGTGGTGTAGTGGTTCATGTCCTGAAGCGTGAGCCTCTGTCCGGCCTGGAGGGGCTGAGCAAATTTCCAATCTCCGACAAAGTCACCGCTTAGACATGAATTGCCGCCAAGCCGGAAGGGGATACCCTCGGAGGAATCATCCGGAAGCGCCTCCGCTATGGAGGGCTTATAGGGCATTTCGAGACAGTCGGGCATATGGCAGGCGAAGGAGGCGTCTATAATTCCGGTACGTATGCCAGCGTCCTCGACCACATCGAGCACTTCTGTGACAAGGTCACCGGTCTGCCAGGTGAAGGCGCTTCCCGGTTCCATGATTATTTCAAGATTGGGATACTGCGCCTTTAAGTCTTTCAAGAGCCCGATGAGATGGTCAATGTCATATCCTTTACGAGTCATCAGATGGCCGCCTCCCATATTGAGCCATTTGATATGAGGCAGTAGGTGGCCGTACTGATTTTTGAATGCCTCGAGCACCTTCTCCAGGTCATGGCTGTCAGACTCGCATAGGGCATGGAAATGAAGGCCCTCTATACCTTCAGGCAATCCCTCCCGCAGCGCTTCGGGGCCTTCGCCAAACCGGGAGCCGGGCACGCAGGGATTGTAGATGTCAGTCTCAATGACGCTGCAATGTGGATTCACACGCAAGCCCGGGCTTACCGGTGAGTCAGGATGCGCCTGGTTCCATTCCTTGATTTGTCCGGAGAATTTATGAAATTGCGCCAGTGAATTGAATGTGATATGCGAGCATCCTGCTAAGAACTTGGGGAAGGTCGCGTCTGTATATACGGGACAATATGCGTGGACATCCTTGCCGAGATAGTCAAGCGAAAGCTGCATCTCATTGAGGGAGCTCGCAGTTGAGGCGGTGAAATACTTCGCGATGACGGGGAAGGTCTTCCACAGCGCATTGGCTTTGAATGCCATTATTATCTTGACGCCTGCCGAGTCGGCCACATGCCTGAGCAGCCGGAGGTTGCGCTCCAGTTTATCCTCATAGACAATGTAGAAGGGGGTGGGGATTTGCGGGAAGGTGTTCATATCCTGGGGTGTTTTTGATTGGGATGAGTTATCATGATTATTCATGATTTATCATGTTTAATCATGATTAGTCATGTTTTATCATGTTTAATCATGAATAATCATGATTAGTCATGTTTTATCATGATTTATCTTGAGTTATCATGAGTTATCATGAGTTACCTTGATTTATCATGATTTATCTTGATTTAGCTTGAGGTTGCTTGGCTTGGCGTGGCCTGGGGTTAGGGGAGGATGTCGAATTTCGCGAATTTCAGGAGGAGTTTCTTTTCGCCTGCCTGATCGAAAACCACCGTTATTGTGTCTTCGCCCGAGAATGAGGAGACCGCGACAATCTCGCCCTCCCCGAAACGGTTATGACGGATTCTCATTCCGCTGCTCAGCTCAGAAGCCGAGTGCTGTCCTGATATATTGAGACCCGGTTTTGTCGCAGGCCCTAAGTCTCTCCTCTGCGAAACGGCATTGCCGTAGCCGGCTGAGATACTTCGCCTGTTGAAACCGGCAGGAGCCACCTTCTCATGACTGCGGGTGAAACCTCCGCCGCGCCTGTAGTTATCAATTGGATTGACAAAAGCGCTGCCGTCATCCTCCATGACCCCTGAAGACTGCACCTTAATATACCTCGTGTCTATCTCGCTTAGAAACCTCGATGGCCTTGTCATCACCGTCTGACCGTTGCGGAACCGGGATCCTGAGTACGTCATGGTGCATGTCTGCTTGGCACGCGTGATGGCGACATACAGCAGGCGTCGCTCCTCCTCAACCTCCATCGGGGAATCCATGCTGAGCGCGGAGGGAAATAATTCCTCTTCCACACCAACAATATAAATGTGCTTGAATTCGAGCCCCTTGGCCGCATGAGCAGTCATAAGGGTCACTTTAGGCTCGGGTGTCTCCTCCTTTTCATCCTGATCTGTGGCGAGCATTACTTCGGACAGGAAGGCGGCCATGCCGGTATCCTCTTCTCCGGTCTGGGCTCTGAGGTCGACAAAATCCTTCAAGCCTGCAAGCAGCTCGGCCAGGTTTTCCTGCTTGCTGATGCTTTCGGGAGTATTGTCGTGTGCCAAAGCCACTAACATTCCGGTGCGGTTAAAAATTAGCTGTCCCACACTGTAGGCATCCTGTCCTTCACGATTCTCCTTGACAAAAAGATCTATCAATTCTCTGAAGGCAGCGATTTTCTTCAGCGTCCCGGAATTGACTCCGAGGCTGTATTGCTCCGGGGATGCGATCACACTCCACAAGCTCACGCCGGCTTCGGAGGCAGCCGCCTGCAGTTTCTTCATCGTAGTCTCGCCAATACCCCTTGCAGGATAATTGATGACGCGACGCAGGGCTTCATCATCATCGGGGTTGACAGACAAGCGGAAATAGCATATAGCATCCTTGATCTCCTTGCGCTGATAGAACGACAGGCCGCCATATATGCGGTACTGGATATTGCGTTTGCGCAATGACTCCTCGAGTACGCGGCTCTGCGCGTTTGTGCGGTAGAGGATGGCGTAATCATCCAGAGAGTCATGGTGCGTGAGCTTCGACTGGGAGATAAGGTTTGCGACCAGGTAGGCCTCTTCCATGTCGGAATATGTGCGAATGATATGCACAGGCTCCCCTTTGTCGTTTTCTGAATATACGTTTTTCTTAATCTGCCGCGTATTTTTGCTGATAAGGCTTCCGGCAGCATTGATGATATTCTGCGTGGAGCGGTAATTCCTTTCCAGCTTGAAGGTGCGAAGTCCCGGATAACGCTGCTCAAGGTTGAGGATATTAGTAATATTCGCGCCACGGAAAGAATATATGCTCTGAGCATCATCACCGACCACGCAGATTCTGTTATCCTCACCCGCGAGGGAGGAGATGATAAGATGCTGCGCGAAATTGGTGTCTTGATACTCGTCCACGAGGATATATCTGAAAAAGTCGCTGTAATGACGGCGCACATCGGGAAAATCTCTCAAGAGAAGGTTCATGTAGTAGAGAATATCATCGAAGTCCATCGCGTCGGCACGTCTGCACCTTTCGGCGTAAATCTGGAAAATGCGGCCGGTCATCGGGCGGCGAGCCTGCTTGTCAGCCCTCTGATAATCCGGATCAAGGAGATACTGGTCAGCGCTGACTAAAGCGTTCTTCGCGTTTGAAATGACTGAGGCGATGGTAGCCGGCTTATATATTTTCTCATCGAGCCCCAGATCTTTAACAATCTGCTTTATGACTGACCGGGAGTCAGTAGTGTCATAGATGGTGAATGTGCGCTTGAAGCCGAGCTGCTCTGCATGCGTGCGGAGGATGCGGAGGAAAATGGAGTGGAACGTGCCCATCCAGAGGCGCGAAGCGATTTTTTCTCCTGTAATGGCGCGTATGCGCTCCTTCATCTCGCGTGCCGCTTTATTGGTAAAGGTCAGGGCGAGGATACGATATGGCTCATACCCGTGGCGAAGGAGGTCTACGATTTTATATGTCAGCACCCTGGTCTTGCCGGATCCGGCTCCGGCAATAACGAGCGAGGGGCCGTCAGAATATGTGACGGCCGCGCGCTGCTGCGGATTGAGCAAATCGAGATAAGAATAGTCTGGTTCCTGGTTAAGCATTTCAGTTTTCACTCGTGCCCTCGAGGCATATGGTGTGCCAATCGGGGATAGTGGGGATAAAGTTGTACGAGCCGCGACGGTGGTCGAAAACGCAGCAATAGTGGCGCAGGCCGTTAGATACAATCAGGTATCTGGCGCGCCAAACCATATTATATCTGGCTATCTGGTCAAAAGTCTCCTGGGTGATTGTCACGCTTGGAGCCTTGTATTCCACGACCAGCACAGGCCGTCCGTCTCGCCCGTAGACCACGGTGTCGCTGCGCCGCGCCAGTCCGTTGACATCAAGTGACACTTCATTGGCCATGAGAGACACAGGGAAATGAAAGTCGCTGACGAGCCAAGCAGTGAAGTGCTGCCGGACATATTCCTCGGGAGTGAGAGCGACATATTTCGCGCGCAGAGGGTCAAAGACTTTCAGCAACCCCTCCTGACGCGCAAGGCGGAGCCTTACGGGAGGGAGCGCCAGTATCGGAAACCTGCTGTCGCTGTTGAGAGGTGTGGTCAGGTCTTCGTTCACTTTGCGTTGTCCGGAGCGGTCTTGATGGTGTTTGAAGGGGTATAATCAGGGTCAAAGAGTCCGTTGAGGATGTCAGCAAGCCGCAGACCACCCTTCAGAAGCTGGTCTTCGATGATGGGAGTCCATTTCGCTATGTAATCAAAGGAGATGTTGGTGCCTTCCGGTGTGGTGTCATATACTTCGGTGGCGATGCGGTAAGTCTCGCGTCCCCACGTGTCTGCATCCCCGGCCATGATCATGGCCTGTTCCTCGGGAGTGGCGCGGTCTATCTGGTCCTGCCATTCGGTATAGGTCCACTTATGGCCTGACTCTACGAGGCTGGAGTCCCAGACTGAATGCAGATTTTTATCGCTGTTGAAATACTTTACAATCCACTTGTTGCCTCCGAGATCCGAATAATGGCCCATGTGCATGGGCTGGTGAAGGTCTCCCATGCAGTGCACGAGAATCTTGAGCGCAAGTTGCTGCTCATGTAGTGGGGCAGCCGGATTGCTGAGGGTGTAGACCTGCTGGTTGATGGCAGTGATGACATCGCCTGTGCGGTTGCGCGGAGCATTATCGTAAGTCTGGTCGGCATTGATATTGCGGTAATGCCAGGTCTTGGTATAGGCGTATTTGTCGGTATGCGATGCATTGTCGAGCCAATTTGACCAGTACACGATGCTTTTGCCTCCAAGGAGGTTTTCAACTGCAGCTTTGGTGGTGGGGGTAAGATGGTTTTCGGCGATGAAGGCCACTACGTCATGGCCTTTCTGGCCCCAAGCGAATGCTGAGGATGCCGTAAGCGCTGCCGCAGAGGCGAGCAGAATAGTTCGTAATGTCATGTCAGTGTCTTGCAATTTTTATGATACAAAATTAGTAAAATAAATTTATAGTTGCTAATTTTGCAGCCTGAAACATCACTTTGAATCATGGAAAAAATCAATATACAGGCCCCGAAGGCTGACTTCCGGCGCAAGCCCGAGTGGCTCAAGATACGCCTGCCGCGCGGATTCAAGACCACACAGGTCGTAGGTCTCTTGAACGAGAAACATCTGCATACCATATGCAGCAGCGGGATGTGTCCTAACAGGGGAGAGTGCTGGGGCAATGGCACGGCTACATTCATGATAGGCGGAAATGTGTGCACACGCGCGTGCCGTTTCTGCAACGTGGCCACCGGACGGCCCGCTCCCCTTGACGAAAAGGAGATAGAGGAGATTGTGGAGTCTGTCCGCACGCTTGGTCTGAAGCATATTGTAATCACATCAGTCGACCGCGATGACCTTCCTGACTATGGGGCCTCCCATTGGGCCAAAATGATACGCAGGCTCAAGGAGGAGTGCCCGGGCGTGACTATGGAGGTGCTCATACCGGACTTCCGCGGACGCAAGGACCTCATCGACCTGGTGATAGCTGAGAAGCCTGAAGTGATCTCGCACAATATGGAGACGGTGCGCAGGCTTACCCCCACAGTGAGGTCGGTGGCCACTTACGACACTTCGCTTGAAGTCATACGACACATAGCACAAAGCGGAATACGCAGCAAAAGCGGCATTATGCTCGGACTGGGCGAAACCCGCGAGGAAATTCTTGAGACGATGGATGACCTCAGAGCAGCAGGATGCGAGGTGATGACGATAGGGCAGTACCTCCAGCCTACAAAGGAGCACTATCCGCTGCAGGAATATGTGACTCCGGAGACCTTCGAGGAATACCGCCTCATAGGCGTCGGGAAGGGTTTCCGTCATATTGAGAGCGCCCCTATGGTGCGCTCGAGCTACCATGCCGAGAAGCATGTGCTGTGATGATTTCCTCACAGCACATGCTTCGGCAACATGAATATCATACCGTAAGGACCTTGAATGGCACGCCGTAAGATTCCACGAATCTTACGGTATTTTTATCCAGAGGAATTTTGTGGCGCGAGCGTAGCCGAATGGCTTGGCGTGACTCGCGGTCATAAATTTCCATATACAGGTCGCCCTTGCGTGAATCATCGGCAGCCTTAAGCTCGCCCAGTTTGCGGAAGAACTCTCCGTCGCGGTGATTGACATCAAGATATATGCTCATGGCATTGGCCACTGCGCCACGGATTCCGTCAAGGGGAAGCACCTCTGCAATCTTGAATTCGTTCTCTCCGGGACGGAACCTGTGCGGCTGCACCATTCCCCTGATCAGCACTGCCTGCCCTTGTCTGAAACGGGGATACAGGGTGTCATAATCCTTGCCGAAGAATGCGAACTCATACTTTCCTGAGAAATCCTCTATCATCACTTTGCCGAATGGCTGCCCCTTCTTAGTGGTCTTCTCGGTCACCGACACCACCATCCCGCCAATCTGCAGCTGGGCTCCCGGCGTCATTTTCTCCTCTATGTCTCCGCAGGAGGCATTGCACCCGTAGGTCAGCTCCATGTAATAGGGGTCGAGCGGATGGGCGCTCAAGTAGATTGTGACAAGTTTCTTCTCCTCTTCGAGGAGGCGAAGGCGTGGCCAGCGTTCAAAATCAGGATATGGCGGACGGTTGGTCTCAATCGGCTCCAGGTCGCCGAAGAGGCTCGCTTGAAGTGAATTGCGGTCATTCTGGAGGTTCTGCCCATACTTGACGAGCATGTCACTGTAGGTAGTGTCAAACATCGGGGCGAGCATCATCTCGCGGGCGATGCCGAAACTGTCGAAAGCCCCTGCCAGGGCGAGGGCCTCTATGGCAGAGCGGTTGCAGGCCGACAAGTTTACGCGCTCCACGAAATCGTAGATGTCCTTATACGGGCCGTTAGCCTCACGCTCTGAAATTATGGCCGTCACCGCGTTTGCTCCGACACCCTTCACGGCAGCCAGTCCGAAGCGTATCTGCCCGGCGGGGGAGACAGCAAATTTCTCACGTGATTCGTTGATGTCCGGTCCGGCCACATCGAGGCCCATGCGCACGCACTCATCCATTATGGTCTTGAGCTTGTCGGAAGCACCTACATTGCGGCTCAGCACTCCGGCCATGTATTCCGCCGGATAATTGGCCTTTAGATATGCAGTCTGGTATGCTACCCAGCTGTAACATGTGGCGTGGCTCTTGTTGAATGCGTAGGAGGCAAACTTTTCCCAGTCGGCCCATATTTTCTCCAGCACCTGAGCTTCGTGGCCGTTAGCCTGGCCCTGCTCCATGAACTTCACCTTCAGCTTGGCCATCTTGTCAATCTGCTTCTTGCCCATCGCCTTGCGGAGCATGTCGCTTTCGCCTCGGGTGAAGTTGGCCAGCAGACGCGACAGAAGCATGACCTGCTCTTGGTAAACCGTGATGCCGTACGTCTCCTTAAGATACCGCTCCATGATCGGGATGTCATAGATAATCGGCTCCTCCCCATGCTTACGGGCTATGAAGGAGGGTATGTAATCCATCGGCCCCGGACGGTAAAGGGCATTCATGGCAATGAGGTCTTCAAACTTCGAGGGCTGGAGCTTGCGCAGGGAGTTCTGCATTCCTGTGGATTCAAACTGAAATGTGGAAGTGGTGCGTCCTTCGCAATAAAGTTTGAACGTAGCCGGATCATCGAGGGGGATGTTGTCTATATCAAGGTCAATACCTCGCGTCTGCTTGATATTGGCCAGGGCCTCCTTTATAATCGACAAGGTCTTGAGCCCTAAGAAGTCCATCTTGATAAGGCCGGTCTCCTCGATGACAGATCCTTCGTATTGCGTGACGGTGAGCCGCTCGCCCGTCGAGGCATCGGTAGCCGTGGAGACGGGCACCCAATCAGTGATGTCATCACGGCAGATGATAACTCCGCAGGCATGCACGCCCGTGCCGCGCACATTGCCCTCGAGCTGCACGGCATATTTCATGGTCTCGCGCACCTTCTCATCAGGATTGCGCGTCTCGGCCTCGAACTCCTTTACATATTTCAGGCAGTTCTTGAGATTGATTTTCGGAGCCTTGCCGTCAACTTCGGGCAAGCGGTCAGGAATCAGCTTGACAAGCCGGTTTGACTCCGGCAGAGGAAGCTCCATGATCCTTGCCACATCCTTGATAGCCATCTTGGTGGCCATGGTGGAGTAGGTTATGATATGCGCCACCTTCTCCTCTCCATATTTGTCTGTGACATATTTCAGCACCTCATAGCGGCCGTCATCATCGAAGTCCACATCAATATCAGGCAGCGAGATGCGGTCCGGATTTAGGAATCGCTCGAACAGGAGGTCGTACTTGATAGGGTCTATCCGCGTTATGCCGAGGCAGTAGGCCGCCGCGCTTCCGGCCGCAGAGCCACGGCCGGGCCCGATGCTCACGCCGAGTTTTTCGCGGCCGGTATTGATGAAGTCCTGCACTATCAGGAAGTATCCCGGGAAACCCATCGTCTTCATAATGTACAGTTCGAAGTTAAGGCGTTCAGCCACTTCATCGGGCAGGGGATCGCCATATATTTTCTTTGCGCCCTCCATTGTTAGCTGGTGCAGGTAGTCTGCCTCAAACTTGATACGGTATAGCTTGTCGTATCCTCCGAGCCTGGCTATCTTCTTCTCTCCCTCCTCGCGCGAAAGGACCACATTGCCGTTCTCATCCTGTGTGAACTCATCATAAAGCTGCTCCTCAGTGATGCGTGAGCGATATTCCTCCTCGGTGCCGAAAGATGCAGGTATCTCGAAATTGGGCATGATGGGGGCGTGATCGATGGAATAGATCTCCACTTTGTCAAGTATCTCCGCCGTATTGTCTATTGCTTCGGGAAGATCGGAGAAGATGGTGCGCATCTCTTCGGTGGTCTTCAGCCATTCCTGCTTAGTGTAGTGCATCCGCTCCTCATGGAAGGTCTTGTTGGTAGAGACGCATATCAGACGGTCGTGGGCCTCGGCATCCTCCTCTTTGGCGAAATGCACGTCATTGGTTGCGATAATCTTGATGCCATATTTTGAGGCAAAATCAGCGAGCACCTCGTTTACCTTCATCTGCTCCGGATAGACCTCCGTATTGGCATTTTGCTTGAAGGTCTGGTGGCGCTGGAACTCCAGATAGTAGTCATCGCCGAAAGTGTCACGATACCATTTCACTCTCTCCTCCGCAGCCTCCAGATCGTCATGAAGGATAAACTGGGGCACCTCGCCGCCCAGGCACGCCGAAGATACGATGAGCCCCTCGCGGTGTGCCGCGAGCTCTTTGCGGTCGGTGCGTGGCTTATAATACGTTCCCTCAGTCCAGGCTTTGCTGACAAGTTTCACAAGATTGTGATAGCCTTTAAGGTTTTTGGCCAGCACAATCAGATGCTCGCCTTTGTCGGTGCGGTCGGAGCGGTCATGCATGTCTCCTTTGGCCACATACATCTCGCAGCCGAAAATTGGTTTGAATTTCTCCTCATCCGGCTTTCCGGAATTGACCTTGCTGACATAGTTGGCAAATTCCTTTATGCCGAACATGTTGCCATGGTCAGTCAGGGCCATGCCGCGCTGGCCGTCGGCAATGGCCTTGTCTACAAGTTCTGCTATTGTGGCTTTGCCGTCGAGCAGTGAATACTGAGAGTGAACGTGAAGATGGGTGAAGGGTATCATTATGTTTATCTTGGGGGAGGGGGTGTCTTGACTACAAAATTACAAAAATTTCTCCTCTTTTGCAAATTATTTCCATGTCTGCCGGCTGCCTCGGTTCAGTTTTTTGCTTCGCATACGAACAAGAGGGCGGGAAATGCGTTATTAAGGAAGAATCATTTTTAATACCACAAGATAAGTACAGATTTATGAAGACTTCCAAGATTTTCATCTCCCTGGCGCTGGCCGCCTCACTCGTAGCAGGCACTTCCTGCAGCAGCATGACAAACCTCGGTAAGGGCGCGGCTATCGGCGGCGCTTCCGGAGCAGGCGCAGGCGCCGGCATCGGTGCTCTCATTGGCGGGGGCAAGGGCGCAGGCATCGGCGCAGCTATCGGCGCAGCAGTAGGCAGCGGCGTAGGCATGCTCATCGGAAACAAGATGGACAAGCAGGCTGCCGAGCTTCAGAAGGAGCTCGCCAACAAGGCTTCCGTAGACACTATCACAGATGCCAACGGCCTCAAGGCCATCAAGGTGACCTTCGAGGGTGGCATACTTTTCCCCACCAACGGCACGACCCTCAACAATACCGCCAAGGCTGATCTGACCGCTTTCGCCACTTCACTGAAGAACAATCCCGACACAGATGTGCGCGTGTACGGTTTCACCGACAACACCGGCACAATGGCAGCTAACCAGAAGGTTGCCACGGGACGTGCTGACGCCGTGCTGAGCTATCTCGTCAACCAGGGTGTTTCTCCCACGCGCATCATGGCCGAGGGCATACCTATGGCAGATTACGTGGCAAGCAACGAGACTGCCGCAGGACGTGCGGAGAACCGCCGCGTGGAGGTCTACATCCTTGCCAACCAGGCAATGGTGCAGAAGGCCGAGAACGGAACTCTGAAGTAATTACATTCCCTTATATGCTGAGCGCCCCCGAAAGACTGCTTTCGGGGGCGCTCAGCATATAAGGGAATGTATTTAGCGGACTTATTGCCGGATAATGTATTTTTATGAACCGGAGCCTAAGAGTCTCAGAAGATGCGCTGTCAGCTTATCCCTCACTTCATTGAAGCAGACTTTGCTTCCCAATTCCTTTTCCAGGGATGTGACACCTTTGTCTACAAAGCCGCAGGGATTGATCAGACGGAAGTAATCGAGGTCAGTGTTCACATTCAAGGCAAGGCCATGCATGGTGACAAACCGGGTGCATTTTACTCCCAATGCACAAATCTTTCTCTCACCGGGTGTGCCCGCTCCAATCCATACGCCGCTCGCTCCGTCGACCCTCTCACCCTTCACTCCGTATTCTGCGATAGTGCGAATGACAGCCTCTTCGAGCAGGTGCACGTATGCTTTGACTCCTAAATGATGGCGCTCCAGGTCTATGAGGGGATATACTACAAGCTGCCCGGGACCGTGAAACGTCACATCGCCACCCCGCTCAATGCGTATTGCCTCGA
This sequence comes from uncultured Sangeribacter sp., assembly GCA_964637105.1. Taxonomy (GTDB): domain Bacteria; phylum Bacteroidota; class Bacteroidia; order Bacteroidales; family Muribaculaceae; genus Lepagella. The sequence goes on along the minus strand of CAZWVY010000025.1, from coordinate 14,169 downwards.
TGCCTTTACGTCTCAGCGCATCCGCGTCAAACAGCAGATTGCTCTCCTTAGCATGTTTGCCAAGAGTTATGACAGGGTCGTGCTCCACGGTAAGTATCCACTCTTCCGAAGGACTGCCTCCTGATTTTTTCCTTTCCACCATCGCAGTATGCAGGCGATGCTGAAGGTCCCACACCGGTCGGTAAGGGGCCTTGCCTAAATGCTTCAAGCAAATCATGCTCACTTGGTTTTATCCAGAGGAATGCCTCCGACCTCGCGTCCATTCTCGTATTCCACCTGCAGGAATCGTTTGACTTCCTGAAACAGTTTGGAGGCGAACACGAAATCATTGAGGCTCCGGGAGTCAGAGCGGAATATGTCGCGGTCGTTTCCGCTCCAGTCGCAATGGCCGCGGTTGATGAAAATGATATGCTCACCAATGCCCAGCACGGAGTTCATGTCATGAGTATTTATGACTGTGGTCATGCCATATTCATGGGTGATGTCGCTCAGCAGCTCATCAATCATGATGGACGTCCGGGGGTCAAGGCCTGAATTAGGTTCGTCACAAAACAGATATTTCGGATTGAGCGCGATGGCCCGGGCGATAGCCACGCGCTTCTGCATGCCTCCCGAAATCTCCGAAGGATATTTTGAATCGGCATTTGACAGTCCGACACGCTGTATGCAGAAATGGGCACGCTCGAGCTGCTCGGCATGGGAAAGCGGGGAGAACATTTTGAGGGGAAACATCACGTTGCCCAGCACTGTCTCATTGTCAAAGAGGGCCGATCCTTGGAAAAGCATTCCGATCTCCATGCGCAGATTTTTCTGCTGCTGGGCGTTCATGGTCCGCAGAAGGCGGCCGTCATACAGTATCTGTCCCTCTTCGGGTCTCATCAGCCCGATGAGGCATTTCATAAACACAGTTTTGCCCGAGCCGCTCTGACCTATGATAAGGTTAGTCTTGCCGGTCTCAAACACTGCATTGATGTCATACAGCACCTGCGAGCCGTCAAACCATTTGGAAACATTTTTTGCCTCTATCATTGCAGGAGAAGTTTAGTGAGGATAACGTCGGCGAGAAGAATCAGGATGGAGCTTGCGACCACCGCGTTCGTGCTGGCCTTGCCCACCTCGAGGGAGCCTCCTTTGACATAGTAGCCGTAGAAGGCTGCTACCGATGCGATGATGTATGCGAAGACTACGGTCTTAATGATACCGTACCACACATACCACTCATTGAAAAAGGACTGTATGCCGTAAATGTAGTTTTCCACAGTGAGCATGGCCGTGAACCGGGCGACCGCCCAGCCGCCTACCAGGCCGACGAACATTGACATGACGCACAGCACAGGCACGAATACCACGAACCCTATTATTTTGGGAAGCACGATGAAATTGGCGGAATTGATTCCCATTATGTCCATGGCATCTATCTGCTCGGTGACACGCATGGTGCCTATTTCTGAGGCTATGTTGCTGCCTACCTTGCCTGCAAGGATAAGGCACATCATTGTAGACGAGAATTCGAGCAGGAGTATCTCACGCGTGGCCAGGCCGGTGGAATAGCTCGGTATCAACGGCGATACTATGTTTATGGTCATCTGAATGGCGATCACAGCGCCTATGAAGAGGGAGATAATCACGATGAGAGGAATCGAGTCAACGCCGAGCTTTGAGATTTCGTTGACGACAGCCTTGCCCGACACCTGGAGCTTGTCGGGCTTGCGGAAAACCCGCGTCATGAAGATGCAATATTTTCCGAAAGTTTGCAGTGATGATATAATCATGGTGCAAAGTTAACAATTTCCTGAGAATTTTCCGAATGTTAAGATTTTTTTGTAATTTTGTTTTCAAAATCTCTAACACGACACACTCACATGATCGTAATCGGCATTGCCGGTGGCACCGGCTCGGGAAAGACAACAGTGGTACGCAAGATTATCGAGAGCCTCCCCAAGGACGAGGTGGCAGTCATTCCGCAGGACTGCTATTATAAGGACAATGCGCACATACCGCTGGAAGAGCGCCTCAAGATGAACTATGACGAACCGGCCTCCATAGAATGGTCGCTCCTCTCAAAGCACCTCAAGGAGCTCAAAGAGGGGAAGGCTATCGAGATGCCTACTTATGACTTCATCACATGCTCCAGACTGAAGGAAACTATCCATGTCGAGCCGCGCGAAGTAGTGGTGGTAGAGGGCATACTCGTGCTCACAGACAAGGATCTGCGGGACAATATGGATGTGAAGGTCTTTGTGGATGCCGATGCTGACGAGCGCCTGATACGCGTGATCTCGCGTGACTGCGTGGAGCGCGGACGCACGCCCCAGATGGTATGTGACCGCTACCAGTCGATGCTCAAGCCCATGCACGAGCTCTATATCGAGCCTTCCAAACGGTATGCAGACCTCATTGTGCCGCAGGGGGGACACAATAATGTCGCCATTAAACTTCTGACCGACTATATCCGCTCGCTCCTTCCCTCCTTCATCCCGTCACCCGACAGATCATGATTTTTTTCAGCCGAAAGAAAAAAGCAGCCCACCCGGTGGAGCAGGAGGCCGAGGAAAGCATGGTCAACGCTCCCGCGCCCGATTTGCGAGAGGAGATTACACTCACTCCGGATGAGGTCGTGCTCCCCGACGGTGAGGAGGCCGTGGCGGAGGAAGTCACTGCTCAAGGAGAGCCGGGTGTGCTCCGCACTGAAAATCTTATCAAGCGTTACGGTCGGCGCACTGTGGCCAACCAGGTCTCAATCAACGTGCGCCAGGGTGAGATAGTCGGACTTCTCGGTCCGAACGGAGCAGGAAAGACCACTACGTTCTATATGACGACGGGGCTTATCACTCCTAACGGAGGAAAGATTTTTCTTGATAACAAGGATATCACCTCGCTGCCCGTCTACAAGCGGGCGCAGTTAGGCATAGGCTATCTGCCCCAGGAGGCCTCGGTATTTCGCAAGCTGAGCGTGGAAAACAATATCCGCTCTATATTGGAGATGACAAACACGTCCCGTGAGTATCAGAAAGAAAAGCTCGAAAGCCTCATATCGGAATTCAACTTGGAGAAGGTGCGCAAGAACCTGGGCGACCAGCTCTCCGGCGGCGAGAGGCGCAGAACGGAGATTGCGAGGTGCCTGGCCATCAATCCGAAGTTTATCATGCTCGACGAGCCTTTCGCAGGTGTCGACCCCATCGCAGTAGAGGACATACAGCAGGTGGTCTACAAACTCAAGGAGAAAAACATCGGCATACTCATCACCGACCACAACGCTCCCGAGACACTCAGCATCACAGACCGCGCCTATCTCCTCTTTGAAGGACGCATACTCTTCCAGGGCACCAGCGAGGAACTGGCCGAAAACCCCATTGTGCGTGAAAAATATCTCGGGCGCAATTTCATTTTCCGCCGTAAAAAATTCGACTGATACAAATGCCGTAAAAATTCGACTGATATTAATATGGAGTCTCCCAAAACATACCCTCCGGCAGGACGTAGCGCCATAACCGGCCATTTCAAAGTGGCCCAGGGGCTGCTTGTGCTCCTCGGCATGTTACTGGCCGGATTGTTTATCACAGGGTTCGCGACGGCAGGCATTGATGCACTGCTGCCGGGGAGCGGACGCACTGCGTTGCTCCTCTCTTCGGCATGCCAGGCAATACTGGCATTCCTGCTTCCGGCCATTGTGACCTGGAGGATCATGGGGCCCCGTCCGTTCGCCGCTCTTTGCGCAGACAGAGGATTCACATTGAAAGCCCTGGCGGGCATAGTGCTCATATATCTCGCCTCAGTGCCCGCTATGGACCAGATAGTCTATTGGAATGACCACGTCTCTTTCCCCGCCTCCATGTCATCACTTGAGGAAGTGATGCGCAAGATGGAGGAAATGAACGCCGCAGTAGGGGAGACGCTCATGGATACTGTATCAATAGGAGGCCTTATCAGCGGAATCTTAGTGGTGGGCATACTGACAGGAATCGCCGAGGAGTTTTTTTTCCGCGGAGGCATGCAGAGGATTCTCACAGCCAACGGCGTCAATCATCATGTCGCCATCTGGGTGACAGCCTTCATATTCAGCGCCATCCATTTCCAGTTTTTCGGGTTCTTCCCCCGACTGCTGATGGGTGCATGGTTCGGTTATCTGCTATGGTGGACGAAGTCCATATGGGCATGCGCTGCGGCCCATGCCCTCAACAATTCGATGGTCGTGCTGATTACATGGCTGACGCTGCGCGGCTCATTGCCCGAGTCACTGCGTGAAATGGGTCTGGCAACGGAGGGGTTCCCTTTCCCGGCAATAGCCAGCGCCGCTGTGACTACTGTTCTGATAGGCTGGGGACATTTCTTCAGACGCTCATCAAGAGAGCCATCAACACAAAAGAAATGCTGAGCGGCCTATGGCAAAAAAATCCGCACTCCCTTCGCTGTCTTGGCGCGACATCATTGCCGGAGTCAAATCCGGCAAGGCAGCCCCGGTGACCATAATCATGGGGGAAGAGGCCTATTATCTTGACCTCATAACCGAGGCTTTCGAAAAAAATTATATAGCTGAGGAAGACCGCGACTTCAATCAACTCGTGCTGTATGGAGCTGACACGGATATAGAGACCGTGGTCAGCGGCGCCCAGCAGTATCCGTTCATGAGCGACAGGCGGCTTGTCATCCTGAAGGAAGCCCAGTCGATGGACCGTGCCAAGCAGCAGCTTGACCGCCTCGAAGGATACGTGAGCCATCCGAATCCCCAGACTGCCCTTCTCATTGTGTACAAGGGGGAACCGCTCGGTGCGTCCTCCAAGCTTATCAAAGCGGCATCCAAGGGGCAGGCTGTGCTCTTCACAAGCAATCCTCTCAAGGATTACCAGATTGCAGGGCCTGTCAGGGACTATTGCCGCGACAGGGGAGTAGGAATAGATGAAGATGCCATCGAACTGCTGAAGGCATCGGCGGGAAATTCGCTCAGCAAGCTCTTCGGCGAAATAGACAAGCTGCTTGTGGCGGGGGCCTCAAAAACAAAGCGCATAACTCTGGACTTGGTCGAAGATAACATTGGCATCAGCAAGGAATTCAACAATTTCGAGCTGGTCAATGCCATCAGCGTGCGCGATTATCCGAAGGCAATGAGGATTGTAGAGAACTTCGCCTCAAACCCGCGTCAGAATCCCACTGTTGTGACAGTCGCGACGCTGTTCAACTTCTTCTCTAAAATAGTCATCGCCCACTTCAATGCCGACAAGAGCGACGCAGCTCTGATGGGGGCGCTGAAACTGCGCAATAATTACGCCCTTGCCGAGGTGAGAAGAGGTCTCGCCGCTTTCAATCCCACGCAGGCTGTGAGAGCTGTTTCGGCCTTGAGGGAGATGGATGCAAAATCAAAGGGAATTGAATCAACACAGAACGAGCATGCGTTGCTGCGCGAACTGATTTTCCGGCTGTTCACGCTTTGAATAGATAGAATATTAATTCAATAATTCACTCTCTGCCATGATAGCATATTTTTCGGGCACCGGCAATTCGCGATACCTTGCCCTTGCACTCTCCAAGCTGCTTGATGAACCCGTCACGGAAATCAGCAGGACCGACCCTGTATCGATGACCTTTTCAGGCCAAAGCCTCGGACTCGTCATGCCGGTCTACGCCTGGGGCATACCGCCGCTGGTGACAGCGTGGATCAAGCATTGGAGCGAAAGATTCGTGGAAGAAATCCGGGCCCGGGGTATTTTTGTCTGGGCAGTGCTTACCTGCGGAGACGAAACCGGCATGGCTCCGGAAATGCTGAATGATGCGCTGCGGGGAAGAGGATTGAAAGCCTCGGCCTTATGGAGCGTGATGGCTCCTAATGTCTACGTGCTGCTTCCCGGGTTCAACGTGGATTCCGCTGAAGTCGAGCAGCGCAAACTGTCGGAGATGAAGGAGCGCCTGTCGGCCATAGCCGATGCAGTGAGAAGCAGGCGGAAAGTAATCGACCTCACCTACGGAAGCTTCCCTCGGCTTAAGACGCGCCTTGTATATCCGCTTTTCCGCCGCTGGGGCATCCGCCCCTCAAAATGGAGATGGACACCGGAGTGCATCGGGTGCGGACAGTGCGTCAAGGCTTGCCCGATGGATAATATAGTAATGAAGGGGGGTCACCCGAAATGGGGAGCGGATTGTGTCTCTTGCCTCGGATGCTATCATGTCTGTCCGACCCATGCCGTGCAATATGGGAGCGCAACCCAAGGAAAAGGTCAATATTACCTGCGGCGCCCCAGGGAAGACAGGAGTTCCTTAAGCTCTGAGCGCAAGGATTGAAGCTGATCGATTACTTCCATCCTTTTGGAGACATTCTCGCGGTTGACTCGCAATTGCTCGCGCGCCGCCTCGAGCCTGAGCCCCTTGACTCTCACGAGGTAATATATGATGCGGAGGGTGCGGATAATCTCCGGGGTGTAATAGCGTGTGCGCGACGGGCTGCGCAGCGGCGCTGCCTCAGGGAATTCCTTCTCCCAGAAACGCAGAGTGGCCATCGTGACGCCGAGCATTTCGGCCACATCGCCGATTTTATAATATTCCTTGTCGAGTTTGTCCATAATTTCGAGTCAATGCGGCGCTATGGCCTTCTCAGTCCATCATGTGGCCCGCGTTTTCAGCTAATTCCAGCATCTTCTCATACTCATCGGCATCTGCCTCGGCGAAACTGTAATTGACCGGGTTTTCAGCTTCTTCGCGATAACGCACCTCATAATGCAGGTGAGGACCGGAGCTGTGGCCCGTAGATCCCACGCGGCCTATCACATCGCCTCTTTTCACCGGTTGTCCGGGCGACACGTTAATCTGGCTCAGATGCGCGTAGCGGCTTACATAATTATAGCCGTGGTCGATGTCTATGCAGTTGCCATAGCCTCCCTTGCGCTCTGCCACGCTCACTATGCCGTCGGCAGTAGCGATTACAGGCGTCCCGGCTTTCGCTGCCAGGTCTATCCCCTCATGAAAGCGTGTCGTGCCGAAAGCCGGATCCCTGCGGTAGCCATAGCCGCATGCGAAGGAGTATGACCCGGCTGAAAGGGGGAGCACAGAGGGTATATGCACCAGCTTGTCCTTCTGCGCATGCGCCTCGTCAATCAGCCGATCGAATGAGAGCGATTGATTATAGAGCTGGCGCTCCAGAAGGTCCATGCCCCGGTTCAGGCTGACCACAAGCGAAGCGTCTCCTAAGGAGCGAAGCTCCCTGTACCGGCTCACATTGTCCAGGCCGGCAAACCTCTGGCCCGTGCTCATTGGCTCCATCTGCATCATCACGCGATAGAAGTTGTCATCGCGCTCCGAAATATCACCCATGACTTTCAAGGCCGCGTCAAGACGCTTCTGAAGCAGATTATATTGCGATTTCAGTTTCGCGTTCTCCAGGCGCTGATTTCTCTCGGCGGGAGCGGCAAATACATAAAACACCGCGAGATATATCATGGCCCCGGCCGCGAATGAGCACAATGCGAACAGCAGCCCCTTGCCCAGGCGGGAGCGCAGAGTAGGGTACAGCCGCTCGAAATTGTCGGTCTCCGGATTATATATGTACAGTTTGCGGCGTGCCATAGCGCATAGTCATAGAGGTTTCGCAGATGAACGGTTGCAAAATTACCCAAATTTTTGTAATTTTGCAACTTCAAACAAGAATAGAATTATACATTATGACATCCAAAGAGATACGCGAGTCCTTCAAGACGTTTTTTCGCGAAAGAGGCCACCGCATCGTGCCTTCGGCCCCGATGGTGATTAAAGATGACCCGACGCTGATGTTTACCAATGCCGGCATGAACCAGTTCAAGGACATCATCCTCGGCAACCGGCCGGCGCAGAGCCCGCGCGTAGCCGATTCACAGAAGTGCCTCCGCGTATCGGGCAAACATAACGACCTCGAGGAAGTCGGACATGACACATACCATCACACCATGTTTGAGATGCTCGGCAACTGGTCTTTCGGCGACTATTTCAAGAAGGAAGCTATTGACTGGGCCTGGGAGTATCTCGTGGATGTGCTTAAAATCAATCCTGACCGCCTGTATGCCACTGTGTTCGAGGGATACGCTCCCGAAGGGCTCGAGCGCGACAACGAGGCGGCTGCTATCTGGGAGAAGCATCTTCCTGCTTCCCACATCATCAACGGCAACCGCAAGGACAACTTCTGGGAGATGGGCGAGACCGGCCCCTGCGGCCCCTGTTCGGAAATTCACATAGACCTGCGCTCCGACGAGGAGAGAGCCGAGGTGGATGGCGCCACTCTGGTCAACAAGGATAATCCGCAGGTCATAGAGATCTGGAACCTCGTCTTCATGCAGTATAACCGCAAGGCTGACAAGTCGCTGGAGCCTCTGCCGGCGAAGGTCATAGACACCGGCATGGGATTCGAGCGCCTCTGCATGGCGCTGCAGGGCAAGAAGTCGAATTACGACACGGATGTCTTCACACCCCTCATCAGCGAGATCGGCCGCCTTTCCGGCAAACAGTATGGCGAAGACAAGGATGTGGATGTGGCCATGCGCGTTGTGGCAGACCATGTGCGCACCATCGCCTTTTCAATCGCCGATTCCCAGCTCCCCTCCAATGCCAAGGCCGGATATGTGATACGCCGCATCCTGCGCCGCGCAGTCCGCTATGCCTACACTTTCCTGGAGCGCCGCGAGGCCTTCCTGTATCTGCTTGTGGATACCCTGGTGGACAACATGGGAGAGGCATACCCCGAGCTGGCAGCCCAGAAAGAGCTTATCAAGAAAGTGATCAAGGAGGAGGAGGATTCTTTCCTGCGCACCCTTGACAAGGGTATCGGCATGCTCGATGAAGTCGCCTCCCGCGCCAAGGCTGAGGGTAAGACAGAGATTGACGGCAAGGAGGCATTCGTTCTCTATGACACTTACGGCTTCCCTCTCGACCTTACAGAGCTGATTCTGCGCGAGAAGGGCATGACGCTCGACCACAAGGGATTTGATGCTGAGATGAAAAAGCAGAAGGAGCGCGCCCGCAATGCCGCTGCGGTTGAGACCGGCGACTGGGTGACTGTGCGCGAGGGAGACCAGGAGTTTGTGGGCTATGATGAAATGTCGGTGCCCACGAGGATTTTGCGTTACCGCAAGGTCAGCCAGAAGGGGAAGGAATTCTATCAGGTGATTCTGAGCAAGACTCCGTTTTATGCCGAAATGGGCGGCCAGGTAGGAGACTCCGGAGTGCTGATCGATGGCGAAGGAAACAAATACGAAGTGTTTGACACCAAGCGCGAGAACAATATCGGGGTGCATCTGATGCGCCGTATCCCGGCCAACCCCGAGGAGGAATTTGTGGCTGAAATCAACATTGATGACCGCAAGGCCACTTCTGCCAACCATTCCGCCACACACCTCATCCATGAGGCGCTGCGCGAGGTCTTAGGCTCCCACGTGGAGCAGAAGGGCTCCTATGTGTCTCCCTCGGTGCTTCGCTTTGACTTCTCACATTTCCAGAAGGTGACTCCCGAGGAGCTGCGCAAGGTGGAGCATCTTGTCAACTCACGCATCCGCGAGGCGCATGCCCTCGATGAGAAGCGCGACATGCCCATAGCCGAGGCCAAGGCCCTCGGTGCGATGGCTCTCTTCGGCGAGAAATATGGCGACAAGGTGCGCGTCGTGAAGTTTGGCGACAGCGTTGAGCTCTGCGGCGGAACGCATGTGGCCAACACAGGCAACATCGGAATGGTCCGCATCCTCAACGAGAGCAGCATCGCCGCCGGAATACGCCGCATCGAGGCAGTCAGCGGCGCGGGTGTCGAGGAGGTTCTTGACAACTTCCAGGACACAGTGCGCGATCTCGCTGCCCTGCTCGGAAACTCGTCAGACATCCGTCAGGCCGTAGAGAAGACCATAAAGGAGAATGCCGTCTTGAGCAAGCAGGTCGAGGAGTTTATGGCCCAGCGCGCCGCCACACTCGCAAAGTCCTTGATAGATGACGCGCGCGAAGTAAACGGTATCAAGGTATGCATGCTTACGGGCATGTTCAATCCCGATGTGGTCAAGAACATCGCCTTTGCAATCAAGAAAGAGGCGACCGAGCATACAGCCTTCATCGGCGCTACTGTCTCGGCTGAGAAGAAGCCCTTGCTGACAGTCCTGCTGACAGATGATCTGGTCAAAGCGGGAAGCAACGCCGGACAGATTGTCCGCGAGGCCGCCAAGCTCATCAAGGGTGGCGGAGGAGGACAGCCCTTCTTCGCCCAGGCCGGCGGAAAGGATGCCGACGGCATAGGCGCCGCGGCAGAGAAGATGCAGGAGCTCCTCGGAGTGAAGGCCTAATCGCCCTCTGTTAGATTCTGCAGAGCCGAGTTATAATACCTCTCATCGCCCGTGACATCCGCTCCGGCAAATCCCGGCAGCGGATAGTCACGGGTGTTTTCAGGGAGCTCTATCTCAGCTACCACAAGCGGCGCGAGCTTCCCGTGGAACTCGTCCACTTCCCAGACAAATCCCCCGAATGGGACTATCCAGCGTGTCTTGTCAATGATGCCTCCCGAGCAAAGGCTGAGCATCGCTTCCGCCTCATCGGCCGGTATGCGGTATTCAAATTCCGGGCGCGTGTCTGCTATGGTGCGTCCCTTGACGGTGAGGAAGCCCTCGTTATCGCGCAGACGCACACGGACAGTCCGGTCCGGGTCCCTGTTGAGGTATCCTTGGCGGATGTGTGAGCTGGAAGCGGCCAGGCTCTTGTAGGTCTCGTCAGTCACGAGATATTTGTGTTCTCTTTCGTAAGCCATAAGCAAGCTGAATAATATTTCTTCAAAAATAGTTTATTTCCGTTAATCATGCAACTGAACCGGACGTTTTCCATCATTCTTTCCCTCGCCGCATGGTGGAGCGGGGCGTCTGCGGCTGAATTACCGCAGGTGCCGGAAGTGGATACGCTCGTTTTCACGCGTGAGGCCAAGACACTCGATGAGGTGGTGGTAAGCCAGAAAAAGGAGAAATATTCGAAACGTAATAATCCCGCTGTGGAGCTTATGGAAAAAGTGCGCAGGAACCGCGACCACCATGACCCGAAACAGGAGGAATATTTCAGCTATGATTCCTACGACCGTATCACCATAGGCCTGAACGATTTCGACAGGGACGGCAAGTCCTCATTCGGCAAGGGGAAACTGGACTTCATGCGCATGTATATGGACACTGCTGCCGTGACAGGCAAACAGGTGCTCAACCTGTCGGTCAAAGAGAGGCTGGCCACCACTCTTCATTCGCGCGCCGAGGGGGATAAGCGCATTGTCAGGGGGAGGCGCAGCATCGGGCTCGACGAGGCTTTCGACCAGCAGAATATCGGGGGGATGCTGGAGGACGCGCTCAGGGAGGTCGATGTGTTCAGCGATGACATAACCCTGATGCAAAACCGTTTCGTCTCACCCCTCTCAAAGATTGGCGCGGATTACTACATGTATTTCCTTACGGACACGACTATGGTGGACGGCGTGGAGTGCATTCGCCTCACCTTCAGGCCCCACAACAGGGAGTCATTCGGATTCCAGGGCAATCTTTTCATTGAGAAGGATGACCCGGACGGGTTTGTAAGGCGCGTGGACATGAGGGTGCCCCGCTCGATCAACCTCAACTATGTCGACAACCTGATACTCTCGCAGACCTACTCGCGTGATTCCCTGGGCAACCGCAACAAAGTGAAGGATGACCTGAGCATGGAGATCCGGCTCATACCGGGCACCCAGCCCTTCTATGCCCGCAGAGTCACGGCATATGATAATTTCAGCTACGCGCCGCGCGAGGAGTTCGGAGATTACTACACGAGACTCGGCTCTGAATTCGAGATAGATGACCCGGCCGCCACAGACGACCGCTACTGGCAGCAGGCGCGCATGATACCACTCTCGCAGGCTGAGCAGAGGATGGGGGGAATGATGGCTCAGCTCCGCGAGATACCTTTCTTCTATTGGGCCGAAAAGGTGCTGGTGGTGCTTGTCGGAGGATACTGGGGATGGAAACCGGACTCGCCGGTTTTGTTAGGGCCAGTCAACACTTTGGTCAGCGCCAACTCCGTTGAGGGGGCGCGTTTCCGCGTGGGAGGGATGACCACACCCTGGCTGAATCCTCATTGGTTCGGCAGGGGATATGCGGCATACGGCACGAAAGACCGCAAATGGAAATACAGCGCGGAGCTCGAATACTCATTCCTGCGCAAGAAACAGCACTCGAGGGAGTTTCCGGTGCATTCCATCCGCGCCACGCATATGTATGACCTTGATATGATAGGCCAGCATTACCTCTTCACTAACGCGGACAACATTTTCCTGTCGCTCAAAAGGATGTCGAGCGACCTGGTGACCTACCGCCGGCTCTCCAAGATTGAGTACACCCTCGAGCTGCGCAATAATTTTTCGGTCAACGCTTTCTTCCGCCACGAGCGCCAGGAGGCCACGAAATGGCTCGAGTTTGTCAACGGCGACGGGAGATCATTCAGCCATTACAACCAAAGCGCTTTCGGCATTACGCTGAGATGCGCGCCGGGGGAGAAGTTCGCGCAGCAGAAGACTGTCCGGCTCCCCATCAACATGGATGCGCCGATATTTCAGGTGACCCATGAGTTCGGCCCCAAGGGTATGGCCGGGAGCGCGTTCACTCTCAACCGCACCGAGGTATCGGTGCAGAAACGTTTCTGGTTCTCAGCCTTCGGATATACCGACATAATTCTCAAAGGTGGCTGGATCTGGAGCCGGGTGCAATACCCTGCCCTGATGTGGCCCAACGCCAACCTGTCTTACACAATCCAGCCCGAAAGCTACTCGCTGATGAATCCCATGGAGTTCGCCAACGACAAATACGCCTCGCTCGACCTTACTTATTGGGGGAACGGCATTCTGTTCAACAGGATACCCGGCTTCAAGAAACTGAAACTGCGCGAAGTTATCACTTTCAAGGGGCTGATGGGAGGTCTCTCGGACCGGAACAATCCCGCGCTGCACATCGACCTCTTCCGCTTCCCTTCGCAGGCCTCGCCGAGGGTGATGACCTCCACTCCCTACATGGAGTTAGGTGCGGGCATAGATAACATCCTCACAATCCTCCGTGTCGACTACATCTGGCGCCTGACATACCGCGACACCCCCGGAGCCGACCGCAGCGGCCTGCGCATCTCCCTCCACTTCAGTTTCTGACAGAGGACAGCTTATCAAATGTGGTGAAGTATGGGGAATATTGCTGCGGGCCTTTGCGCTCCAGCTCGTAGGCAGCAACGTCAACATTGCCAATGGGGGTGATGCTTTTAATCTCGAAGCCGAGGTAAAAATCGCCCGATGGAGTGAAGCCTTTGGCTTCGAGCGCGGTTTTGGGGAAGAACTTCGGGCCCTCGCCTGTCAGGTGCAGGAGCATACGGTCAGCGCCGTGGTGAAGGAGAAGGTATTTGGTTTTCTCAAAACCGCTGACGAGGTTAATGGAGCCTTTGCCCAGCGCAGCGGGCACATAGTAGAGCTTGTTTTGCAATATGAGCGGAAGCTGTTCGTGCTTGTAGTATCCTACCAGAACAAGGTCTGACGCTGCCGGGGCGAGGGCGTTTTCATACCGGAGTCCTTTCTGCGGTATGGAGTCCTTGATGTGGTCGTACGCATGTTCTGTGCGAAGAATGTTTGTGAGGAATTCGTAAAGCAGCGAGCCCTCGTTCTGTGGGTCGATTGCATCGGGGAGCAGGGGGAACGCGCCGATATTGACCGACTTGATGCTTTGGTAGAAATACCGCCGGCGCACGGCGTCGTTGTCTCCGCGACCGGGGAAGAGAATATAGCCTCCGATGACCTCCTTTGCAGAGTGGGCGGTCTTGTCGCTGCCGTAATAAATCGCATCGCGGTAGCGGTGCATCTGATTGATAGCGTCCGAGGGTGGCGTATCAGCCCCATTAGCAACGTCAAGCTCCTCGCGGTCTTCCTTGTTGAGGCGGCTGTCATCGTTGAGACGGTATTTGGCATCGAACAGGTAGGTCAGCTCGAAGCCGTCCGGTTTAATGATAGTCAGCACAATGTCGGGGCGGTTCTCCGTGGTAGCGGTGTGGACTTCGCCCGTGCGGCGGCTGTACGTATGCTGATAATGCAGACGCGCTTTCGAGCCGTCAGCGCAGAAGTATTCAACGATGTGCTCCTGGTTATTATCCTCGAAAGGTTTCACCATTGGCATAGGTGTTTCCTTAATCTCCGAGGGATTG
>CAZWVY010000024.1:0-34363 GCA_964637105.1 uncultured Sangeribacter sp. | reverse complement strand
ACACCTATCAACCAATTAACAACCTTGGAAAAATCTTGTAAAATTTTGTTATAAAGTTAGCAAGCGTCCGGTTTTGGGGGGTGCTGTCCGCCCAAAACCGCCCCTGAGACTTAAAAATTTTATGAAACGGGGTCTACTTTGCGCAAAACAGTTACATGCATGGACACCACGAAATACCCGCTCGGCATACAGTCTTTCCCGAAACTCATCGAGGGAGGGTTTGCATACGTCGACAAAACCTCATTCATCGCTCCACTCGTAAAGCGGGAGGGGTATTATTTCCTCACCCGCCCCCGAAGGTTCGGAAAAAGCCTGCTCCTGTCTACTATACACGCTTATTTCGAAGGCCGGCGTGAACTCTTCAAAGGTCTCGCCATAGACGCACTCGATGTGGATTGGACACCCAGGCCCGTACTACACTTCGACCTCAACGCAGAAGACTATTCCAAACCCCATGCCCTGGAGCGCATACTCGATTCCCTGCTACGCCAATACGAAGCCCTCTACGGCAAGGATGCAGCCGATGTCACTCCCGCGCAACGGTTCCGCACCCTCATACGCAATGCCCATGACAAGACGGGGCAGAAAGTGGCAGTGCTGGTGGACGAATATGACAAGCCGCTGTTAGGGCTGGAGGACGAAAAACTGTTTGAGCAGTCCCAGAACTTGCTCAAAGGTTTCTTCGGGATGTTGAAGTCAATGGACGAGTATCTGTGTTTCGGCATGTTCACAGGCGTGGCCCGATTCAATAAAATCAGCATTTTCAGCGATCTTAACAACCTCTCCGACATTTCGCTGGACGCAGCCGTAGCCGAAATTTGCGGCTGGACCCGCGAAGAGCTCACAACCACTTTCAGCGTGGGCATAGCAGCCTTGGCGGAAGCAGCCGGAGCGACTCCTGAGGAGATGATGAAAAGGATGCAGACCATGTATGACGGCTACCTTTTCGCGCCTGAGGGCCATCGCCTGTACAACCCGTTCAGCGTGCTCAGCGCGCTTCAGAGCAAACGCCTGCGATATTACTGGTTTCAGTCCGGCACACCGACGTTTCTGGTGAAGCGAGTCAGGAAAACCGGTATTCTCCTGCCCTCTCTTAATAGCTGCCGCGCATACGAGTCCCAGCTGCTCGCCACGAATATCCACGACCGCAATCCAATTCCTCTGCTGTTTCAGACGGGCTATCTCACAATCAAGGAAGCCGATGGAGAAATATATACTCTCGGCTTCCCTAATCAAGAAGTGAAAGTAGGGTTCGCACAACATCTCCAGCCCCTCTACCTGCCGCAGATGAATGACCTCAACGGCATTTTCTCAGTAGTCGAGTTTCAGCAAAATCTCCTTGAAGGAGAGCCCGAGGAGTTCATGCGCCGAATACAGGCGATGGTTAAGGACATACCGTACGAACAGCAGGATGAACGTCTGTATCAGAATCTGGTATACCTGCTGTTTGTGCTGATTGGTGCCGATGCAAGGATGGAAGAGCACACCGGCAATGGGCGAACTGACCTGGTAGTGCGCACGCCGGATTATATTTATGTGTTCGAGTTCAAGTTCAACCGCTCGGCCTCTGAAGCCCTGCAGCAGATCCGTGACCGGGACTATGCGGGGCGCCACGCCCTTGACCGCCGCATAACCTACATGATAGGCGCCAACTTCTCCGACCATGCACCGGAAAGAGGCCTTACCGGCTGGCTCATCGAAAAATTAGGCACTATCTAAGAATAACATCCATGAATATGAACCGGACTCTGAAATATCCTATCGGCGAGCAGGATTTCCAGCTTCTCCGCGAGGCAGGAAACGTGTATGTTGACAAGACCCTCTACATTGAACGCTTGATAACTTCGGGTACAAAATACTATTTTCTCGCACGTCCCCGGCGATTCGGCAAAACCCTCTTTCTTTCCACCCTCCAGTGCTTCTTTGAGGGAAAACGCAAGCTTTTCAAAGGCCTCTATGCCGATTCTATCGCCTGGGATTGGAAGGAATATCCTGTGCTGCGCCTTGACCTTAATACGGAGCGTTACACCGGCTCGGGAAAACTTCAAGCCGCCCTTGACAGGATATTGCGGGAATGGGAGGAAAGATATGATGTTGATGTGAAGGATGCAGACGCGTCCCAGCGGTTTGCTACCGTTCTCAGAGTGGCCCATGAAAAGACCGGGCTTCCCGTAGTGATACTGGTAGACGAGTATGACAAGCCACTTGTAGGCAACCTCAACGACAGCGCGTCATTCGAGGCATACCGGACCCAATTAGGCGCTCTTTACTCAAACTTTAAAAGCGGTGCGCAGCACATCAGGATGGTCTTCATGACAGGCGTCAGCCGGTTCAGCAAACTCAGCATCTTCTCCGATCTGAACAATCTGGAAGATATTACTTTTGAAAATCAGTTTGCCGACATCTGCGGTATCACCCGAAGCGAACTCCTTGACAATTTCAGTTCAGGAATCGCCGGCCTCGCTGTTGAGAACGGCATTTCTTTCGTTGAGGCCGCTGATCTTCTGAAAAGGAACTACGACGGGTACCGTTTCGCCCGCAAGGGGAGCGAGATTTACAATCCCTGGTCCGTGCTCAACTGCCTGAAGAAACAGGAAGTGGCCAATTACTGGAATGATACCGGAAAACCTACCCTTATTGCCGAGACCCTGAAACGTGTGGACGCGGACCTCAAGGATACGTTTGACACCTCCTGCCGCGTGGACGTGCTTAAAGGTCTTGACCTGCAGAATCCGGATCCTACTGCGCTGCTGTACCAAACAGGATATCTCACCATTAAAGACTATGAACCCGACCTCCGGGAATTCCGGCTGGGCATACCGAACGCTGAGGTGAAATCCGGTTTGCTCAACGTTCTGCTACCCTACTATGTCAGCACCCGGACTGCATCGCCCAACATGCTGACCGGCCGAATTGTGCGTTCATTCTGTAACGGTCAGCCAGATGAGGCCATGAAGGCCATCCAAATTTATTTCGCCGGAGTGGACTATTCATTGCGTATCAATGACGAGAATAATTTCCACAATGCTCTCTTCCTGCTCATGAATCTCATTGGCCTGGATGTAAAGGCGGAGGTGCATACCTCAGCCGGAAGAATCGATCTGCTGGTCAAAACAGAACGGTATATCTATGTGATAGAGCTGAAATATGACCACAGTCCCGAGAGTGCCCTCAGGCAGATAAAGGAGAGGGGGTATTCCCGCCCATTTATTGCTGACGGTCGCCAAATTTTTGAAATCGGAGCCTCTTTCTCTTCCAAGACCAGGACGGTAGAAGGCTGGCTCATCGAAAAACTCTGACCTGGGGCCACTGACGGCAATGACAATGAAAGGCCCTGACCTCCGGAGGTCAGGGCCTTTCATTGTCATTAAGGACGGGGTATTCAGCGGCGCGGGCCGCGGTCGCCGAAGTTCTGTCAGAGAATAGGAAATCAGCTTATGTTGACGATATATGAATACTGGAGAACCTCTTCGAGTGATTTTCCGTCAATTCTGACGTTATCCCACACGCTTTCGTCACAGGGAATCATGCATAGGATTTCGCCATCCATATAGTCATGGGTGTCCTGATCTTCTATTTGATAGATCGGATATCTACTTGCCTTCTTTTTGAACCGAAATACTGGAATAGGGCAGTTCTCAGCATGGATACCGTAAAAATTGCCATCCTTAACATAGTAAAAAATCATATTGTAATGACCCACTTCTATGTAAGCATGGAAGATTTTTTTAGAGACTGACGTTTTCGTCTCTCTACGGTTTTCCGGCTGCCATCCAAGTTGCCAAGCCTCAAGATTATTCCCTTCTCCAAAGAAATTGGGAACAACAACTCTATGGTTGCGCTTGAACGGAAGTCTTTGGTCTGCTGGTATCATTTGTGTTTAGCTTTATTGTATTGGACTATCTTTTCAATAAGGCTTGCATACTTCGAATCAATCGGGAGGTGATTGTCTTTCTGCCCGCTTTTACGAGCTACCACTCCCGTTGACTGGTCTTCTGAGAATCGATGAAAATGGGATGACTTTTCACCATTGTTTGCATAAGGAATGTAATTCCCATTCTTGTCAAACTTCAGATCCACTTGACCTACGCATTTATGATTTTCATAAATGCTGAATGTCGTGATTTCGATTGTGCCATCCTCTTTCCTATGGGCTCCAAGATAAATCGGAGATGCCGAATTGGAGTTCATCGGAATTTTAACCCGACTATCGTTCCCTTTTTGAAGGAGTATTTTGTGACCCTCAATGCGAACGCTTAGTTCATCATGGGTACGGAGATGGTTTGGAACTCCTCCCAGAGCTTTATTATAAGAATGATTACCACCCATTTGCTGATCGTTTATTATCGTTATCAAAATAGGTGCAATTATCCGTGTTTTCTCCCGGAATCTTAGGACCGTATCTCAATATATGAAGAGGTTCTAATGCCGTTAGAATCCTTGCAGCTCCTGACAGCCAGCCTTCCGGATTACCATGAGTGAGCACTCCAACACTACTGAGCGCAATTATGGAATGTTTGGGCCAGCCCTCCAGCCAGTAGTCTTCTAGATGCTCGTTAGGGAAGGAGATATTGGGTATGACATTATGGCCACGGGATTGAAGCCATGCCGCCCACAGTTTGTTTAGGAATGCTGAGAACATCTTCTGGGGACGCGTCATTTCCATCGTCATAGAGAAATCAGTTGATATGGATACCTTGAACTGTTCCAAAATCTTCTCTGTCTGGAAAGGCTTATCGAAATAATCTCTTATCCGACCGTCATCAAAGAAGAAATGTGGCGCCACATTGGGCATCGGCTTATTCTTCACACGGTGAATTCCGCGAATATCCACAGGAATATCACCTGTATACGGAGCCACTATGGGCATCTCGTTTTCCGATGTCATACTCACATTTTGAGTCATGAACAGAAGTGTCGCGTCTGCCTTTTCAGATTTTTTTCTGCGTGCTGAACCATCCAATTCCGGAGGCAAATCCGTAAACGGAAGAGGAGGGAAATAACAGTTTTTCATATAGAAAAATTTAATTTTATGTTACTCCTCTTAAGAATATTGGACACGACGTTTGCAAATTACAAATAAAATTCGTAATTTTGCATTTGAAACCCGCCTTGTCCCAAAATTCAGCAGAGGGATAGCGTACTCATGGTGCCTCGTTCTCCGCCAAGAGTGAGGCGCCAATTTTTATAGGAAAAACAAATGCTATGTCATGTTTCACCTCCTTCCTTTTGTGAGCCAAATATCAATGTCTTGTATTGAGCACTGCGTTCATTAAGATTCACATCCGGCTCGTTAGGGTCAATGGTTAAAAACCGACCGTCATTATATGCCTTTCTCAGTTTGATATTTTTGTGGATACCTCTCACCGTAGCGGCATCTATTATAGTCTGGCCTATGCGTTGATTTTTGGAGACAATTTGAATTGCGTCCCTACGCATTGAGGGATAATCCAGAAATCCTAAAGATTGGGTTGCAAAAATAAGTTGTGCGCCTTGGGAGAACTTTAAGAAAAAATCCATCAGCAAGTGTTGGGTTTTTGCTTGCATCCCTGCGCCGAATTCGTCCAGAGCTATTAATCGGCTTCCCTTTATTGCCTTATAAAATAACGCGAGATGACGAATAAAACTTTTAGTTCCTTCTGATTGTAAATCATCGCTCAATGCAAACATTCCAAGCTCAGTTTTATGTATATACTTGCTTGTCCATTTAGAGAAAGATTTCATATTAGAAATCAACTCACGCTCAGTCTGTGAAGAGTTCATTCTAATAAGCAATTCTCGGGCTTCATCCGGTATTTGCCTGGTTTCTTCCTCAACTTCGATATCAACTATGTTAGAATGAAACGTTTGTAGAAGATCAATCAAAATCGATTTAAAATGCCTGTCCTCGCTCACTGCTTTCGCCACTTCCTCATCGGCTCCTTCTACATTATAGAGTCTAAAGAAATGATACTTAAAATAGTTGCGGACTGTATTCAAGTCATCACATGAAATATTCCGCGTACTATAAGCTGCAAGCACACTAATATTACTAGTGGTAGCTTCTTCAATTGCCTTACGTTCCTTAGTTGATAATGACATCCACGTTCCAAAACGAACTATATTAACTTTTCTGTCTTCATTATATTTTCGGCTATAGACTGACCTGCTGCTATTGCCGTTATGATAAACGCGCAGCTCTTCCTCTACAATCCTGAACGGGGAGATAACCAACCGATAGCGATAGCGCACTTCTTTTATAAAGAAGTGCATGTCAAATTCGGTATTTCTATGCAAATAATTGGGATCAAGCGCAAAGCGCATATAATTCAATCCTTGATCAACGTCTGAAGGATTGGCAAGCACCGTGTTTCTAAGAAAATCAAGAGCAAATAATATATTGGTCTTGCCACTGCCATTCGCGCCGTACAATAATACTGCTTTCAATAGCCGTACGTTGCCGATTTGAAGAATCCAATCCTCACCATACTGCTTTTCTTTGGAAGCCTCAAACGAGACTTTCAAAGGCTCTCTTATTGAGAAAAAGTTAGATATGGTGATATCTTGTAACATAAATTAATATTTGACGCAAAATTACCACTATTTTTTCATTCAACCAAATTTTTCCGTACATTTTATACAGAAAATAGCACTTCAGCCTATTTTTTAGGGTTCAAACATCGGTTTTATGTAATTTTTAAACCAATATTTTACCAATAAGGTAATGATGACTAAGAATACCTTAGAAGTAGATTAAAGCCGGGGGAGGGAAAAAACCTTGAGGTTTTTTCCCTCCCCCGGCTTTAATCTACTTCTCGCGGGGGATTCAGCGGCGCGGGCCGCGGTCGCCGCCTTCGCGGCGCGGACGGTCGTCACGGCGGGGACGGTCTCCGCCTTCGCGGCGCGGACGGTCGCCGCGGTCGGGACGCGGGCCACGGTCGGGACGGGGACCGCGCGGACGCTCCTCACGCTCTACATAGCCCTCGGGCTTCTCGGTCAGAACGCGAGTGGACAGACGGTACTTGCCCGTCTTCTTGTCAATCTCGATGAGTTTCACTTTCAGCTTGTCGCCCTCCTTGAGGCCGCTCTCCTCCATGGAGCCGAGACGGTCCCAGGAAATCTCGCTGATATGGAGCAGGCCGTCACGGCCGGGCATGAACTCCACGAATGCGCCGAAGTCAAGTATCGAGCGTACGGTGCCTTCGTAAACCTCGCCCTCCTCAGGCTGTGCCACGATTGCCTTGATCTTGGCAAGGGCGGCATCAATGCTGGCCTTGTCCTTGGAGGCGATTTCCACGCGGCCGATGCCGAGCTTCTCGTCCTCATCGATTGAAATCACGGAGCCGGTCTCCTCCTGGATGCCCTGTATCACCTTGCCCTGCGGGCCGATGACAGCGCCGATCATCTCCTTGGGAATCTCGAGGGTCACCAGACGGGGCACGTGGGGCTTGTAATCCTCGCGGGCCTCGGGGATGGTGCGGTCGATGATGCCCAAGATGTGGAGGCGACCCTCGCGGGCCTGGTCGAGCGCGCGCTCAAGAACCTCGTAGCTAAGGCCGTCACACTTGATGTCCATCTGGGTGGCTGTGATGCCCTTGGTGGTGCCGGTCACCTTGAAGTCCATGTCGCCAAGGTGGTCCTCGTCGCCGAGTATATCGGAGAGCACGGCATACTTCACGTTGCCCGGGTCGGAGATGAGGCCCATTGCCACACCGGCCACGGGGCGCTTCATCTTCACGCCTGCATCAAGCAGGGCGAGCGTGCCGCCGCAGACAGTGGCCATCGAAGAGGAGCCGTTTGACTCCAGGATGTCGCTGACGATGCGGCAGGTGTAGGGGAAGCCGTCAGGGAACATGCGCTTCAGCGCGCGGTGGGCCAGGTTGCCGTGGCCGATCTCGCGGCGGCCTACGCCGCGCTGCGGACGGGCCTCGCCTGTGGAGAAGGGGGGGAAGTTATAATGGAGCAGGAAACGCTCCTTGCTCTGGTTGAGCACGTCGTCGATTATCTTCTCGTCGAGAGTTGTGCCGAGCGTGGCTGTCACCAAGGCCTGGGTCTCGCCGCGGGTGAAGATGGCTGCGCCGTGGGGGCCGGGCAGGTAGTCCACCTCGCACCAGATGGGACGGATCTCTGTGGTCTTGCGGCCGTCGAGGCGGATGCCCTCGTCGAGCACGCAGCGGCGCATGGCCTCCTTCTCCACATCGTGGTAGTAGCGCTTCACCATAGCGATGCGCTGGTCCTCGTTATAGAGGGCGAGCTGCTCCTCGGTCATCTCGGGCAGCGAGTCGATATATTCATCGCGGATTGCCTTGAAGCTCTCGGCGCGCCAGTGCTTGTCGGCGCTCCCGGCCTTGGCGATGGCGTAGGCCTTGTCATAGCACTTCTCGCGCACATCGGCGCGCAGGGCGTCATCGTTGACCTCATGGCAGTATTCGCGCTTCACCTCCTTGCCGGCCTCCTTCATGAGCTCGAGCTGCACCTTGCAGTGCTCCTTGATGGCGGCGTGGGCCACCTTGAGGGCCTCGAGGAGCTCGGCCTCGGAGACTTCGTCCATCTCGCCCTCCACCATCATGATGTTGTCGTAAGTAGCGCCGACCATCAGCTCGATGTCGCTGCGCTCTATCTGGTCAAAAGTGGGGTTGATCACCCACTCGCCGTCCACGCGGGCCACACGCACCTCGGAGATGGGGCCGTTGAAGGGGATGTCGCTCACGGCGAGGGCTGCGGAGGCCGCGATGCCCGCCAGGGCGTCCGGGGCGTCATTCTCATCGGCGGAATAGAGAGTGACATTGACAAAAGTCTCCGCATGGTAGTTGTCAGGGAACAGGGGACGCAGCACGCGGTCCACAAGACGCGAGGTGAGGATCTCATAGTCGCTCGCGCGGCCCTCGCGCTTGAGGAAGCCGCCGGGATAGCGTCCGATGGAGGCATACTTTTCTTTATACTCCACGGTCAGGGGCATGAAGTCCACACCCTCGTTGGCCTCCTGGGCCGAGCATACCGTGGCGAGAAGCATGGTGTTGCCCATGCGTACCTCCACTGCGCCATCGGCCTGCTTGGCCAGTTTGCCTGTCTCGATGGTGATGGTGCGCCCGTCACCCAGGTCGATGGTCTTTTTGATTGGCTGTAACATAAAATTTCCTTATCGTTTTTTCTTCGCTTGGTTTTCTGTGCAAAAGTGTCGCAAAGTTACTAAATTTATTTGACTTGCGTACTATCGGCACCCTCCTTTTAAGCTAATTTCATGCCACTTTTGGCTGATATGCGCGCTAAATCAAAAAAAATTACTAATTTCGCGTCTGCAAGAGGCCCCCGGGGCCCCCTGCTGCATAATCCGCAGGCCCCGGCCTGCCCAATTGACTTTCGACTCATGAGACCTTTCGCTTCATATTTCCACTCCGGGATGCTTCTCATCCCTCTTATGGCGCTCGCAGCCGCCTCTTGCGGCTCGCCGAAATTCAAAATCCAAGGGGAAATCGAGGGCGCCGACGACAAACCGATGCTCCTCGAGCGCGCCGACTACGTGGGGAAGTGGATTACTATTGACTCCACCCGCACCGACTCTAAAGGACAGTTCGCCTTCTCGGGCGAGGCCCCTGCGGCCCCCGAGATATACCGCCTCGTGATGGATGGCAGCTACCTCTATCTGCCCGTGGACTCCGCCGAGACAGTCACTGTCACTGCCGATGCTCGCACATTCGGCTCATCCTATACCCTGTCGGGCACTCCGGGTGCGCAGAGCCTCGCGGACTTTGAGCGCGAGCTCGCCCGGTTCATGCCGCATGCGGCCATTGCCGATTCGGCCTCGGCCTTCAAGCGGCGCGTCTTTTCGAAATATCTCCGCGACGGCCACGGCAGCGTGACCTCATACTACATCCTCACCAAGACTATTGACGGCCGCCCACTCTTCGATCCCTCCGACGGGGCCGACTACGGATATTTCTCAGCCGTGGCGACCGCCTTCCGGCAGTACCGCCCCGATGACCCGCGCACACTCCTGCTGGAGGAGACGGCTGTCAAGGCCCTGCACGAACGCAACGCCCGCAAGGGGACCCGCCGCGTGGTCGAGGCCCCCGAGACCGGCTACATAGAAATATCGCTCCCCGATGAGAACGGTGTGGACAGAAGGCTCTCCGAGGTTATCGGCAAAGGGCGTCCGGCAGTGTTGGCATTCATCGCCCTGACAGACCCGGCGGCTCCGGAGCAGAACCGCATCCTCAATTCACTGAGAGGGAGCGCCGACATCTACATGGTGGGACTCGACGCCGACCTGCACGGATGGAGGGAGGCGGCCAAGAATCTCCCCTGGGTGACCGTCTACGATGCCGAGGGAGCCTCCTCGCGCGCCGCCCTCTCATACAATGTCGCATCCCTGCCGGCATACTATGTCTTTGATGCGGCGGGCAATCTCAAATCCCGCGCATCCTCTGCCTCCGCCATAAAACTCTAACCGAAAAAACCTGCACATACTTCCTCCGCCATGCGATTCCACATCTCCCGACACCTCGCAGCCGCGCTGCTGCTGAGTGTCTCCGCATTTTCCACCGCCCTCGCAGGGCTGCGCCTTGACAACGGGCTCGAGTTCACCCCTATCGGCACCCTCCTGATTGACGGGGCCCTCTACGCTTCGCCCCAGAAAGACTGTTTCGGCGACGGCGCCGCCATTCCCGAGGTGCGCATCGGCAGCATAGTCAAGTATGGCCGGTGGTCGGCCAAGATAGAGATAGGCACGGCATATAACAAAGTAGCGCTCCGCGACCTCTATTTCCAGTATGATTTCTCCGGCAGCGACCTGATACGCCTCGGCGCTCAGGTGCACCACTTCGGCTATATGAACTCCACGGCCGCATGCAACCGCACCACCATGATTGAGACCGTCAACAATTCGGTCTTCAACTCGGCCCATATCATCGGCCTGCAGTATTTCCACACAGACCCGAAATGGTTCGGCACCGCCTGCGCATACGTTGAGCCCGACGCCACGGCGATGGTCATAGGCGAGGGGGGCCTCAAGAAAATGGGCTACGGGCTGCGGGCTCGCCTGGCCTGGCACCCCTTCATCGAAGATGGCCGGATGCTGCAGATAGGCATGAGCGGGGATTTCACCACGCCTCAGCATGACCGTGCTGAGGGCACGCATGACAAATTCACGTATTCGGCCAATTTCCCCACTAAAGTAGACCAGGTGAAGGCCATAGGCATCACCGTAGACCGCGCGCGCAACCGCTGGCAGTTCACACCCGAGCTCATGGCCGCCTACGGGCGCCTGGGGCTCGAGTCGCAGTATTACTTCTCGCAGGTGAACCGTCTTGACCATCTCCATGCCTTCAACGCCTACGGCGCATACGTCACCCTGCGTGGCATAGCCATCGGAGGCGACTACACTTATTCCCGGGCATTGGGCGGCATCGCAACACCAGCGCCCAAGACGCTCGAATTTGTGGCCTCCTACAACTACACCTGCCTCTCCGATGCCTCCGCAGGCCTCTACGGCGGCCGGCTCAGCGACCTCTCGGTCAACGCCAACTACTATATCAACCGATGGATGACGGCGCGCCTGCGCTACGGCTACACCTGGATTCACGACCGCGCGGCCGAGGGCCCTGACCGTCTCGGAGCCCTCCAGGCGCGCCTCCAGATAATATTCTGAAATCCCATTTCATAAGATAAGTAACTTTCAAAAATTAAACGATATTATTTTTTACATAAGCAACTTTATCTTGACTCATAAAACTTGCTGTTTTTGGCCGCTTCGGCCTTGTCGCTCAGTCGAATACGTGCGTATTCTCCCTCGCTCCGCACCCGAATCGCCTCAAAAACATCTAAGTTTTATGTAGTCATTAATTTTTGAAAGTTACTTATGCACATTTCCTAAGACAAACAAATGGAAGACTGGAAATCGAAACTCGCCGCCTTGGAAGGCTCGCTGCCCGAGGGGGAGCCCGAGCCGGAGCGCGCCCCCTCTCCGGAGGCGCAGAGAGTGCAGAAAGAGGCCCTCAACATCGTCATGGAGCGAAAAGGGCGCGCAGGCAAGACGGCCACCATCATCGAGGGCTTCACCGGCTCTGACGATGAAGTGGCCGAGGTGGCCCGCAAGCTGCGTTCCCACTTAGGCACAGGAGGGAGCTCGCGCGGAGGGGAGATTCTCCTCCAGGGGGATCGCCGCGAGGGTGCGGCCGCTCTGCTGCGCTCTCTCGGATATAAAGTCAAAGGGGTTAAATAACTTGTCCCCGTGGCCAATCACACACGCTTATGCTCACACTCCAACGCGCCTCGGCAGGGTCAGGCAAGACCTACACGCTGGCTAAGAAATACCTTTGGTTTCTCCTTACGGTGAAACCCGAAGGGAAGCATTACCGCCGCCTCCGCACGGAGCGCGAGCTCGCCGACTCTCCCTCACATATCCTGGCGGTGACCTTCACCAACAAGGCCACCAACGAGATGAAACAGCGCATAGTCGACAAGCTCGCAGCCCTCGCCACAGCCTGCGCTCCGGGGCGCGACCCGATGAAGGCCGACTATATGAAGGAGTTTTGCGACCGTCTCTCCGTCAGCCCCGAGAAGGTGGCAGATGCGGCCGGGACAGCATTAAAGGCCCTGCTCAACGACTACGGCAATTTCAACGTCTCCACAATCGATTCGTTTTTCCAGACCGTGCTGCGCACTTTCGCCTACGAGACTGAGCTCAACGACTCCTACGGACTGGAGATTGACCACAAGTATGTGGCCCGTGTGGGAATGGACGCCATGCTCGACGAAATCGAGGACCCGGAGCCGGGACAGGAGACAGCTTTCTGGCTGCGCCATATCATGGGGCGCGCCGCCGAGGCCGGGAAGTCATGGAATGTCTTCCAGCGCCGCGTGGCGGGACAGGCTATCTACGGCCAGCTCATCGGCGTGGCGGAGCGCATGGAGAAGGAGGAGTTCAAGATGAAGCGCGCCCTCCTCGATGAGTGGTTTGACCGGCATCCCGATTTCCGCACGGCCTACACCTCCCTTGAGCAGCGCTTCGAGACCCCGGTGAGGGAGGCGCACGCCCGAATGCAGGAGGCGGCCCGCCGCCTCCGCGCCCTCTTTGACACCGCCGGGCTCGACATCGCCGCCGACGGCCACCGCTACATCGGCGGTCACATTGCCAAATCCCTGGCCTTCCCATGGACCGGCCCCGCGCAGAAAAAGGATGATTACACACCGATCAATCTCGTCAAATACTCGCCTCTCAAGACCAAGGGAGGGGCGGCCTCAAGCATTGAGCCTGCGGCGCGCGCCCTTGCAGCCGAGATGTATGAGGCGCGCGAGAAATGGCTTGCCCTGCTCTCAAGCGGCGACACGGGCCTGTGGATGATATACCGCAAGACCCTCCCCTATCTCGGGCTGCTCCGCTCAGTCAGAGGGCATATCCGGCAGTTTCTTGAAGACAACAACACCGTCGAGTTAGGAGAGACCAACTCCTTGCTGCGGCGCATCATCGGTCCCGATGACACCCCCTTCATCTACGAGCGCATCGGCACGCGGCTCAACCATTTCCTTATTGACGAATTCCAGGACACCTCGCGCCTGCAGTGGGAGAACCTCTATCCGCTCCTGACTGAAAGCGAGTCGCGCGGCCATGACAACCTCATCATCGGAGATGCCAAGCAGAGCATCTACCGCTTCCGCAATGCCGACCCGTCGCTAATCACATCGGTGGTGCCCGATGCCTTCCCGCGCCACGAGGCGGCCGGGATGTCGGCAGCCGAGAACACCAACTGGCGCTCGGCCCTGCGCATAGTGCGCTTCAACAACTTCTTCTTCCGCTCCCTGGCCGATGCCCTGGATGAAGAGATGGCCGGCCTCTATGCCAATACTGTCCAGCGCTCGGCCCACCGCGCCGAGGAGGGATACGTTGAGATAAACCTTTATGCCGACAAGGCCGATGAGGATGGTTTCCCCCCTCACCTCTATGACATGGGCCCCCTGGTGGAAGACCTGCTGCAGCGCGGATTCCGCCAGCGCGACATAGCCTTTCTGGTGTCTACACACGCTCAGGAAGACCAGGTGATGGCCGCGCTGATGGACTACAATGACTCCCTCCCCCCGGCAGGACGCAAGCTCGAGTTCATCAGCGAGGAGTCGCTGACGTTAGGGGCGTCGGAATCGGTGCGCCTCGTCACCTCCGCCCTGGAGACAATATGCGAGGGCACAAAGCCGGAAATACGCACCGGCGTCGAGAGGCGCAAAAAGGGGACGGCTGACTGGGACCGCATACGGTGCGCCTTCAACTTCTTCGCCATGCAGCACCCCGACCTCCCTCCGGCCCGGCAGCTGGAGCTCTTCCTCGAGTCGCCCGACTGCGCCGACCCGCTGACCGACATGCTCTCGTCAATGCAGGCCGTCGCTCTCCCGGCCCTCATAGAGGTCATCACGGAGCGGTTCGTCCCCGCGCCGCTGCGCGATGCCGAGGCCCCGTACCTAGCTGCGCTCCAGGATGCCGTGGCCGATTACTGCCAGGCATATCCGGCCGACATAGCATCATTCCTCAGCTGGTGGGAACTCAAAGGAAAATTCCTCTCAATATCCTTCCCTGACGAGACGGATGCCGTGCGGGTGATGACCATCCACAAGTCCAAGGGCCTGGAGTTCGGCTGCGTCATAATACCCTTCGCCGTCCAGAGATTCTCCCCCTCAGCCAAGGAAAAGGAGTGGGCGTGGGTCTCGCCCCGGTTCAGCGCGGAATCGGGCATGACCGCCGGGAAGCCCGAAGACCCCGTGCCCCCCTATATCCCTGTGGATACTGATTCCTCCCTCGAGGGGACGCCCCATCAGGAGGCCCTCGACAGATACCGCTACCTATACCGCATGGACAAGCTCAACACGGTCTATGTGGCCTTCACCCGCGCCGTGCGCGAGCTTCATGTCTATGCGCCGGTCAACATCAACAAGAAGACCGGGGAGGTCAAAGACAATGATTCCGTGGGATACTGGCTCTCACAGATATGCTCGCGCCCGGAAGACTTCACCAAAGGCCCCGAGGAGGAGATGCCCGGCGAGGAGGAGATTACGTCCGGTTCGGCAGGGATGCGCTTCACCTACGGCCTCCCGTGCCGCCTTCCGGCCGAGGCACGAGGAGCCGAAGCCGATGAAGCGGATACCGTCAAGGGATATTTCGTCAATTCAGACCAGTCGTTTCTCATCTATGCCGACGGCGAGCTTCCAGCAGCCGTCGAGGATGAGGATGACGACCCGCGCTCGGAGGGAAACCTGCTCCATGCCGCCATGGCCGGGATAACGGTGGCCGAAGACATCCCCCGCGCGGTGCGTCGGCTGCATGTCATGGGCCTGCTCTCCTACGCCCGCATGGAGGAGATGGTGAGGTTTATTCAGGATGCTGTCAGCTCAGCCGAAAGATATGGCTGGTTCACCCTCCCCTCGGAAGAGGGGGGATGGAGCGTGGCCAACGAGCGCCCTGTCATATCGGCCCGGGGAGGCGACCGCCGTCCGGACCGCATACTCATCTCCCCCGACGGGCGGCAGGCCATCGTCATTGACTATAAATTCGGCGAGCGGCGCACTGACAGCCGCTACCGCCGCCAGGTGCGCGACTACATGCAGGCCCTGCTGCGCACGGGCCGATTCGACACTGTCAGGGGATACCTCTGGTATGTGCGGGCCGGAGTCGTGGAGGAAGTCACCCTCTGAAATCGGGAGGGATGCGTATTTCAAACCGCGTCAGGCCGTCCACCCCTGTGGCCAGGGTGTATCGCCAGCCATGACGGCTGAGTATCTCGCCGGCCAGCGCCAGACCTGTGCCCCTGCCTCCCGGCTTGGTGGTAAAAAAGGGCTTGAACAGCGACTCCCTCACCCCCTCCGGTATGGGGCGCCCGTCGTTGGTGACAGTGAGGCGCGACTCGCCTTTGCTGCATGAGATGGCGATTGCCACAGTGCCCCCTCTTCCCTCCTCCATCGCCTCGGCCGCATTCTTGACTATGTTGACCAGGACCCTCTCCAGCTGCCCCCGGTCAGCCATGACCGTGGCGTTGGCCTCCGCGCTCTCGAGCCTGACCTCGGCCCTGCCCCCTGCTATGCTCTGCAGGAAGGGGAGGAGACCGGAAATATAGGGCCCTAAGGCCACGGGCCTCTTCTCCGGCTCGGGAAGGCGCGCCACTTCGGCGTAGGAATCCACAAACTCGCCCAGGCGCCTGCAGCTCTCCGCGCCGCTCTCCATAGCCTCCCTCAGCAACGTGTCGGAGGACTCGGACTCAATCATCACGTCAAGCAGGGCTTTCAGACCCCCGACAGTATTGTTGACCTCATGGGCCATGGTGCGGATCACCTTTCCGTAGGCCTCTTTCTCCACGCGGCGCAGTTCAACAGCCATATTGTCTATGAGTATGAAGGGGCGCCGGAACCCCTTGTCGATAAAGTCCAGGCTGCGGCATACGTATATCTCCGTTTCGGACACCCGCAGCGTCGACTTCCCTTTCGGGAGCGCGGCCATCCTTCTGAGCAGTTCGGAGGGCAGTTCTTCCGGCCTCCTGCCGACAGTCTCCGAGGCTTCGAGGCCGAAAAGCCTGAGGGCTGAGGGGTTGATGTCGGCGATGCGCCCGTCATAGTCCATGATGATGACTCCCATGGGGGAGGCGGACACCAGAGCGGACATCAGCCGGTTCTGCCGGAGGTTGACGAGTGTCTGCTCATGCAGGCGCTCCATGAGGCTGTTGAAGAGGGTAATCACCCTGTCGGCCGCCGGATTGCCCGTGAGCCGCAGCCTGTTGTTGGTCTCCTGGCTTGCCAGAAGCTCCATTCCCCGGCGGACAGTCCGGGTGGGGACCACGCAGAGGAGCCACACGAGGACCCCTGCAATGAGGAGCGCCGCTGCGGCAGCGGCCCATATCATCCATGCGCTCATTGGGCTCACAAGTCATCTGAGGCCTTGCGGGGCGCGAGGCCGAATTTCTCCAGGCGGCGGTATAGGGTCTGGCGGGTGATGCCCAATTCGGCCGCCACGCGGCTCAGATTGCCCCCGCACCTGTTCATGGCTTCCTCTATGGCCCGGCGCTCTATGTCCTCCAAGGTCATGCCGACGAATGACAGGCCCCCTTCTCCCGCCGCGGACGCCGGACGGGGCGGAGCTATGAACCCCTCGACGCACTGCCGGAACAAATCTGCGTCAAGCTCCCCCCCGCCCGACATTATGAGGGCTTTCTCCACCGTGTTGCGCAGCTGCCGGATATTGCCGGGCCAAGGAAGCGACTCCAGGTATCGCGCGGCGTCAGCCGTCAAAGTACCCTCCAGCCCGTAGGCCTTTTCCGACATGGCCAGGAAATGGCGCGCCAGGGGCATTATGTCCGAGCGCCTCTCGCGCAGCGGCGGCAGACGAAGCGTCACAAGGTTCACGCGGTAGAAGAGGTCTTCGCGAAACTCTCCCCTGGCCACCATCGCCGGCAGGTCGGCGTTGGTGGCGCAGATGACCCTCATGTCAGTCTTGCGCTGCCGGCTGTCGCCAAGTCTCTCGAAGGTGTGCTGCTGGAGCACACGGAGCAGCTTCACCTGCGAGGCCATGGGGAGGTCGCCTATCTCATCAAGAAACACCGTCCCGGTGTCGGCCATCTCGAAACGTCCGACACGGTCTGCCACCGCCCCCGTGAAGGCCCCCTTGACATGGCCGAACATCTCGCTTTCAAACAGGGATTCGGATATGCCTCCTAAGTTGACCATGACAAACGGCCTGGCGCGCCGCCGACTGCTGCGGTGGATGGCCTGAGCCACCAGCTCCTTGCCCGTGCCGTTCTCACCCAGTATCAGCACCGGGGCATCAGTGGCGGCCACGCGGGCAGCCTTGGCCAGGACATCCTCCAGACCGGCGCTCCGCCCTATGATGCCGCTGCGGTCAAACCGGTCGCCGGCCTGCGCTCCCCCCTCATCGCCCGAGGTGAGCTTGAGCGCCGTCTCCACCCGGTCGAGCAGCGCGGCGTTGTCCCAGGGCTTGGTCATGAAGTCGAATGCGCCGGCCCTCATCCCCTCCACGGCGAGGCTTATGCTCCCCCATCCCGTCAGGAGAATCACCGGCACGCCGGGCATGAAAATCTTCGCCTGCCGCAGCAGATGCAGCCCCTCGGCCCCATCCGTGGCGCGCGAATAATTCATGTCCATTATCACAAGCCGCGGCGCCCCGCTGCGGAAACAGGGCAAAGCCTCCTCCGGACCGGCTACGGCCTGCGCCTCATATCCGGCCCGGCGCAGCACGAGCGTGAGCGAGAGCCTCACAGTCTTGTCATCGTCTATTATCAGAATCATGTTCAAATTTACAAATTTTTCGGGTGAACCCGCAGATTCATCTTCAATTTTTTTGTATCAGCCCGCAGCAGCCCGCGCTATTTTCCTGTCACTCCCTGACCAGGCGGTCAATATCGGCATCGATGGGGCGGTCAGCTGCGAAATCCCATAGGGTGATGCTCCTCAGCTGATACCAGTACAGCCAGAAACGGCAGAGCTCGCTGACGTAATTGCGCCGCGCCTCATCCTTGCGCACCTGCGAGTCGTTGAGGTCGAGCGTTGAGATCTGCCCTATCAGATAGGTCTTGTAATTAGTGTCATATCGGCTGGCGGCGATGGTGTCGGCACGCGCCGAGAGCCGCAGCTGGCTCTGCTGGTTGCCGTAGCGCTCCACGAGCATGAATATCTCCTGCGAGAAGGTCATGGCCTCTTGGCGCAGGCGGCTGCCGGTGACTTTGCGATTGCTCTCGGCCACCTTAACCTTTCCCGCCCGCTTACCCCAGTCCACCAGGGGTATCTCAAGGCCGACCTCCACCACGCGGTTGTCGCGCAGCCCGCTGTATGAGCCTCCCAGATCATGCGAGGTGCCGGTATAGCCTATCTGCGCGAACAGGTTGATCTGCCTCATGTCGCCCTTGGCCTTCGCCACTGCATACTCAGCCTCCAGTAAGCGCCGGAGCTGTCCGGCGGCGAACTTATTGTTTTCCAGAGCCTTCTCGTAGGCGCTCTGATAGCTTACCTCGGCAGAGGGGATGTCAGACGGGATGACTGTGACAATCTCCGTGTCATCGGGCAGGTCAAGGAAGGCGGTCATCCGGAACATCGCGTTGCGCCATTCCGACTCGCAGTCAGTCCGCGCCGAAGCGGCCTCGATAAGGTTGAGCTCCATCTGCAGCAGGTCGTTGCGGCTGATCTGGCCCATGCGCCGCTTCTCTTCAGCCACTTCATAGAGCCGGGAGGCATTGGAATGGTTCTGCTCGGCTATCCGCAGGTTCTCCCCCGCCATGAGCAGGGTGAAGTAGAGGTCGATGGCGCGTATGGCCACATCCTCGGTCGCGCTCAGGAAGGAGGCCCGCGCCTCGCGGTATCTGACAGGCTCTATGCGGCGGCTCCATTTTACATGGTTGGTGCCGAAAAGGGGCTGCCTGAGAGTCAGCGCCACTGGCACGGAGAGAAACCTGTTGTAAGGGGTGCCGCTCAGCTGGCGCATGTAGTCCAGGGAGGTAATCAGCGACAGCGTTCCTCCCGTCAGCCAGATGTTCTGCTTCAGCTCCAGGGAGCCGGTGACTTGGAGGAAGTCGTTGGGCACGAATGTATAGGAACCGTCGGAATTCATGTACGTGCCATACTCCTTGCGGTAGGATGGAGCCGTGCCCCGGAAGGAGAGCTCGGGGAGGAGGTCGGCGCGGTAAGTGCGGTATTCCCAGTACGCGCTCTTGAGCTCGTCAAGGGCCACGGCAGCCTCGACGCTGCTCGTGCGCGCCCGGACTATGGCATCATCGAGAGTCATTCTGATTTTCTCGCCGCGCGCCTCCGGAGGCCCCCACAGTAGGGCGGACGCCGCAACCGTCACGGCGCCCGCACGTTTAAGCATGTAAAACTGTCTTTTCATTCTGATTTCAAGGCTATGGCCGGCTCGATTCCCATGGCTCTGCGCGCCGGCAGGCACACTCCGGCTGCCACGGCGAGCACGAGCATGACCAGCACCGCCAGGGCGCAGAGGACGAGAACTGCCACATATTTCTTCCAGTCGTATATGGCCACCAGGTCAAAATATATCATAGCGGCATCCAGCGCCCAGGCAATCAGGGTGGCGAAGGCCACGAGAATCAGCGATTCCGACATCATGCGCCTGAAAATGTCGCGCGAGCGTGCTCCGGCCACCTTGCGGATGGCTATTTCGCCGACTCTCTGCTGCACGCGAAACCAAAACGTGCCTAACAGCCCCAAGAAGACTATTATGAAGAGGCACAGCATCCCGGCGCCATACTGGCGCAGCAGCACGTTGTCCTGCCACTGGGCGACGGTGCGCGCCGTCTCAAGCGACCTCAGGTTGCGCATCAGCAGATTTCTGCGGCGCGAGAATTCCGGATTGTTTCTGAATTCCTCCATCAGGCGGCTCCCGTAGCCCGGCTTGACCCTTATGGCTATTGCCTCGGTATTATCGACCAGGTTGCGGTCGTCCGACTCGTCGATGGGGAGGATGAAGGTGCCGCTGTACGCCTCCTCATAGTCCGACCGTCTCACGATATTCACAATCCCCCCGACACGGAATTCCTTGGCATCATAATAGCTGTGCAGCAGCTGCCCCGCCAGGGCGGCGCGGTTCTTATCGGTCAGTTCCAGTGCCATTCCCGGAGCCAGGAGCAGCTGCCCCTTAGCCAGGGCATCGCGCATCTGCGCGTGGGTCTGTCCGGTACGGGACTGGTACCGGAGCACCTCGGCCATGTCCGGAGTGACAGTGCGCGCGTTGCCATTGAAAAGCACTGTGTCGCCGCTATCCTTCACCATGAAGTACCCGGTGCCGTAGTAATTGAACTGGTACGGCAGGGCATTCGCGCCGACTCCGACGGCCTCTACATAGGGATAGCTGCGCATGCTCTCCATCATCATCCGGATATCATCGGCCGTAGCCTTGTATCGGCCCTCGATGGTCGTGTCCTCGGGCTGCGCATACAGCGGGCTTTCGGGCTTTATCCTCTTGAGGGTAGCCACATATACATCCTCATACTCGAATCCTCGGGGCTGGAATATGCCATACATGCGTGAGGTCATCATGACGGCCAGATACCACACGGCCACGCTTACTATGATAAGTTCCAGAAGAAGCCAGAAGTTCTCCTTCCATTCATTCTTCATCTGGGTGAGCAAATATCTTTTCATAATGTCATCTGTTGCAGGGTTGCGGTGTTATTTGCCACGGGCTCCCAAGGCGTCGGCCGGATTCACCCGGGAGGCCTTGATGGCGGGGATGCCGGCGCTGATGATGTTGAGCGCCACGCAAAACGCCAGGGCCATAAAGAATGTGCGCCAGCTGAGGAGCATGCTGAATCCGGGAGCTGAGAGGAGCTGGTCGAATGAGGCGTTCCAGGAGGAGACCAAGGTCACCACATACTGGCTGAAGTTCATGGCAAAGAGCACGCTCAGCGCCAAGCCGATAAGGCCGCCGAGCAGCGTCAGCAAGAGATTCTCCACCAGGAGCTGCGTCACAATTTGGAATCGTTTCGCGCCGAAGGCCCTGCGCACCCCGATTTCGGAGACACGCCGCCTCATGCGGGCGCGGGTCATGGTGCTCAGGTTGATGGCGGGCAGCAGGAGGAGCACTATATAGGACACCCACTCGCGCGTGGCCGTCCCCGAGGTGTCGGGAGTGCCATTGGTGCCGAAGCCTCCGGCAGCCATGGTGGCGGCAT
The DNA here is from genome assembly GCA_964637105.1 of uncultured Sangeribacter sp. Taxonomy (GTDB): domain Bacteria; phylum Bacteroidota; class Bacteroidia; order Bacteroidales; family Muribaculaceae; genus Lepagella. The sequence goes on along the minus strand of CAZWVY010000024.1, from coordinate 12,719 downwards.
CGTAGGGCTGGCCATGATACACCGCCTCCACGTTCATGTCCTTTTTAAGCTCGGCCGTGATGGCCCCGTATATCCGGCTCACCTGCTCCCTGACCGAGGCCGGATCGGCACCAGGCTTGAGCAGCAGATGGGCGTTGGTGTTGCCCAGCATAGGCAATTCCGGGTCTGCACTCACCGGTCCGAGAGGGAGATAGACATCCGAATATGACTGCGCCATGAGGGGATTGGCGTTTGACACCACCCCGGCTACTGTATAGGGCACGAGGTCGAGCATTATCTCCTCCCCTTCGGCTTTCATTCCCTTGCCAAACAGCCTTTCGGCAAGCCGGGAGGTTATGACAGCCTTATTCGCGGCCGCTTCGCAATCCTCGGCGGCGTAGGGCCTCCCCTCGGCAAAACGGAAGTCATAGATGTCCCAGAATGTGCGGTCGGTGTACATGACCTTGACCTCGACGGGCTCGCCCGTGCCTGCCTGTGCATCCTTGATCTCGCCCCATCCTGTGGTGTAGGCCACCTGCTCCACTCCCTCGAGGGAGCCGTATATCCTGCGGGCATACTCTTGGCTGAGATAGGAGGAGGCGTCGCCTCGCTCCCGGATAATGTGCATCCCCGTGCCGTAATAGAGGCGCGAGCGCCTCAGCTCAGGCTCAGACTCCACTTTGCCGAGCCCGTTGACCATGTATATCACCATTATGAGGAAGATGGCCAGGGCCGTGCCCCCGACCGAAATCCAGCTCGCCAGGGGCTGCTCCCTCATATCGTAGATGACTTGATTGATTATCTTCATACCACTTGTCTGCCATCGAAGAGGCGGATGATGCGGTCCGTGAGCCGCGCCTGCTCTTCGTTATGTGTCACCATCACTATCGTCTTCCCCTCCTCGCGGTTGAGCTTCATGAGGAGGTCCATCACCTCGGTGCCCATGCGCGAGTCAAGATTGCCGGTAGGCTCGTCAGCGAGTATTATATCCGGGTTGCCTACGATGGCGCGGGCTATGGCCACGCGCTGGCACTGTCCGCCGGAGAGCTGCGAGGGGAAATGGCGCAGGCGGTTGCCCAGGCCGAGACGCTCCAGGAGCTCCTTGACGCGCCTGCGCTCCGATTTGGCATCCTCCCCCCTGCGGTAGCCCAAAGGGAGGGCGACGTTATCCATGACGTTGAGCGAGGGTATGAGGTGGAAGCTCTGGAAGACGAACCCTATGTTGCGGTTGCGAAACTCCGACAGCCACGCGTCTGAGCGCCCCTCAGTGTCATGGCCTTCGAGCAGGATCTTGCCTCGCGTGGGGCGGTCAAGAAGGCCGATGAGGTTGAGCAGCGTCGATTTGCCGCACCCCGAGGGGCCCATGACGCTCACGAACTCCCCTTTGTCCACGCTCAGGTTGATGTCATCCAGGGCGATGGTCTCTATTTCCGATGTGCGGTAGGTCTTGCGCACATCATCAATCCTTATTATTTCCATATATATCGTTTCGTTTGATTCGTTACTTATCATTGACGGTGTGTCATTTCAGCCGGATGGATTTGCGATGTGTGAGGTGCTCCGCGCCCGAAATGGCCACTTCCTCGCCGGGGCTGATGCCGCTTTTGACCTCTATCCAGTCAGCCGAGGCATCGCCGAGCACGACCGTGCGCCGCTCCATCTCGGAGCCGCCGTCTGAGACGAACAGCTCGTATGAGCCGGGCCCGTTATAGAAATTGCCGTAGGGTATCCTCACTACGTTCTCCTTGAGGTCATACGTCACATTGGCTTTAGCGTTGAGCCCGGGCCGCAGCCGGCTGTCGCCCGGAGTGTCGAGGGTCACAGAAAACTTCACGACGCCGGAACTCGATTTTGCAGTCAGGTTGCTCACATGTCCGGTGAGCTCCTGCTTGCCTGCGCGCACCGTCACCGGATTGCCCACTGCTATCTTGTCGCTGTAGCCCTCTGAAATCTCAGCCTCTATCTTGAACCGCGACAGGTCCGAGATCACGGCCATCCGCTCGCCTGCCCCCACGCTCGCTCCGACTGAGGTGTTGATGTAGGTCACAATCCCTTTGATGGGGGCCGGAATCTTGGCATCATCGAGTGTGCGCGCCGCCTCATCGAGCGAGCGCGCCATGACGGACGCCTCGAGGTCGCGTGTGCGCCCTCCCGCTGCCTCGGCCCTGTGCTCATTGGCCAGCTGGCGGCGCATCTGCTCTATCTCGAGGCAGGCTGTGCGGTAAGCCAGCTCGGCCTGGCGCACCCTCTCCCCCGTGCCGCTCCCGATGCTGTCGAGCCTGCGTTCATTGTCTGCCTGGGCCTTGAGCTGGTCTGCGGCCATCTCCTTGGTGCGTATGCGCATTTCCAGATCCGTCAGGCGCGTCTCGCTGTTGAGCCGCCCCTGCTCTATCTCATTGCGCTTCATGGCCAATTCATCGCCGATGCGCCTCCAGGCATCCTCGGCCGCCTGCAGGTCGAGCTTTAGCAGCGGAGTGCCTGCGGCCACCTCATCGCCCTCGCTGCAGTACACCTCCAGGATGCTCGAGGCCACAGGAGAGGTGACTATGATTTCGGTAGCCGGCACCACGTGTCCGGTGGCGAACACCGTGCTCTCCACATCCCCCCTTCCGGCCCTCGCGATGGTGAGGTCCGACCGTTTGATGCCCGGCGCGGCCAAGGCCATCGCCACTGCCACAGCGGCTGCGACCAGGACGCACGAGCCTCCCCAGGCCAGGATCATTTTCAAGCGGGCCTTCCGCTTCTCGCTCTCAGGTATGTTGATATCCATGTTAGATTGTCGTATGTTGCGGAGCGCTACAACTTATGTGCCAAACTGCCAATCCTCTTCATATCAGCAATATGTGAAAATCGCATGGTGTCCGCCTGCGGACACTACGACCGATTCCGTACATTCAGGGCGATGCCTTGTTCCTGCGGCAATGCCAAAGATAGGCCGATATTTGCAAATTTGCGCATAAAGTGCTAACTTTGCGCCATAGAAACCAATAACCCCTTTGAATTGGACACAGATCCTTTACCGGCCTCTCCTTTGGCCATCAATCTTATAATACTTCTTGACCGCGCCGTCGAACTGACGGCCCCCGGTTCCTGGGGAGCCTGGAGCCTGCTGCTCATATTAGCCGCAGTCTGCCTGCTGGTCTCAGCCTTCGTATCAGGAAGCGAAATAGCCTTCTTCGGCCTCACTCCGCAGGAAATCGAGGAGCTCCGGGAATCCGATGCCCCGACCGACCGCAAGGCAATAGGGATGCTCGATGACTCCGAGCGGCTACTGGCCACAATCCTGATCACCAACAATCTCGTCAACATCACGATGGTCGTGCTGCTCACCTTCGCCATAGGCCAGGTGGCGCATTTCAACAACTCCGCGGTCAATTTCCTCGTTCAGACCGTCCTGCTCACTTTCCTGCTGCTCCTCTTCGGCGAGATATTCCCCAAGCTCGTGGCCCGCGGGCGCACCCTGCGCTGGGTGAGGATGGCCACTCCGGGCATCGGCTTCCTCTGCGCCCTCTTCAAACCTTTAGCCAAGGTGATGGCCCTCTCCACGATGGCTGTCAACCGCCTCGTGACGAAGAAAAACGATGTCATCACCACCGATGAGCTGGAGAAGGCCCTGGAAATTTCTGATGTCAGCGATGGCAAGGACAAGGAGATGCTCGAAGGCATACTGTCCTTCGGGGAGAAGGAGGTCAGCGAGGTGATGGTGTCGCGCGTGGACATCACCGACATCGAGTATCACGCCACGTGGGACGAGGCTATGAAGGTGATTCTCGAGTCAGGGTTCAGCCGCATACCGGTCTACGACACCTCACAGGACACAATCCGCGGCATCCTCTACGCCAAAGACCTCCTCCCCTACATAGGCAAGCGCGACAATGGATTCCGCTGGCAGACGCTCATACGCGAGCCATATTTCGTGCCCGAGTCGCGCAATCTTGACGACATGCTCGAGGACTTCCGCAAACGCAAGATCCATATCGCCATAGTCGTGGATGAATATGGGGGTACACGGGGCATCGTCACCCTCGAGGATATAATAGAGGAGATTGTCGGCGAGATTGACGATGAGTATGATGACCGCAAGTCCCTCTACCGCCGCCTCTCGCCCAACACATATATATTCGATGCCAAGGTGACGCTGAGCGATTTCTGCCGTGATGTGGATGTCGATATGGAGGAATTGGAGCCCGTAGGCGAGGCCGAGACCCTCGCCGGGCTGCTGCTCGAGATCAAGGGGGATTTCCCGTACAGCAAGGAGTCGCTCGTGCGCGGCCCATGCCGGTTTCTGGTGCTCAGCATCGAACGCCACCGCATCACCAAGGTGCGCGTGATGATCGACCGCGCCGAGGAGAAGGCGGAGGAGGAAACAGAAGACAAGTAGGGTTGCTTAGGCCCTATCTCAATAATTAAGGAATGGAGACAGAATTCATATACTGGCGCCACGACACTCCGGTGGGCGTAAGGGTGGAGGAAGTGTGCGGAGCTGAAGACCGCAAGGGGCGCGTATGGCTGATGATGGCCCGCCAGGTGTATTGCGAGAACGGCCGCGAGTCATATCGCGTAATCGGGCATTTCGATTCCGGCGCGCCATATCTCGAGGGGAGCGATGCCCGAATATCCATCTCCCACACCGATGGGTTGCTGGTCGTGGCCTCCCTGCCCCGCACGCCTGAGGCACGCCTTGACACCTTCTCGCAGCGCGCTGCCTTAGGCGTGGATGCAGAGCGGCTCGACCGCGCGCAGGCCTGCAAGGTCAGAGAGCGGTTCCTCTCCCCCGCCGAGCTGGAGCGCGTGGCTGCGGATGATGTGGAGGGCAATGTGATAGCATGGACCTGCAAGGAGGCCCTACTTAAGGCCGGATTGAATCCCGCCGCCGACCTCCGCGCCGACCTCATCATCCACACCCTCCCCGACCCGCATACCGGAAAAGTAGGCCGCGGCGAAGTGGCAGTTGGGACAGATGACAAGACCCCGGCGGCAGACGCAGGGTCAGCAGCCGGGGAAGTAAAGAAGCGGATGGAGGAAATGGAGCTGTACAGCTATATTTCCGAGGGGTGCGTGGTAACACTGGCCTACAGCCCGAAATGCGCCAAATTCAAGCGCGGCTGACCCTCATCACAGCACAGCGCGGGAGATAAGAAGTAGGAGGACGGCTCCGGCTCCGGCGATCCATCCGGCCATCGGCTCGTCATGGAGCTCGCGGGTGAGATAATTGAAGAATCTTGTTTTCATAACATTTTGTTTTGGCGTTGATGTTGAATGTAGCTTTCGACTGCAAAGTTACACCCCACCCCTGCCCAAAACGTTCAGTCCGTTGTTAACAAACGTTAATAACAATAATTTACCATCCATTTTCCCGTACATAGAATATGTGTACCTTATCATTACTTTTACTCTCTGTGGCACTGGATCCGCATAGCGACACCGTATGGGGTCTGCTCTACTATTGCTTTATAACCGTTGTGGTATGGGCAGTCGGTTGGGCTGTAATCTACTTCCTGATATGGCTGTATGTGAAAACAAAACGCAGACTTCAACGCACCCACCCAAGCAACTCAATATGACACTCCATGAATTCCTCAGCCTGCCGGTCAACCCGACAGCGTATGATATCATCGCTTTTACATTTAACCTGGCTATCGGCTTCGTATTGGAAGGCGCCATAGGCTATGCCCTCTACCGCAAGCTCACCGGCGAATACCCGCCCCTCTTCGGCCCCGTATCCTTCAAGAAGAAAAAGGGTCGCACCCCTTCCCGGTAGGAACGTAATGAATCACGTCCACACAGCATGAATCAGCGATGTAAAAACAGGGGTCCCGACGGCTGAGCCGTCGGAACCCCTGTTTTTACATCGCTGATTCCTCAGTCGCGGCTGCCTCCGAAGATGCGGAGCAGGAAGAGGAAGAGGTTGATGAAGTCCAGGTAGAGGTTCATGGCCCCCATAGTGGCCAGCTTGTCGGTCATGGACGGCTCAAGATTGGCGGCCGCCATGCGCTTCACCCACTGCGTGTCCCACGCGGTGAGACCCACGAACAGGAGCACGCCGACAATGGAAATAATCCACTCCAGGGTGCTGCTCTTCAGGAAGATGTTGACTATACAAGCGATAATCAGACCAAACAGAGCCATAATCAGATAAGTGCCCATCTTGGAAAGGTCGCTCTTGGTGAAGTAGCCGTAGACCGACATCGCGCCGAAGGTTCCTGCGGTGATAAAGAAGGTGTAGGTTATGGTGCCTAACTTATACGCTAAGAATATCGGGGCGAGCGTGGTGCCCATGATGGCAGAGAACACCAAGAAGCAGATGAGCACGGTGCCGGTCTGCATCTTTTCGATACGCGCCGGAATCATCCAGGCCATGACAAACATGGCGATGACCAGGCCCCAGTAGATGAACTGGTGACCGAAGATAAACTGCACGGCATCGACACTCGATGCTACGCCCATAGCGCAGAAGGCCGAGATGACCAGGCCGATGCACATGCGCCAGTAGACGCGCTTCATCACGTTGGAGGTCTGGACAGCCACCTGCGACTTGGAGGCATAGCCTCCATAGGCATTGTTGCTGTTGTTGAGTCCGTAAGGATCGGACCCGTAATTGTTGCTGTTCATATTTCTTATTTCTTAGAGGGGGGTCTAAATTTTACATTCTTTCGGGCATCTCCATGCCGAGCAGGGAGACGGCGGTGCGCAGCGTGCGCGCCACGACATAGGAGAGGAGCAGGCGGAGCTGCTTCACCTCAGGGTTCTCCTCCTTGAGGATAGAGTAATCGTGGTAGAACTGGTTGTACTCCTTGGCCAGGTCATACGCGTAGTTGGCTATCTGCGCGGGGGAGTAGGAGCGTCCGGCCTCCGCTACGACCGCCGGGAAGTCGGCCACCTTCTGAATCAGCGTGGACTCCTTCTCGTTGGGCACGGCCTCGGGAGTCGCATAGGGTTTGAACTCATCTCCGGCGCGGCGGATGACCGACTGTATGCGGGCGTAGGTGTACTGCAGGAAGGGACCGGTGTTGCCATTGAAATCTATCGACTCCTTGGGATTGAAGAGCATATTTTTTCTCGGGTCAACCTTCAGAAGGAAATATTTCAGGGCGCCCATGCCCACCATGCGGGCCACTTCGGCAGCTTCAGCCGGGTCCATGTCCTTGAACCGGTCTGCGGATGCCTCGGCGGCATCAGCCACCATCTTGTCGATAAGGTCATCGGCATCCACCACCGTTCCTTCGCGGCTCTTCATCTTCCCTTCGGGAAGCTCGACCATGCCGTAGGAGAAGTGCGTAAGGTCTTTGCCCCACTTGAATCCGAGGCGGTCAAGGAGGAGAGCCAGCACCTGGAAGTGATAGTTCTGCTCATTGCCCACGACGTATATCATCTTGTCGATGGGATAGTCCTGGTAGCGGAGCTTGGCCGTGCCGATATCCTGGGTCATGTAGACCGATGTGCCGTCGGCGCGGAGCAGGAGCTTGTGGTCCAGGCCGTCTGAGGTGAGGTCAGCCCATACGGAGCCATCCTCCTTGCGGTACATCATCCCCTTCTCCAGGCCTCCGAGCACGAGGTCCTTTCCCTCAAGGTAGGTGTCTGATTCGTAGTAGATTTTGTCAAAGTCCACACCGAGGCGGCGGTAGGTCTCGTCAAATCCGGCGTAAACCCAGGAGTTCATCATCTTCCAGAGCTCGCGCACCTCCGGATCGCCGGCCTCCCATTTGCGCAGCATCTCGCGGGCCTCGGCCATAAGGGGGGATTTGGCCTTCGCCTCATCCTCGCTCAGCCCTTCGCGCTCCATGAGTTCCTTGACCTCCTGCTTGTAATGGCGGTCAAAGGCCACGTAGAAATCACCGATAAGGTGGTCGCCCTTCTTGCCGGTCGATTCGGGAGTGGCACCCTCGCCCCACTTCTTCCAGGCCAGCATGGATTTGCAGATGTGGATGCCGCGGTCGTTGACAATGTTGGTCTTGACCACGCGGTTGCCGTTGGCGCTTAGTATGCAGGCCAGCGAGTATCCGAGCAGGTTGTTGCGCACATGTCCCAGGTGCAGAGGCTTGTTGGTGTTTGGGGAGGAATACTCCACCATTACCAGGGGGCTGGCATCCGTCACCGGAGTCAGGCCGAAGTCGGGGTCGGCCGCGATGTCGTGCAGGCGGCGGAGCCAGAAGCGGGGATTGACCGAAAGGTTGAGAAATCCCTTGACGGCATTCCAGCCGGAGATGGCCTCGACATTGTCCACGAGCCAGGCGCCGATCTCGGCGCCGACGGCCTCGGGACTCTTGCGGGCCGCTTTCACGAAGGGAAAGACCATTACTGTCAGGTTGCCTTCAAACTCCTTGCGGGTAGCCTGAGGCACGATTTTGTCGGCGGGGAAATCGAGGCCGTAAAGCTGCTTGACAGCCTCCGAGACGCCGTTGGAGATAATCTGTTCTATGTTCATGTTATGTCTATACAAGTTTCATGCCATAATCCGATGCCGGGGTGGAGAGATGCTTATATGCGCGAAAATGCCGGCAAAGGCGCGGGAGAGTGCGCTCTTGCTGGCATGGGCAGGTATGGAGGCAGCCCGGTAGGGAGCTGCCCTGCGAGGACGGGCCGCAGACGTGTGTCCGCGCCTTACTTGCCAAGCTCTGCTGCGGGCTTGAACTTCACGACCTTGCGGGCCGGGATGGCGATTTTCTCCTTCGTGCGGGGGTTGATGCCCGTGCGGGCCTCCTTCTCCTGCACGGAGAATGTGCCGAAGCCGATGAGCTGCACCTTGTCATCGTTGGCCAGAGCCTGCTCGATTGACTCCAGGCATGCGTCGAGGGCTGCCTTGGCCGCTACTTTGTTGAGACCTGCCTTTGCGGCGATTTCATTAACGAGATCTGTTTTGTTCATAATTTATCGTTTTCAGGTTTGAATTATTTGGTTATTTCTCTTTTGTGACCACAAATTTAACGCATTGCTCTCCATTTACAAATTTTTTCACGCTAAAAATGATGCCTCCGGGGTCATTTTCCAAAAAAGCGTGCACTTTTAGCCTGATTTCGGGGATAATTTGTTAAATTTGCACTCTGTATGGACTCCGGCGCCTCCGCACCGGAACTCCTCTGACTTTTAAACCGAAAACAATCCGAAATGTTTAATCAATCGCGTGGAGGACTGTGGAGCAGCATCCCTCCCGTCACAAAAAACCTCATCATAATCAACCTCATCGTGTGGCTGGCCGAAGCCATAGTCAGAGGGTTTGGCGACCGCATCGTCGACACTCTGGGGCTGCACATGTTCGGGGCTTCCGATTTCAATCCGGCCCAGATAGTGACATATATGTTCGTCCACTCACCCTCGACTCTGCTGCATGTACTCTTCAACATGTTCACGCTATGGATGTTCGGGCGCATACTCGAGCAGGTGTGGGGCAGCCGCCGCTACCTGGTCTTCTATATGGTCTGCGGCATCGGCGCCGCCCTGGTGCAAGAGGGGGTGTGGAGCCTGACATGGATGCACGACTACGTCTCGGGCATCGCCCCGCTCAACGGCATGACCTACGACTCGATGAAGCGCGTCGTGGACCAGGCCGTCGCTTCGGGCGACCCCCAGTTTCTTTCCGCTATCGCCGAGTTCAAGAACATGATGGTGACCGTCGGAGCCTCCGGGGCCGTCTTCGGCCTGCTGCTCGGCTTCGCCTTCATCTTCCCCGACATGCCGATGTATCTCTTCTTCATCCCCGTGCCCATCAAGGCCAAGTATATGGTCATCGGCTACGGCGTGATAGAGTTTTTCTTAGGCATCAGCGGCAGCGCGGGCACAGTGGCCCATTTCGCGCATCTCGGAGGGATGCTCTTCGGCCTGGTGATGCTTCTGTGGTGGCGCAAGAAGGGCACTCTGCGCGGAGGCAATTTCTATTGATGCCCGGCAATGCGCAGAGGCCTCAACCCGTTAATTAAAACGAATGACAGCGATGAGACATGACACCCGCACCATATTCCCTCGCCTGCTCGCCCTTTGCGACGGGTCGCAGGCATTGGCCATCCTCCTGGCGGCCAACACAGTCCTGAGCCTGGCGGCTATGGGGGCATGGGTGGTATGCGCGCTCACCCACACCCCTTCGCTCTGGCTCGAGCAATGGCTCACCCTCCCCGGCAGCCTGACAGGGCTCGCGGCAAGGCCCTGGACCGCTCTGACCTACATGTTCACGCAGTTCCATCCGCTGCACTTCCTCTTCAACCTGCTGTGGCTCTACTGGTTCGGCAAAATTCTGCTGATGGTCATGCCCCAGAGGCGCCTTGTGGCGCTCTATATCGGAGGGGGACTGGTGGGCGGAGCCGCTTTCGTAGCCACTGAGACGCTCAACGGCACCCACGGGATGCTCACCGGAGCTTCGGCCGCAGTCATGGCGGTTATGACCGCCGCGGCTGTGCGAATGCCCGACCGGCATGTGCAGTTCCTGCTCGTCGGGGCCGTGAGGCTGAAATGGGTGGCCGGAGCCGCGGTCGTCCTCACCTTCCTTGGAATCGGCGGAGGAGGGTCAGGATCGCTGACTGCACACCTCGCAGGCGTAATATTCGGCTTCTGCCTGGCCCGCTTCGCTCCGGCCCGGCGCCCGGACTCACTCCAATCCCGCAAAGTGCACATCGTGCGAATGCCTGCGCCGGCCCCCCGGGCGCCGCGCGTCAAGCGCGACGCGGCCAAGGTTGCCGAGGCCCTCAGCGACCACCGGCGCGACCGCCGGCGGCTCGATGAGTTGCTCGATAAAATCACCGATTCCGGCTACGACTCCCTCTCCGGCCGCGAGCAGGATGAGCTCCGCGAGCTCTCCCGGAAATTATGACTAATCCCAACCACTCTCAAATGCAAACCCCACCCCGCAAAGCATGATACTGATCAGCCCCATACTAAGACTTGCAGGCAAAATCGCCTCCTATATCCTCTATGTCGCCACACTCATAGCGGCTTTCGGAGGTTACTGCAATCCGGAATACTTCACTGTTCCCTCGATTTTCACTCTCATGCTCCCCTGGCTGGGGGTGGCCACTTTCATAGTGGCCGCTGTATGGCTGGTGACCCGCCACTGGATTGTGGGCATCGCCGGGGCTCTGACGCTGGTGGCGTCATGGGGAACCCTCGGAGACGCCGCTCCGCTCAGCTTCCCCAAATCGGTGCCCGAAGGGGCCGAGACCTTCACTCTGCTGACCTTCAACTGCCTCCATCTCAATGACCTCAAAAACCCCGAGGACTTCAGCGACAACCGCGCCGTCCGGTTTCTGCTCCATTCAGGGGCCGACATCATCTGCCTCCAGGAGCTCATCAACATTGAGAACAGCGTGGAGGTGCCCAACCTTCCCGAGGCTCTGCTGGACTCCCTCTACGAGGCTTATCCCTACCGCGCAGGCGACAGCTCCATGGACCTGAAAGTGTTCTCTAAATATCCTGTGGAGGTGATACCCTTCGCCACCAACGGCCGGAAGGTGGATGCATATTACCGCAAGTTCGCAAGATTCATCGTGCGCATCAAAGACCACAAGCTCAACCTCATCAACATGCACCTGACCTCCTATAACCTCACCAATGAGGAGCGCAACGTGATGACGGAGATGACATCGGTCAAGGGAATCAAGGAGAGCGTGAGCGAGTTCAAAGGGTCGATTTTCGACAAGCTCAAGACCTCCTTCCGCAGCCGCAGCGAGAATATAGACAACATCATAGAGCTGACACGCGGATCAGCCGCCCCGGTAATCGTCTGCGGAGACTTCAACGATGTGGCCGGGTCGTGGGCCTACCGCAAGATGCGCAAGGCCGGCTTCCATGACGCCTTCTCGGAGACTGTCTTCGGGCCGCGCCATACGTTCAACAAGCATCTGATGTATTTCCACATAGACCAGATATTCTATCGCGGCCCCATCGAGGCCCTGAGCGTGAAGCGCCCCCGCATCGACACCTCCGACCACTACCCCCTCATAGCCGAATTCGCATTCATCCCCGATGACATGCAGTGACCCTCACTCCTCACTCCTCACTCCTCACTTATTCACTACTCATTATCCCTTATCACCTAACAAAATATCATGACCAAATCCCTATTGACCCTCGCGGCCTCCCTCTTGCTGGCCGCCCCGACATTCACAGGCATGGCACAGAATCCCTTCCTGCAGGACTACACTACTGTCTACAAGATCCCTCCCTTCGAGCAGATCAAGACCTCCGATTTCATCCCCGCCCTCAAGGCAGGCCTGGAGGAGCAGCAGCAGAACCTCCGCGCGATCACCATGAACCGCGCAGTACCCGACTTCGACAACACGATTCTCCCCCTGGAGAACCTCTCCCCCATCCTCGACCGCGTGGCCGCAGTGTTCTACCACTATGACGGCGCGATGAGCACCGAGGAGTTCGCCACTATGGCCGAGGAGGCTATTCCTCTGCTCAACGAGGCCTCCAACATGGTCAATCTCGACGAGCAGCTCTTCAGCCGCATCAGGCAGGTCTATGACAACCGCAACAAGATGGGCCTCAACGCTGTCCAGAAGCGCCTGGTGGAGAAGTACTACCGCCAGTTTGCCGAGCAGGGCGCAGCCCTCTCCCCCGAGAAGAAGGCCGAGCTCATCAAGGTCAACGACGAGCTGGCAAAGCTCTTCATCCAGTATAACAAGAACCTCCTGAACGCCACCAACAACTTCTTCGTGACCGTCTATGACGAGGCTGACCTCGCCGGACTCCCCGCCTCCTCTGTGGGCCAGGCTGCCGACGACGCCAAGGCCCGCGGCCTCGACGGCCTC
>CAZWVY010000023.1:0-35196 GCA_964637105.1 uncultured Sangeribacter sp. | reverse complement strand
GAAAATATTGCGGCGGCTCTTCAAGCCGTCCGAAACGCAGAGCGCCCCTGCCTCATCTGAGGCAGGGGCGCTCTGCGTTTCGGACGGCTGATGAATCAGTATCCTAATTCCTGGCCCTTGCGGATAGCGGGTATGCCCTCGCGCATCCATTCAGGCATGGGGTCGCCCTTGAGATAGTGGTCGAAGAACTGCTGGAGGCGGCGCGTGATGTCCTTGCGGTTGCGGCGTTCCTTGAGGTTATGGGCCTCACCGTTGTACTGAAGCATCCAGACAGGCTTGCCGAGGCGGCGCAGAGCCATGAAGTATTCTATTCCCTGGTACCAAGGCACGGCTCCGTCAGCGTCATTGTGCATGATAAGCAGGGGAGTGTGTACCCGGTCGGCATGGAAGACAGGAGAATTTCTGATGTAGAGTTCGGGAGCATCCCAGAGGGTGGCTCCGATGCGGCTCTGGCCCATCTCATACTGCGCCATGCGGGAGTCGCCGGTACCCCAGCGTATGCCTCCGTAAGCCGAAGTCATGTTGGCGACCGGAGCGCCGGAGCCGGCGCAGGCGAACATGTTGGTGCGCGTGATCAGATATGCAGTCTGGTATCCTCCCCAGCTTTGGCCGTCGATGCCGATGCGCTCCTTGTCAATCCAGGGGTAGCGTCGGCACATCTCCTCGGCGCCGGAGCATACGAAATTGTAGGCGCACTCACCCGGTATGCCGGAGGTGTAGTGAATATCGGGGACAAACACCACATATCCTCTGCTCACGTAGAAGGGATAGTTGACCCAGCTCCAGGAGGGCTCCATGGTGTAATGAGTGTAAAGTTCCTCGCTGCCCGTCTCATAGAAGACGCAGAGCATAGGATACTTTCGCGACGGGTCAAAATCCTCAGGCACATACAGCACACCCTCCGAGGGGGTGCCGTCGTATGCATACCATTTCTCAAGCTGAGCCGTGCCCCACCAGTAGTCCTTCTGCTGCGGGTTGGCGTCGCTGACCTGCTTTGCCTTGGCGAAATCTCCCTTTGTGGCTACGAACACGTTAGGAATCACCGAGAAATTTGATTTGACAAAACTGTAGGTCGGGACATCCTTGGCCTTGCGTATCTGCGTGAAGGAATATCCCTCCAGGACCTTGAGCGTGGGCACAGCCGGGGCGCCAAGGCGCAGGAATGCGAGGCCCTTGCGCTTGTCGGAATAGTCGAAGACGCTGAGCAGCATCTCCTCCCCCGGCTTGACGGCGCGGCTGTCGGGGTCAGTCTTGATGTAGCGGTAGCAGCGGTCAGTGCGACGTCCCTCACCCTTGGTGAGGTTGACGGGCGCTGTCCTGCCTGTCGGGTCCAGGCTCCAGATGTCATATCGGTCATAGACCAGCATGGCCTTGTCTCCCTCGCTCCAGCATGCCATGCCGTAAGGCTGCGGCACCATGGGGTGGTCATCCTTCTCATCCCAGAAGGTCACGTCCGTGCCACGGGTGAGATTATGCGTCTCTCCTGTGGCGATGTCATAGGAGAAATAGTCTTTCTCGTCCCACCACACTACAAACTTGCCTTCGGGCGAGAGCTCTGCTGTCTCTTTGTAGACTGTGCCGATAGCGCGGCGCGCCCCGTTGTTGACATTTATGATGGATACGTCTTCCGGAGCGTAGTAATCCCATTGGTGTGACACCACATTTTCCGTCGGGTCATGGAGCAGAGCCCAGTCGGCATCCCAGCGGTCGGGAGCGTCTACTATCACCAGGGGATTGGTGGTCAGCAGCTGCTGGCCTCCGGTGCTCAGGTCGATTACCACGGGGAAGGTGTGCTTGCGTAGATTCTCGACCTCATGGTTTTCCTGCGGAGGAGTCATCGGAGCGTCCCAGCGCCAGATGTCCAAAGTGGGGTTCTCAAACTCCACGATGGTGGTATCATCCGGGGCCACCGGGGGAGCGATTCCGGCTATGAGGCGCTTGCCATCGTGCGAGAATACGGGGACAGAATACTGGTTGAGGGCCAGCCTCTCGCCCTGCATCTTGCGTTTGGTCTCGGCATACTCCTTTTCAAGCTGCGCCTGGAGCTCCGGGTCTTCAGCATGGGGAAGAGCGAGATTGGGAGCCGAGCCGGTGGTGAAGCTCACCGGAATCTCGCGGGGTTCCGGAAGGATGGTGTTGAGGTCGGCCATGAAAAGCAGGGTCTCACGTGTGCCGCTTTCGGTGGAGTCATTAGAGAGAGTATAGGCCAGTTGGTTGCCTGCGTAGTCAAACACCGGCGTGCCGTAATGGCGCGCCTCGCGGTCTATGAGAAGGAAAGTGGTATCAGGGAAATTGACCAGGCCTATGCCGTCGGTAGCCGTAGAATCATTCTTGTTGCTGGAGAGGGTCACGGCCATCCGGCGCCCGTCTCTTGACATCACGTAGTCTTTTGACCAGCGTATGGTCTTTGTCAGGCCGGTCGGAAGATGGCGGATCACAAGAGGGCGTCCCGCCTTTTTGTCCTTGAGGGCCTTGGGCGCGATATATGCTGTGTCGCAACTCTGATAGGCCAGCCAGTCGCCCCCCTCCTTGCCAATGGTGTATCCGATGACCCGGGGAATGCGGCTCACCGTGCCCTTCTTGAGGTCGATTATAGCCAGGGAATCCTGGGGCGCGTCAAAATCTTTTTTGTTGTCTATCTTAGCCTGGCGCGAATCCTTGAAGAGGGGCTTCACGAGGGCCACGGCCCAGCGTGAATCGTAGGTGAATCCGGGCTGGTATCCGCGCGGTATGTCTATGCGGCGTCCCGTGCGCGAATTATAGAAGGTCAGCGTGCCGTCACCCTCCTGGGGATTGACAGCGAAAGAGACCCATTCCCCGGAATTGGACACCGGGAAATTGCGGACAGTGTTCCACGAATCGAAAGCGTCGTGGTCCAGGGCCTTCTTGGCGGTCGCCGCTCCCGAAGCGAGCATCAGGAGGGCGAGAGCAGGTATTAACGGTTTTTTCATGATATCGGGTTCATCGTTTTAGTCCACCTTGTGGAGTTCGTGGCCCATGCGGGTCTTTTTGGTGTGCATATAGAAGCGGTTGTATTCGTTGGGCTCAACCTCGATAGGCACATTCTCCACTATCTCCAGGCCGTACCCCTGCAGGCCAATGCGCTTGGTGGGATTATTGGTAAGCAGGCGCATCTTGGATATGCCGAGCGAGTGGAGGATGCTTGCCCCGACTCCGTAGTCGCGCTCATCGGCGCGGTGGCCGAGGTGGAGGTTGGCATCTACGGTATCCATCCCCTCCTCCTGGAGCTTATAGGCCTTGATCTTGTCCATCAGTCCGATGCCGCGTCCCTCCTGGTTAAGATATATGATTGCACCGCGCCCCTCCTTTTCTATGAGCTGCATGGCCTTGTGGAGCTGTTCGCCGCACTCGCAGCGCATCGATCCGAAGATGTCACCGGTCATGCACGAGGAATGTACTCTCACCAGCAGCGGCTCGGCAGTGTGGATGTCACCCTTGAGGAGGGCGATGTGCTCGAGACCGTTGTCCTTCTGTCGGAAAGGCACCAGGCGGAAATCGCCGTACTGCGTGGGGAGGTGCACCTCCTCGCCGCGCTCGACGATTGAATCGTTGCGCAGGCGGTAAGCGATCAGGTCGCGGATGCTGATGAGCTTGAGGCCCCACTCGTCTGCGCGGCGGCGCAGCTCGGGGAGGCGCGCCATAGAGCCGTCATCGCTCATTATTTCCATCAGCGTGGCCACGGGCTGGAGGCCGGCGAGGCGTGCGAGGTCAACGCCTGCCTCGGTATGGCCTGAGCGCTGCAGCACGCCGCGGTCCTGGGCGTAAAGAGGGTTGATGTGTCCGGGGCGTCCGAAAGTCTCAGGAGTGGAGGCCGGGTCAGCCAAGGCGCGGATAGTTGCAGCGCGGTCCTGAATGGAGACACCCGTGGAACACCCTTCGAGCTTATCTACGGTGACCGTGAAGGGGGTGCCGAGCACAGAAGTATTGTCCTCCACCTGCCGGTCGAGGCCGAGTCGGCGGCACAGGGAGATGGGCATGGGCACGCAGAGCACCCCGCGGGCATTCTTGAGCATGAAGTTGACATCCTCAGGCGTCACTTTCTCAGCGGCCATGATGAGGTCGCCCTCATTTTCGCGGTCCTCGTCATCGACCACGATGACGAATTTGCCGTTTCGGAAGTCCTCAAGGGCCTCCTCTATGGAGTCAAGTTTTATATTTTCTGACATGTGTATATTAGCAATATATTTATTATCAATGGTTAATTGTCAGGGCCATGGAGGGTTTCGGCATCACTCGGTTTCCTGTGCCGAGGGAGCCTCCGCGGCACTCTCAATCTCGATAATTGAGAAATTCACGCTGCCATAAACGCGCTGTTCGCGGAAACCGGGGAGCATGGAGAAATCATGTTTTTTAGAGTGCTCTATTATCATGAGCGACCCGGGAGCGACCGCTCCCGAAGCGAGGATCAGCTCCGGTATCTCCCCGAACCGGCTGTGGTCGTACGGAGGGTCGGCGAACACGATGTCATACGCGCGTCCCGAAAACGAGGAGAGGAAGCGGAACACATCGCCGCGCACCACCTTCAGGGCCGGGTCGCCGAGAGTGTCGCGCACCGAGGTGATGAAGCGCGCCTGCACGGGCGCCATTTCCACGGCGGTGACTTCGGAAGCGCCACGCGAGAGAAATTCCAGTGAAATCGCCCCTGTGCCTGCAAAGAGGTCCAGCACGCGGCTCCCCTCAATATCTACAATGTTCTCCAGGACGTTAAACAGGTTTTCACGGGCGAAGTCCGTAGTGGGCCTTGCCGTGATATTTTTTGGCACGTCAAAACGGCGTTTGCCATATTTACCTCTAATTATTCTCATAGTAAACCGGTGTTGTCAAAATCGGGCAGAAGGATTGTGTTGCTCACAAAGGGGGCGATCTGTGCCTTGGCCTCGACTACGGCGGCCTCATCCGGTCCCGTTACGGCCACTTTAGTCGAAGCGGGGTCGAACCCGAGATTGTTCAGTGTGTTGAGAGTGTGATATGTCACATCTGGAGCACACATTGCCGGACGCGTTGCGATGGCAGCGAGCTTTCCACCGCTCACGGCTGCTATGTCGGTCGCCTCGGGTCGTATCACAGTCAGTATCCCCTCCCCGTCTGGAAAAAGGCGGAGCGCCTGCTCAAGGACCACTGACTGCCCGGATAAAATCCGCGCTCCGGGAAATGTGCGGTTAAGGAAAGCCTTCAGGCCCGGGGTGAGGTAATATAGCGCCACGGGGGCCGTCCCGGTTGGCTCATCGCAAAGGATATCCTCCGCGCTGCCGCCGTATACGGAAGTGAAGATGCGCTCGCGCTCCTCCTCATGTTGAGCCCGGTCGGCGGGGACCCAGAGAGTGAGGGGCGTGTCGATAATGATTCGTGCCGAGTAGTCTTCGAGCACCTGCGGGTGGTCGTAGACGGCGTTCTCGATTCGCTGCAGCAGCCCCTCCTCATCCTCCTTCCATGAAGCGTCGATGATGGTGCGCTCTGTCACGCCGGGGCGTCCGATGGCGTGCAGCCGGGCGCGCAGCCCGTAGCGTGAGATTACCGCCTCGAGCCTCCATTGCCCTGTGTCGGCCATATCGGCGGCCGCCCCCGGAGATAGTTTGTCTGCCATATTGCCTTGATGGTTTATGAGATGGGGCATAAGGCCGCCAAACTCTCTGCAAAAGTAAGCAAAATTATTGAATTTTCCGGCTGCATAAGGCAATTCCCGGGATTTTTTGTCTATATTTGCGGAAAATTAATTAACTTGTCAATCATGAAAAGAATCAAATTCCCGATGATGGGGGCAGTAATCGCACTGCTCGCCATGTTATGTCCCGCGCTGAACGCCGGCGCCGAGGTGCACAAGGATGTCGAAGCTGTATGCGTAATACTTGACACCGTGTCAGAGCAGCTGGATGGAATCGGCCGTGGCAAGATGTCTGATATCAATGCCACCCTGATGCAGCTTCTTCCCTACACAGCCTCCACCGTCACCCTTGATGCCGAGGCGAAGGAGAGAATCGGCCAGAGCGCGCTGAAAATGGTTGAGGCTTCAATGGCGCTGTCCGGCCAGAAACTGAATGATGAGCAGCGCGCAGCAATGAAAGCCGAGATTACAAAGGATATGGAGGATGAAAATGTCCTTGGCCCCTTTGTGACAGACACCCTCGCTGACTTGATGGGAGGACAGTGACCCCGGGAACAGCGCAATTCAAAGGCAAGGAAATTGACAGGGCCATACTTAGGCTCGCCCTGCCGGCCATTGTCAGCAATATCACAGTCCCTCTGCTGGGTCTATGCGACACCGCCGTGTCCGGCCATCTGGGAGGGAGCGCCCCCTTGGGGGCGATAGCTGTAGGGACGATGATGCTCAACGTGGCCTACTGGTTGTTCGGTTTCCTGCGCATGGGCACCACGGGGCTTGCTGCCGAAGCCTTCGGAGGCTCCGACAGCAAGGCCCTGCAGCTCATATTGCTGCGCGGCCTCACATTAGGCCTCCTCATAGGCCTGGCCCTGATATGCGTCAGGGGCCCCTTAGGGGGAGTGCTGCTCCGAGTGGCCGGAGCCGAGCCGGAAGTATCGGGACTGGCGCGTGAATACTATAATGTATGCGTCTGCGGCGCCCCGGCCCTTTTAGGCACCATGGCCCTCACCGGCTGGATGATTGGAAACCAGTCGACCGGCTACCCTATGACCGTGGCCATAATCACTAACATAATCAACATAGCCGGGAGCCTGACCTTCGTATTCGGCCTCGGAATGGGTTTCGTGGGAGTAGCCTACGGCACCCTGGTGGCCCAATGGTGCGGACTCGTTCTCTCGATACTTTTCTCCTGCCGGCTTGGCGGCCGATATGCCCCCCTGTTCCGGCGCGGCGCGGGCGCAGTGTGGCGGTCGCTGGTCAGCGGTGGGGGCCTCGGACGCTATTTCAAAGTCAACACCAACCTCTTCTTCCGGTCAGTGTGCATAATGTCGGTCTCGATGACCGTCACAGCGGCAGGCGCCCGCATGGGAGATGTGACCCTTGCCGCCAACGCCGTTGTGATGCAGTTTTTCATATTTTTCTCCTATTTCATGGATGGCTTCGCATTCGCCGGAGAGGCTCTCTGCGGACGATTCAAAGGCGCAGGCGAAAGGGGGAAGATGCAGCGGAGCATACGGCGGCTGCTCGGCTGGGCGGCTGCGATGGCGGCCCTGTTTTTTATCGTCTATCTCTCGGCGGGCCTGCCTATTGCGGACCTCCTGACAGACGATGAAGCCGTCAGGAGGGAGATAGCGCGTTACGCATGGGCTTTTGTGCTGATACCTCCTCTGTCAGTAGGGGCCTTCATATTCGACGGCATATACATCGGACTTACAGACACCGGGCGCCTGCTCATCGCCACCCTGGCGGCCGCTGTGATATTCTTCGTCATCGCTTTCATCCCGCGCGGAACCGGGGTCGGCCTGAACACGCTGCTGTGGAGCGCCTTCCTCTCATATCTGCTCACCCGCGCCGCAGTGCTGGGGGCCATGCTCCCGGGAGTGGTGCGAAGGAGCTGAGACGGGGTCAAAAAAACTTGTAATTGATGATTAAATTTATAAACGCGAAAATCAACATAGGGCTCAATGTGGTCGCGCGCCGCCCGGACGGCTATCATGACCTGGAGACAGTCTTTTATCCTGTGGGAGTCATGAACGGCACTCCGCAGAATCCCGAACCCTTCTGCGATATCCTTGAAGTCACCTGGGGCGATGACGGGCGCGATAATGAGCCGGACTATGTAGCAGCGGGCATTGAGTATGCTTTCAGGGGGCGCCGTATAGAGTGTGAACCCGGGAAGAATCTGGTAGTAAGAGCCGGAGAACTGTTTGTAAAGTCAATGCACGACAGGGGGGCGCGCCAGCTTCCTTACATTTCCGTGACGCTTGACAAGCATCTCCCCGATGGAGCGGGCCTCGGAGGCGGAAGCGCCGATGCATCGGGAGTACTGACCGCGCTGAACGAGCTTCATGACAGTCCCTTCAGCATTGCAGAGCTGGAGGCGATGGCTCTCCGGCTCGGCGCTGACTGCCCGGTGTTTGTGGCCGGCAGACCTGCGTATGCAGAGGGGGTAGGTGAGAGGCTGGAGCCTGTCAGCCTGGACTTGAGCGGATGGTGGTGCGTGATTGCCAAGCCGGATATTTATGTATCTACCAAAGAGGCTTTCGCGGGCATTGTGCCGGCCCGCAAGGAGGAGCCTCTCAAAGAGCTGATACATCTTCCGGTCGAAGAGTGGCGCGGCAGGATTGTCAACGATTTCGAGGCCTCCCTTTTCCCGGCCCATCCGATTCTTCCCCGGCTTAAGGAGATTCTGTATGCCGGCGGAGCTGCGTATGCCTCAATGTCAGGGAGCGGCTCAGCCATGTATGGACTTTTCCGCACCCGCAAGGAGGCCATGAGGACAGTGTCAGCCTTGCGCGCCGAGGAGGGGCAAACCGTATGCACACCTTGTTTGTTGACTAAATAGATAAGACCGACATGACGGCAGCTCCTCTTGACAAGACATTTGCCCGAGCGGGAGGAAAAGTTGTGAATTTGGCCCGAAATTTGCTGAATAAATTAAAAAATATTATAAAAATGGCACAAGACAAGAAGGATAAATATAATGACTCCGAGGAGCCCCGCTTCGGGGAATCTGAGGGCCAGGCCGTAGACGAGGCTGTGATCGCCGATCCCGTGGAGGAGGCAGAGGACACCCAGGCCGAAGAGGAGGTGAACACGCTTGAGAATCAGCTCGCCAGCGCTCAGGAAGCTCTGGAGAAAGAGAAAAAGGAATACATGTTTCTCATGGCTGAGTTTGACAACTTCCGCAAGCGCACCATCCGTGAGAAATCCGAAATCATCAAGAATGCAGGCGAGAACGTGTTCAAGGGCCTTCTGCCGGTGATGGATGACTTCGAGCGCGGCCTGAAGGCAGCCGAGACGGCTACTGACGTTGCATCCGTGCGCGAAGGCATGGAGCTGATTTATCAGAAGCTGAAGAAATATATGGAGCAGAATGGTGTGAAGGAGATGGACACCAACGGGCAGCCCTTCGATGCTGAAAGCCATGAGGCCATTGCCTCTATTCCGGCACCCTCCGAGGATGTCAAAGGGAAGGTGATGGATACCGTAGAAAAGGGCTATACCATCAACGACAAGGTGCTCCGTCATGCCAAAGTGGTGGTCGGACAGTGACCCGCGATTCAATCCATCCACTTAAAGACTTATCACTATGGCAGAAAAGAGAGATTACTACGAGGTCCTGGGCGTGAGCAAGAACGCCTCGGCCGATGAGATAAAGAAGGCCTACCGCAAGAAGGCCATACAATATCACCCGGACAAGAATCCCGGTGACAAGGAGGCGGAAGAGAAATTCAAGGAGGCTGCCGAGGCCTATGATGTGCTGAGCGATGCCGAGAAGCGCCAGAAATATGACCAGTTCGGCCATGCTATGGGCCCGCAGGGCTTCGGGGGCGGCGGAGGCAGCTACGGCGGCTTCAGCGGCTTCGGAGGAGGCGGCATGAGCATGGAGGACATCTTCGCTCATTTCGGAGACATCTTCGGCGACATGGGTGGCGGCTTCAGCAGCGGCGGAGGCCGTGCGCGTCAGCCGCGCCAGCACGTCAACAAGGGCACCGACCTGCGAATCACCGTCAAGGTGTCGCTCAAGGATGTGATGAACGGCGTTGACAAGAAGCTCAAAATACCCCGCTGGGTGGCTTGCGAGCACTGCAATGGCACCGGCGCGAAGGATGGCACAGCCTTCCATACCTGCGAGCGCTGCCACGGCACAGGCTATATCAACACCGTGCAGCAGACCTTCATGGGCCCGATGCAGAGCCAGGCCGTTTGTCCGGAGTGCAACGGCGAGGGCAAGGTAATTAGCGAGGAGTGCACCTACTGCCACGGCACGGGCATAAACAAGAAGGACGAGATAGTCAGTTTCCACATCCCCGCAGGTGTGGAGGATGGCACGGTGCTCACCCTTCGCGGCCAGGGTAACGCCCCGCGCCACGGCGGCATCAACGGCGACCTTCTGATTGTCATCCAGGAGGAAAAGAATTCAGAGCTTATCCGCGACGGACTCGACCTGATCTACAACCTCATGCTTGACTTCCCGACCGCCGCTCTCGGAGGATCGGCGGAGATACCTATGGTCGACGGTCGCGCCAAAGTGAAGATTACCCCGGGCACGCAGCCGGGCAAGGTGCTCAGACTGCGCGGCAAGGGACTCCCTCAGCTCAACAATCCCTCGGTGAAGGGCGACATACTGGTCAATGTGATGGTGTACGTGCCTGAGAATCTGACTGAAGCCGAGAAGGCAGCTGTGGAGAGCCTCAAAGACCAGCCGAACATTGTGCCGACTGAATCGACCTCCAAGCGTATCTTCTCGCGCCTGCGCCACATCTTCAATAAGGAAAACCGGGGCGAGTAAGACCGGGCAACCCCGCGGCAGCCGCAGGAGCGGCCACGATATACACCAAGTTGGGGAGCGAAAAAAATCGCTCCCCAACTTGGTGTATATCGTGGAGTAATAATCGATTTAACCTAAAAAAATGGTTTATTTTGTTGAAAACGATGGCAGATAAATAAAAAATGCTTAACTTTGCATAAAATCCGTGCTACGACCTTTTGAACCCGGGCGAGAACCGCGCTCAGGAGCATGGCGGAAAACGGAAAAAGATAAAACAAGGAATCTTAAGCGTAAATGGCATATACTCCTCCCATAGATGAGAAAGAGCTTGTCCGGCAGCTGCAGGACGAGAAGACCTCCGCGCAGGCCTTCGACACGCTCATGCGCACCTACGGGGAGCAGATGTACTGGCAGATACGCCGGATGGTGGTCAGTCATGATGATGCCAATGACCTGTTGCAGAACTCGTTCATCAAAGTCTGGCAGAACCTCCCCAACTTCCGCGGTGATGCCAAGCTGTCGACTTGGCTCTTCAAAATCGCTGTCAACGAATCCATTAATTTTCTTAACCGGGAAAAGCAGCGCAGCCAGATGACAGCCACGCCGGAAGAGGGGGATGAAAACCTGCTGAACAATATCGAGGCAGACCCATATTTTGACGGCGACCATCTGAAGGCAGAGCTGCAGAGAGCCATAGGCTCGCTGCCGGAAAAGCAGCGCATGGTCTTCAATATGCGATATTTTGACGAGATGAAATATGAAGACATCTCGGAAATACTCGGCACGTCCGTAGGGGCCTTGAAAGCCTCATATCATCATGCCGTGAAGAAAATCACCGAATATATCTCAGCCCTGCAGGACTGAGCCCATATCCCATAAAAAACGAATTATTATGAAAAACATGATGCTCGCGGCCCTGTTTGCCGGCGCCGCTATCCTGCCGGCCTCAGCCCAATATTACGACCTGGCCAACCAGGTGGTCAATGCCATACAGCCCGCCCTGTCGGGCTCCACGCGCTACAAGGGATTCGTCGAGGCCTCATACGCCAAAGGTCTCGGGTCGCTTGACGCCGACCTGGCGGGCATATCGACAACGCAAGGCTTCACCTACTCCTCATGGTTCTTCATGGGCGCCGGACTGGGCGTGGACCTCCTCTTCTCCCACACAGCGGACAATTGGGGCAACGGCTGGACTGAGGCGGATTATCATAAGAGCACCACCACAGGAGTCATGATTCCGCTTTATTCCGACTTCAGATTCAACATAGGCAATCCCTCGACTGCAGCCTTCTTTATCGATCTGCGCCTGGGATGCTCATTTCTTGTCAACACCAACTATCTGAAGATTTCAGACGGCTACCTGACAAATCAGGAATACTTCTACTTGCGTCCCACGCTCGGAGTGCGCGTGCCCGTAAATCCTCAGAAGCCCAAGCAGGCCATCAATATCGGCGTGAGCTATCAGCTCCTCGCCTCGCAGTACTGGTATGGCTACACCTCCAACAAGGCCCTGAACATGATCGGCGTCAACATGTCGTATGAATGGTGACCCCCGGAGAGCCACTTCGATGCTCCCTAATATAATTTAATGACTGATGTGACGTTATATACTTAGCTTGCCATTATTACAGGCAGGCTGCATCCAAATGACACATCATGAAAAAAATACTACTCAGCATAGCGGCCGTCGGAGCCGCATTGACGACCTGGGCGGCACCTGCGCGCCCGGGCCTTTTCCCGTATACGCAGCCGGACGGCGAGCGCATCATGATCTCCATGACCGGCGATGAATATGGCCACCGGACCTTTGCAGCAGACGGCACTGAGCTTGTCGACGACGGCACAGGGCGGCTCGTGCCCGCCTCCGGCGCGCCCGTGCAGCGCGAGGGGTCGCCGCGCCTCAAGCGCAAGATAGCCAACATGCCCATGCGCGTGGCCGCAGGCGACAACAGCTTCAACCCCGGCATATGCCCCTCATCATTCCCCGCCACCGGCGAGGGGAGGGCACTGGTGGTGCTTGTGGAATACAAGGATGTCAAATTCGATTGCGAAGACCCCTACGACTATTTCTCCCGCATGCTCAACGAGGAGGGATTCTCCACCTACGGAGCCACCGGATCGGCTCGTGATTTCTTCATAGAGAACTCCATGGGGCAGTTCCGCCCGCAGTTTGATGTCTACGGGCCCATAGAGCTGCAGTACAACCGCGTGCATTACGGCAAGAACAATTCCTGGGGTGATGACGCCGCTCCGGAGGAGATGGCAATTGAGGCGTGCAGCTACCTGGATGCCACAGTCGATTTCAACGATTATGACCTCGATGGCGACGGGTTCATTGACAACGTATTCGTGTTTTACGCCGGCAAGGGGGAGAACAGCGGAGGCACCGCTGGTACGGTATGGCCACATTCGGCCGACATCTCCGACCTGCGCGACGGCATTTACGAATATGACGGAGTGCGCCTCAATCATTACGCCTGCAGCAACGAGACCATGGAGGTCTACGGAGGGGAACGGCCTGATGGCATAGGCACCTTCGTGCATGAGTTCAGCCACGTAATCGGGCTGCCCGATCTCTATACCACAGTCTATAACGGAGCTTTCACCCCCGGAGAGTGGAGCACTCTCGACATGGGCCCATATAACAATGAAGGTCGCACCCCTCCATATTACTCAGCCTACGAGCGTTTCGCCCTCGGCTGGCTGCAGCCGGAGCATCTGACCGCAGGCAGCAGAACGCTTGAGCCGATAAATGTCAGCAACAAGGCATATTTCATTCCCACTGATTCACCTGATGAGTACTATCTCCTGGAGTGCAGAGCCCGCCAGGGGAGCGACCGTTACATACCTGGCGAGGGGCTGCTGGTGTGGCATGTGGACTATGATGAAAAGGCATGGTATGAGAACACGGTCAATAATGTGCGCACACACCAGAGGGTAGACCTCGTGGAGGCAGACAACCGTCAGACCGGGGCCACGCGCAACGGCGACTCCTTCCCCGGAGCCTCGGGCATATCGGCTTTCGGCAAATCCACGCTTCCGGCCTTTGAATCCTGGCAGGGCACATGGGTGGGCTTCGAACTGTCAAACATCGCCTTTGACGGCAACACTGTCACCTTCACCGCCGCAGGCGAGGCGAGCGGTATTGAATCCGCAGAAGCGGTCGGCGACTGGACGCTCTCAGGGGGTGTGCTCACAGCGGCTGCCCGGGTGCAGGTCTACAGTGTTGACGGCATGCCTGCGGCAAGCCTGCAGCCGGGCGACACATTCGACCTCAGAGGGAGGGGCACACTCATTGTGGTCGGTCCTTCGGGAGCCCGCAAATATGCTGTCATGTGACGGCGGGGGCTTGTGATTAAACCTTTTAGAATCACGCGTGTCAAAAGTGTGAATAAATGAGTATAAGCAGCTGAGGTGGTAATACTGAAAGCTGCTTTTACCTCAGTATCCTGATCCTGAAAAATTATTTAGTATAGACACACTTTTACGACAGATATGCGCGAAGAAGATAAGATATTAGCCAGATATGGCAGAGAGACGGGCTATAAGGTCCCCGAAGGGTATTTCGATGCCTTTCGCGAGGAGGTGATGGCCCGGCTGCCGGAGCGACCGGCCCGACCGGCTGCGCCGAAGCTGACTGTCTGGCAGAAAATCCGCCCCTACGTCTACATGGCTGCCATGTTCGCAGGCATCTGGTGCATGATGAAGATGTTTCACACCATGAGCCAGTCTGCAGAGATCAGCCTTGACAATATGCCGCAGTCCATCTCAATGGCCGTGGCTGAGACCCGCGGAGATGACTACATCATCGAGGGCGACGGCATGGAGGAGCACGAGCTGATTTACTCGCTGAGCGACTCATACTCCTCTATTGATGAATTTGAAGAGGATTTCGGCGTGACCATTGATCCCAAGTATGCCGGCATAGCCGCCAATTGAAGCCCGGCGGCTGCCAAAGAAGGGTTAAACAATATTTCTAACACCACAAAACAAAATATGAAAAGACTCTACCTGCTGCTAATAGTGCTCACCGCAGGTCTCAACATCATGATGGCCGGCCCTAAGACCGAAAAAGAACGGGCTGAGATGCGTAAGGAAATACGGGACTTCAAGATGAAGTTCGTAGCTCAGGAGATTGAGCTCCGTGATGACCAGCGCGCAAAGTTCACCGAGGTCTACGGCTCCATGATGACTGAGGAGGAGGCGATATGGGATGAGATTTTCGCAGCTCAGCGCCGACTCAAAAATGAAAAGAACCTCACCGATGCCGAATATGAGCAGGTCAACGCAGCCATCATAGAGGGCAAGGCTAAAGGTGTGGCCCTTGAAAAGAAATATGATGCTCTTTTTGCCAAATTCCTGACCCCCAAGCAGCGCTACAAGATGAAGGATGCTGAATCCAAATTCCGGCGCAAGATGGAGGAGATGTGTTCAGAGAAGAAGGGGAAGAAGCATAAGAAAAAGTGACGAATACCAATGAAACGTTATCCTTTCCTGAAGACGGTGGCCGGAATTCTGGTCGCCGTTGTCTTTTTTGCAGGGGCAGGGGTCCGGCGTGCCGCCGCCGCATCTTTTGACAACCCTGATTTCGCCTATCCCTCGGAAGTGTCTGCCACAGCCTCCTCAGAGCTCGGCAAGGCCCTCGGGAGCGCCAAATATGGCCGCGCACTGGCAGCCCTGCTGGAGTGCGCGGTGGCCGATGCGCGGAGATACTCGGACAGCGCTGACCGCAGCGCTGCCCTCATTGACTCCGCCGCCCGGCTCATGCCCCAGCCTTACCGCGGGGTAGCGCAGCTCCTGGAGGCCTCTGTCTATGCCTCGCAGTATAATTCCGACAGGCGCGTTTACTCGGGGCGCGCATTGCCGCTGACCGACATTCCCGCAAGCTGCCTGGAATGGAGCCGCGAAATCTATCTGATGCGCATCACTGCCTTGTGCGACTCTGCCTGGGACGGCATCACCGGAGCGGGCAGTACCCCGCTTTCAGCTTTAGGAGATGCCGTGACTTTCAGTGATGTCCCATCCTCGGCCAAGAGGAAACAAACGCCCGTGCCGGGAAGCAAGGAATTCACAGTGGAAGATTTCGCCGCCCTCCGTATTCTTGACCTGCTGGAAGATTTCGACTGCCGTCCCGGCCGTGAGGAGGCAGCGTATGATATACCCTTTTTCGGCAACTCGGGATATGATACTTCAAGCCCCGAAGCAAATGGCCGCAAACTGGCTTCAGACGTACTGGAGGCCTGGGAGCGGCTCGCAGCCGCGCATCCCGGCACTGTGCCTTCAATAATGGCTGTGAAGAAACTCGCCGAGATGCAGACGGCAGAAATGGGGGCTCAGACTCTGCTGGACCGGTACAATGAGATAAAGTCATATCCGGCCTCTCTCTTCCTGCTCAGACCCTTCAACAATGCCTGCGAGCGAATGACTGCCGAAGAGCCTGTGGCGGCTGCGAAGCGGCCCCTCCCCGAATGGGCTTCGGTGAAGTCGCGTTGCACACTTTTCCGCGAGGCTCTCAAGAGGCATCCCGGCTCGGAGGCGGCAGGCGATGTGGAGAACATGATTCTCTCCATGACTGAGCCCCATCTTTACGGAAGCCTCCCGGCCTTGGCAATGCCCGGGCAGGAGGTCAAGGCAATTGTGAATGTGAGAAACGTCAACGCGGCGAAATTCATCGTAGTCAAGGTGCCCGTGGCTGAGGATGACCAGGTCAGCGCGGCTGATATCCGAAGCAAAGGGAAGGTGGCGCGAACATTTGAGGTAAGAAACAGCCTCGAAGCGCCCTTTTCCGTTACAGACACAGTATCGATAGGTGGATTCGACCCAGGATATTATGTTGTGCTGCCTTCGGTAGATGGCGCTGTGGCGGCTGCCCTCAAGGGTGAGGGGGCGGACCGCATCTACACACCTATGAATGTCACCGGAATCACGGGGCTCTCGGTCAATACTGGCCGGAAGGAGAGGGACCTTTTCTTTGTGGTCCGGCTGCATAACCAGCAACCCGTGGAGGGGGCCACTGTCGAGGCCTTCAAACGTGATTACCGCCTCAACTCCCGCAATGGCCTGGTGAGACTCGGCACATTCAAGTCTGCAACGGACGGCACCCTGACTCTTCCCGACGGGACATCCTACGTGCGCATCACATACGGGGACGAGAAATGGCAGGGAAATGTATACAGCGGCTGGACACGCTCAGAAGAGAAAGGGCAGATCGTGGGGAATGTCTTCGCTGACCGCGCTATTGCCCGACCGGGCGACCAAGTGCGTTTTTCCGCAGTGATCTGGCGTGCTGAAAACCGTGAGAACACCCTTCAGGAAGCATACCCCTTCGAAGCTCTCCTTCTTGATGCCTCATACCAGCCTGTGGATACCCTCAGCCTGGTAACCGACAAGTGGGGCAGGGCGCAGGGAGAGTTTACCATTCCCGAAGGGCGCCTGTTAGGGCAGTGGCAGATAGCCGCCCGCGACAAGGATGCCCCGGCGTACCGCAATCTGGGACAGACCCGTGTCCGAGTCGAGGAATACCGGCTGCCCACATTCTCCGTGACCATTGACAAGGATAAGGAAGAATCGGGCGAAGGCACGATTGTGCTGAAGGGGAAGGCAATGACCTTCTCCGGCATGCCCGTGGCCAATGCAGAAGTCAGAGTGGAGGTGACAACACGCCATCCATATTGGCGCCCGTGGGGAGCATATGCGGCAGATGGGCGCTGCTACACAGGGATGCGCACCGGCGCAGACGGCACTTTCCACATTGTCCTAAGTTCCGACTCACTAAGGGGCACACAGTATGAAAACGGATATTTCCACCTCAGCGCAGCCGTGACAGACAATGCCGGCGAAACGCGCGAGGCTCCCGGATATGACTTCAGTTTTGCTAAAGGTTACTCCATAGCTCCCGAAATTCCGGGACGTGTGGAGATGACCGGAAATGAGGTGCGCCTTAATGTGCCGGTATACGATTCGGCCGGACTGCCGGCCATCCGCAAGGCCATGTGCCGTGTTACGCCTGACTGGCCCGGGGGAGGGGAGGGCTTCGAGACCGAATTTGACTCTCCCGTGCTCACTCTTCCTGCCAAGGACCTGGTGCCCGGACGCTACAAACTCACACTGAGTCTGGCGGATGATGAGGAGGGGAATCAAAGCATCGTCTCGACAGTGATATACCGTGCGGATGATGCCGTGGCACCGCGCGGCGTCACTCTGTGGACGCCCGCTACGCGAATTGTGGCCAAGCCCGAAGAGGAGGAAGTGACTGTGAGCGTTGGCAGCGACAGGGAAGACAACTGGATTTTGTGCGTGATATCCGACCTGTCAGGCGAGAGCGCTTTCAAATGGGTAAAGACGGGCGAGAGCCTCGAGCAGTTTGATGTTCCCGCTCCTGCCTCAAACGGCTCAGTGTGGGTGAATATGTGCGCAATGCAAGACAAAGCGGTGTCTCGCGCTTCCATAGAGGTAATTCCGGAAGAGCGCGCTCAAAAAACTGAGATAGAGACGGAGTCATTCCGTCCTGCCATCTCGGCAGGGGAGAAAGAGACTTGGAAATTCCGTTTCACACGTGGCGGCCTTCCCGCCGAGGCTGCCGTGATGGCGGTCATGTCGGATGCGGCGCTCAACTCGCTGCAGCCCTTCAGCTGGAGTTTCTCAGGCAATACTTTTGATTACAGCTCGCGCGTAAATCTCAGCCCGGCGATTTATCCCGGCGCTACCATCTCGTTCTATAAGTCCTTCCCGGGAGTGAGATACAAGAAATATGTCGACCTCCTCACGCCCGATTTCCGCACATGGGGATATGGGCTGACAGCTGCCACGGCGCGGCCGCTGTATATGAGCAAGGCTTCGGCAAACGGAGTCGCGGTGCGCGGCTGGCCGACTGCGGAGGAAGTGGCAGTGGAGAGCGTCACCACAGACAGTGCGGTAGTCTTGGCAGGCTCAGTCCGCGATGAAGCCAAAATGGAATCTGCCGCAGATGCCTATGACTCTGTATCGGAAGCTGAAGCCGGCGTGGCGGAGAGTGCGCCGGAGACTCCGGCTACTGCCTACGGGGGCCCGGATGATGCAGTGTCCGACATCCCGCTGCGTCCCTCGGAACTGCCCGTAGCCTTCTTCATGCCTGACCTTGTGACTGACCGCGAGGGAGTAGTCGAATTGAAATTTGAGGTCCCCGACTATAACACGACATGGCAGCTGCAGCTGTTAGGATACACTCCGGGAGTGCAGAGCGCGACTAAAACATTGGAGACTGTGGCCTCAAAGAAGGTCATGGCCCGTCTCAACGCTCCGCGCTTTGTGCGCACGCTTGACCGCGCTGTGCTGGCTGCAACGTTGTATAATAACTCCGACAGCGAACTCGCTATCGGAGGGCGCATTGACATTGTCGATGCCGATGGCAAGGTGATAGCCTCCAAGAAGTACAAGGGAGAAAAACTCGATCCGGCGGCTTCAAGGGTCATTACGCTTGACTTTGACGTCCCCTCCGACCTGATGCAGATTGCAGTCAGGGCCTACGCTACCGGAGGGGGCCATAGCGATGGCGAGGAAACTATCATACCGGTGATGCCCTCTTCGGAGCCTGTAATTGAGTCAACACCCTTCTGGCTCGCACCGGGTACCACCTCTTATACCGTTAAACTTCCGAAGTTCGCCCCGGGCAGCATGGTGACGCTCAGCTATTGCGACAATCCTGCCTGGACCTGCCTCACAGCGCTCCCTGCTCTCGCAGAGACTGAATCAGACAATGCCCTGACGCTGTCGCGCAACATATTCGCCAACGCGACCGCCGCGGGACTGCTGGTGAAGTATCCGCGCCTGAAGAGGGGCCTGGAGGATATGCTTGGTTCGGACAGAGGAAATGGTGACCTCGTCTCCCCGTTGGAACGTAATGAGGCCATGAAGACCACAGCATTGGCCGCGACGCCTTGGCTGCCGGACGCCCAGGGAGAGACGGCGCGCATGCGCAGTCTCGGATCGCTCACCGACAGCATTGAGGCGCGCCGTGTCATAGAAGCTGCTGCTGACCGTCTTGCCGCCTTGGTAAATGCAGACGGAAGCTGGAGCTGGTGCAAGGGCATGCAAGGGTCGGAATGGATCACGCAGCAGGTGGTGCGCAATCTTGCTCCTGCCTCAGGAACATTTGCATTTGATATTCCCTCGGTGGCAGAAATGGCCCGCAAGGGGATGGAATATGTGGACAGCCGGAAGGCTCAGACATACCTCAAGGCGAAGCGCGAGGGGGCCAAGCGCCCCTTTGACCTGACGGAGATGAACCGCTGGATGTATGATCGCAGAGGCATAGCCGGTAACGCCCGACCGTCAGGAGCTTTTGGTGAACTATGTTCGCAAGCCCTCACTGCCCTCGCTGCGGAATGGCGCGACATGGGCATCTCTGACCGTGCCGAGGCAGCCATCAACCTATGGTATGCGGGCAAAAGGGATACAGCCGCGGAAATATTGAAATCTTTCGCCTCAACTGCCTTGACCGCTCCGGATAAAGGAATGTGGTTTGACACTCTGTCTGACGATTATTCCGGCTCAGGCTCGCTGACTGCAACGGCCCGGGTGCTGGAAGCGTTCGCCCTCATATCGCCGGATGCACCGGAAGTGGATCAGCTCCGCCAGTGGCTTGTGATGCAGAAGCAGGTGCAGGACTGGGGGAAGAGCGCGTACGCCATTCCTGTGATACGAGGCATTCTGACCTCCGGCAGCGACTGGACGCAGAATCCCGCTGAGCTCGCGAAGCCCGTGATAAAGTTAGGAGGAAAGGAGCTGAAAGTACCCTCTGACGCTCTGCTATCCGGCGCCTGGAGCATTTCCCTTACTCCGCGTGAGGCATCCGGGAGCATGCTGAGCGTCAGCCGCAGCAGCGAAGGCCCCGCATGGGGCGGAGTGATGAGCGCCCGCATAGTGCCCGTGCGCGAAGTGAAAGCCAGTGCGATACCCCCGCTGTCAGTATCTAAAGAACTCTATCTTATCGGCGAAGATGGCAGGGCCATCCCGGCTAACTCGGTGAAGGTCGGCGACAAAGTGCGCGTGACCATCACCGTCAAGTGCGACCGTGCGATGGATTACGTCGCCCTGACCGACAGCCGTGCCGCATGTCTTGAACCCGTGGAGGGTCTCTCGGGATATAGCGTCAATGACGGCATCGGATGTTACCGGGAAGTGCGGACCTCCGTAAGCAACATGTTCTTTGACCGCCTCCCCAAGGGCACACATGTCTTCTCGTATGACTGCCGCGTGATGGAGGCCGGAGAATTTGCCGCCGGCATAGCCACAGTGCAGTCGCAATACTCACCGCTGATGACGGCAACATCGGCCGGCCTGCTTCTGACAGTGCGCGACTGACGCTTTCCTGCATCAACCTCCCTTCCGGGGGTAGGAGCGCATCATAAACGCCCTTAAAGATGTTTTAAATCATGTTTTTGCATATTTCGAGCTAAAATTTCGGTTTTCTCGAAAAAAAATTGTAATATTGTGGTCGGAAAAGTATCCGCAGGTGCGGAGTGCCTTTCCGGCCACATTGCATTTTTCAGTCAGACGCGGCGGTATAATCTCCGGATTATGGCTTGCTGCCGTCATATCAAAAACAAATATATGAAGCAATTTTTACTACCCGGGCTGGCACTCGCCACAGCTTTCTCGCTCGGAGCGGCTGTCAACCATCCTGAGTCTTTCTCGGGGGAGTTCCAGGATTATTCCATCCCCTCCGACTGGTCGATGATCGGCCGTGACGCAACGCCCTCAGGCACGTACGCGCACTACTTCAAAAACTACAGCGCCACCAACTCTTACACGGTGCTCACCGCCTCCGGAATCGCCCCGACGGCTTTCAGCCCCTCGGAATTCAGCGACGGCCAGAAATCCGACGAGTGGCTCATCACTCCTGAATTCACCGTAGGCTCGGATGCCGAGCTTCTCTGTTTCACCGCCACCACGACCGGAAACACCGCAAAAAATAATTTCGCGGTCTATCTGAGCGAGGATGGAGCCTCAAAGGAGGATTTCCGGAAGACACAGCTCGTGAAGACGGCCGTGCAGGGGAGCCAGAGC
The DNA here is from genome assembly GCA_964637105.1 of uncultured Sangeribacter sp. Classification (GTDB taxonomy): domain Bacteria; phylum Bacteroidota; class Bacteroidia; order Bacteroidales; family Muribaculaceae; genus Lepagella. The sequence goes on along the minus strand of CAZWVY010000023.1, from coordinate 13,756 downwards.
ATAAGCTCCTCGCAGCGCCGCGTGGTCCTGCAGGGATATGCCGGAAAGAAAATCCGTCTCGCTTTCGTCAATATGGATAATTCGCAGGGCGTCTTCGGCTTCGGCTCCATCAGTGTCGCACCCTACTATTTGGGTATCGAGGATGCCGAGACACTTGAGACCATAGTGATGGATGCGGCCGACCCCTCCATGAGCTTCAAGATAAAGGTTTCCACCCCCGTTATTGTGGAGGGTCTCAAGGCTGTCCTGACACTGGACAACGGCGAAGAATACACATACGAGTATTCGGGAAAGATTACCCCCAACATGTTCACCACAGTCACGCCCACCTTCACTGACATTGACTTCAAGGGGGCCTCTCAGATCGGCTACACTGTCACCATCTCCCTTAATGACGAGTCCCTGGAGCCCTCCACCCTCACCGGCGTGATGGTCAATGCCGAGAGGCGCTATCCCGCAGTGGTGGTAGCCGAGGAGTTCACCGGCACATGGTGCGGCTACTGTCCGATAGGCACGGCCTACATGGCTTATTACCGCGACCACTATGACGGCTCGCAGGCCGGCGGAGGAAAGTTCTACGTGGCTGCCGTGCACGGCAACGACCCGATGCAGTCTCCCGCGACCTACTTCACTCCCGCCTCAAGCCTGGCCGAAAAATTGGGCATGATCGGATACCCGACAGCCATGCTCAACCGCCGCGAGACTGTGTATCCGGCGCAGCTTAACATGGACAGCATCATGGCTCAGAAGTCATTCGGACGAGTGTCTGTGACCCGTGTGGACCATGACGCGGCCACCGGAGCTATGAAAGTCTATTACTCTCCCCGCATATCTTTCTCTACTCCCGGCTTCGGCATCAACGCTTCTGCTGTCGTGATTGAGAACGACCTGAGAGGCTCTAACTCGCAGTGGAGCCAGACCAACAACTACAACAGGTTCACTTCAAAGGACATTGCCGATCAGCTCGGCGAGGAGATGGTGCCCTATATGGCGCAGTTTGTCGACCGCCCCAACCAGCCGATGGTGCCCTATACCCAGATGGTATACAACGAGGTGGTGCGCGATGTCTTCCCCTCATTCAACGGGCAGCCTCTCGAGGGTGCCTGGACGGCTGACACCGACCGCGAGGAGGTACTGGAATTCACCATGCCTCAGAATGTGACAGATCCGGAACATTCCGCTGTCCTGCTCGTGCTCACCAATGCCTCATCGGGCGAGATTATCAGCGCCGACTATGTCACGGCTGAGTATTACAACCGCGACTTGTCGGGCGTGGAGAGCGCCGTCTCAGGCGAGGGCCTGGCAATGCATGTCTTCGGCGGCAAGGTGATAGTAGAGTGTGAGAGTGAAGGATATGCTGAAATCCTCAGCATTGACGGCAAGATCGCAGGGCGCACGCCTCTCAAAGCCGGCCGCAACGAGATAGAGCTTCCTGCCGGACTCTCAATCGTGACCGCAGTGACCTCCGAAGGGCGCGCTATCCTCAAGACCATCAACTGATACATCCATAAGTATGTCTAAGATAAGCAAGTATATAGCGGCAGCGGCCATCGCGCTGCCCGTGGCAGCCGGAGCGGCTGTCACAACTCCGGAGTTTTACTCCGAGAATTTCGTGAAGATGGGGCAGGAGGGTGACTTCCTGACCGAGGGTTGGTACACCTACGGCAACGGCGCTGTGCCCAACGGTGTCATGACCAACTATTTCAATGCCGACGGCACGGGGCCTTATTATATCCTGGTGAATTACGGCAGCATGTGCATACCCTTCAGCTGCACTAACTTCACACCCTCGCAGCCGGCCGACCAGTGGCTGGTGACGCCTGAGATAGAGATACCTGCCGATGACGCGGAGCTCTCCTTCACAGCCGCCGTCTACTGCAACCGCGGCCAGTGGGGCCAGGGCAAGAATCCCTACAAGGTGCTTGTGTCTGAAAACGGCGGTTACGCCAAGGAGGACTTCTCCGAGGTGCCTGTGCTTGAGACCACCGTCAGCGGCAGCCGCACTCAGGAGGTCGCCACACGTGACGTTGTCTGCCCCCTCAACGGGTTTGGCGGCAAGAAAGTGCGTCTTGCATTCGTCAGCACCGGCGAAGACCTCGGCATGACCGGATTCACCAACATAAGCCTCTCCAACTATGCTATCACACTTGAAAACAAGACCCCGAAGGTCGCAAAGCTTGGCGAGGATATCACCGTGTCGGTCAATATCGGCATGAAAACTCCTGTGGCCTGCCCGGGATTCACTGCTACTCTCGAGATGGATGGCCGCACAGTGGAGACTTACTATAAGAAGCCCTTCGGCAATGCGGGCAACGTGCTCATCTACCAACTGGTGAAATTCGATCCTGTCAAGGTGGAGGGTGAGGCCTCTAAGCATTATACCGTCACTATCCTCCCTGACTATGAAGGGGCTGTGCCTACGGTCCTGACCGGAACTGTCGGCGTGCCCACCATCACATATCCTGCCAACGTGGTGGTAGAGGAGGTCACCGCTACCGGATGCCAGGCCTGTCCTTCGGGAGCAGCAAGCATGGAATATTATCATGACACCTATCCCGGCAACGAGGAGGGCCTCAACAAGACCATCGGAATTGCCATCCACGGCTTCATCAACTATTATGACCCCATGTCGGAGGGCACCTCTGAGTATCTGCTCAATGTCCTTGACCTCAACGGCACCACGAGCTATCCTCAGGCGATGTTCAACCGCGCCACGCGCGGCCTCACTCCCGACCGCCGCACTGAGGTGGAGAAGCTGATGACCGCTGGAAGTTACAATAAGGTGAAAATCACCGAAGTTGCAACCGATGCTACCGAGGCTGACCCCTGGGGCAAGAGCGTGAAGGTGAAATTTGACGCCCGCAACGCATACGATGCCGACGGTATCGACCTCCGCGCCGCTGTTGTGTTGATAGAGAACGGCGTGACCGGAAATGACTCCGGCTACACTCAGACCAACGGCTTCTATAACCGCACCGACTCCTACATCACCTCCAATTATGGCGAGTTCCTGCTTCCCTACATGCAGAAGTACCTGGCCGGAGGAGAGTTCGGCATGGAGATGATTCCCTTCAGCAAGATGGTCTACAACCACGTTGCACGCGGCATCTGGCCCTCTTTCTACGGCGAGACCCTCGAGGGAGCCTGGGTGCGTGACGAGGCACGCTCGGGCGAGATTGAGTTCACGGTGCCCCAGACTATCCAGCATCTTGAAAATACAGAGGTGATTGTGCTCCTCATAGATGGCGAAACCAACGCCATAGTCGCTTCCGACATTGTGGACGCCAAGGCCTACACGAGCGGTATCAAAGCTGTGGGCGCTAACGGCGAGAAAGCTGTGCGCAATGGCAATGAGGTGACTCTCACGGCTGAGTCAGCCGATGCCGCCGTTTACACTCTTGACGGCATCAAGGTGGCAAGCGTGCAAGTAGATGGCTCCGCAACTGTCGAAGTGCCCGCCGGGCCGGTCATCGTGCGCGTCATCACCGCAACAGGCGCAGAGACCTTCAAACTCCGCTGACATTATCCCCCTCACATGCTTAACAAGCGCGGGCAGCCTATCGATAGGCTGCCCGCGCTTGTTAAGCATGTGAGCGTATATCAGATTTCTACGCGGAGTCCCTCGCGTCCTGTGATGACATTCGGGAAGATTTGCCGGGCCTCCTCGGCGAAGAGCCGGTCATCGCGGTAGCGCGATGAGTAGTGGCCTGTGAGAAGGGCGCCAGCTCCGGCATCGCGGGCTACTGTGGCCGCCTGCAGCGCGGTGGAGTGGCCACGTGGGGCGGCCAGCGCCTTGTCAGCCTCCAGATATGTAGTCTCATGAAAGAGGAGCGAGACTCCGCGTATCTTGTCTGCTAAGGATGGCATGTACTGCGTGTCGGTGATATGAGCGTAGCTGCGCGGAGGGTCTGCCGGACGCGTCAGTACTGCGTTGGGGATGACCGTGCCGTCCGGTTTGACGAAATCGGCCCCCTCTTTGACCGCCCTCATCTGAGCCAGGGGAACGCCATGGAAATCGCACATCTCGCGGTTGATATGTGCCAAGCCCGGCTTCTCTTCAAACACATAACCCACCGCGGGAACTCTGTGTCGCAGGGGTATGGTGCGGACAGTCATGGCGTTGTTCTCAAACACCATCTCCTCCTTGTCGGGCGAAATGACATTGAAGCGGATGTCGAAAGGGGTGTCGCGGCAGAAATAATCGAAAATATCGGTAAGGATGCGCTTCCCCTCCTCGAAAGTGTGGATAGTCAGGCTCCCTCCGCCGCCGGAGAGGGCTAAAGTGCCCACCAGGCCGGGGAGGCCGAACACATGGTCGCCATGGAGATGGGTCAGGAATATGTGGCCGAGGCGGGAGAACTTTAGGCGCTGCTGCTGGAAAGTGCGCTGCGCCCCCTCGCCGCAGTCAATCATGAAAAGGTTGCCCCGGCAGTCAAGCACTGAGGAGGAGGGAAGATGCGACACACTCGGCTTGGCAGACCCGCATCCAAGGCAATGGAGCGTGAAGGCGGGCTGGTTGCTCATTTGCGGCTCATCTGTTTGTAGTCCTTGGCGAGGCCTCCGGTGCCCGTCTCCTTGTAAAGCGAGGGTAGGTCATGGCCGGTCTCCTTCATGACATGCACCAGCTTGTCAAATGACACGCGGTGGCTTCCGTCGGAGAAGTTGGAATATATGTTGGCATCCAGGGCGCGGGCAGCCGCATATGCGTTTCGCTCGATGCAGGGTATCTGCACCAGTCCGCAGACAGGATCGCAGGTCATGCCGAGGTGATGCTCGAGGCCCATCTCAGCGGCATATTCTATCTGAGCAGGGCTCCCGCCGAAGAGCTGGCTTGCCGCTGCGGCCGCCATCGCGCATGCCACGCCGACTTCACCCTGGCAACCGACATCGGCTCCGGCAATGGAGGCGTTCTGCTTCACGATGTTGCCGAAGAGCCCGGCTGTGGCGAGGGCATGGAGCATCTGCATCTCGGTGAAATTGCGGCTTTTCCAGAGATGGTACAGCACACCGGGAAGGACACCGGAGGAGCCGCATGTCGGGGCGGTCACGATCTTACCGCCCGAAGCGTTCTCCTCGCTTACGGCCAGAGCGTATGCAAACACATATCCGCGGGAGCGCAGATTGTCGCGGTATCCACCGGCCTTGACATAGTAGGCGTGTGATTTGCGCTGCAGGTTGAGAGGGCCCGGAAGGCGTCCCTCAGCTTCGAGGCCCCGCTCCACGGCCTCGCGCATTGTCTTCCACACCTCGCGCAGGTGGTCATACAGGCCGGGCCCTTCGATTTGCTCAACATACTCCCAGTAGGTGCGTCCGGTGCGCTCGCAGTAGGCCATGATTTCCTCCAGAGTGTCATGAGGATATATTTCCGAAGAGGCCGGATGGGGCTTACCCTCCTCCTCTACGGCTCCGCCTCCGACACTGTAGTAGGTCTGCGAATCGGTGGGGAAGCCTTCCGCGTCGAGCGAGCGGATAGTCATGGCGTTGGGATGATAGGGGAGGAACTCGTCCGGCTTCCAGATGATTTTGACGGGTATGCCGGTCTTGCTGAGCGCATCTATGACGGCCTCATCGGTCATGTGCCCTTTGCCGGTGGCGGCCAGGCTTCCGAAGAGGGTCACCTCGAAACCGCGGGCTCCGAGATGGGTGGAAAGAAAGCTCTCAGCCGCCTTGCGCGGGCCCATAGTGTGGCTCGACGAGGGGCCGGTGCCAATGCGGTATATCTCCTTGATAGATTTCATAATTCCGTATCTGTATTGATAATCAGCTATGCTGTAATACTGTATTGAAAACCAGCTTTAAGATATAACTGATGTGTCGTACCTTATATTATACAATATATATTCGCGATCTTTGGAGATAATCTCAGCAGAGCGCTAACGAAACGTTGCCGAAAGAGAAAGCAGCGGGCACATCCATTGCCTTAAATGCTCTTATAATAGTTCCGATTGTCAGATTATGGCCTCGTTCAATTCTTGACACTTGTGACCGTTTTACACCCATGAGTTCACCCAGTTGCTCTTGAGTCAAATTTTTTTCTTTTCTTGCTTGTTTAATTGCCTCACCAATAAGATATGATTGCAATTCTGCCTCCATTGCATCGCGGCGTGCAGTTCCCTTTATCCCGACAACTCGGTCGAGCATTTCTTCGTGTGTATACAGTTTCAGTTCTCCCATATATTATTTATTTTTACTTTGGTAATACTTCTTTCTCAAAGCCTCGGCATGCGATATTTCGCTCTCGGGGGTCTTCTGGCTTTTCTTTACAAACCCGTGGGTTGCGATTACAAGATTCCCGGAATCATTATCCCAGAATGCCAATAGGCGATATTTGAATCCTTGATAAATGGTTCTGAATTCCCAGATATTGTCATTTAGTTTTTTGAAAAGCTCTTTATCCAAAAAATATCTGCTCTTTGAGATATTATAAGCTATTTTATCTTTGACCTTATCGGGCAATGATTCCAGAAAGAGAATAGCCTCCTCCATATAAATCACTTCAAACTTCGATTTCAGTTCCATTTAGATTATTTATCATGTAATGTTATAATTAATGTTACATATATAGAAACAAAAATTGTTAAACTTTGTTTAGAATCTGTCTTACAAAATTTTTTATGTCTCCAGCGTCGAAGTCTTCCTAAAAAACCATCTTCACTGAAATATCATCATTTATTGGGATTGCAGGAGTGGGCGGAAGAGGGTAACTTTGCAGTATAAACCGGCTTCAGCCTGCATTATGAGAACCTTGCCCGTTATCTATCTGACTATCATGCTTCTATCGGCAGTATCCACTGCCGGTGCAATATGCGTGGGCGCCCCCGGGCAGGGAATGATGCATGGAGACGCGGAGGGCAATTCCGCTGCTCCGCTCATCAATTATAATGAGGTCCGCGCTGACAGCGCGGAGCGCAGGGATGAGGTGACCTTGGGAGAGCTGAACGTCACAGCCCTCAAGCAGGAAGACCGTCTGCGCACGGAGGCCTTGGCGGCCACTGTCATCGGGCGCGCCGAGCTGGAGCGTCTTGACGCAGTTACTATCAAAGGTATTTCTGATGTCGTGCCAAATTTCTACATTCCTGATTACGGCTCGCGCATCACATCCTCGGTGTATGTCAGAGGCATCGGGGCACGCATGGACCAGCCGGCCGTGGGACTGACCGTCGACAACGTACCGGTGCTAAACAAGGATGCTTACGATTTCGATGTGGCAGACATCGCAAGCGTGGAAATGCTGCGGGGGCCGCAATCAACTCTCTATGGCCGCAACACTATGGGGGGCCTGATAGCTGTCACAACACTCTCGCCCATGCGTTACCAGGGATGGCGTTTCATGGCCGGCGCAGGAACCGGCCCTTCCTGTTCGGCTTCGGCAGGATGGTATCATAAGTTTTCGAAGCGCTTCGGCATGGCCGTGACGGCCAACGGCTCTTATGGCGCGGGTTTCTTCCGCAATCAGTATAACGGCTCCAAGACTGACAAAGAGCGCAGCCTCGCCGGGCGGGTGAAAGCCGAGTGGCGCCCCAAGCAGGGGCTCAGCCTCCAGAACGTGCTCGCCGCCTCAGTGCTCAGACAAGGGGGGTACCCGTATGAGTATACCGGCACGGGCGAGATCAGCTACAATGACACATGCTTCTACCGCCGTTTCACACTCTCCGACGGATTGACCCTGCGCAAGGTGCATGAGCGGTTTTCGGCCACCTCGATAACAAGTGTGCAGCATATAGATGACAATCTGACCCTCGACCAGGATTTCCTCCCTGAATCATATTTCACCCTCACGCAGAAGAAACGTGAGACAGGATTCACCGAAGACCTCCTTTTCCGCTCGCCCTCGGGATCCGGGGCGTACAAATGGCTCGCCGGACTGTTCGGATTCTACAAGCGCACCTCCATGCAGGCCCCGGTGACCTTCAAGGATGCAGGTATATCCTCCCTCATAGAGGCCCACCGCAACGAGGGCAATCCCTATTTCCCAATCCGCTGGGACAGCCGCACCTTTCCTCTCAACAGCGACTTCACCCTCACCACTTTTGGCCTGGCCCTTTATCATCAGTCTGAAGTCAAGCTCTCCGGATGGAAACTGACGGCAGGAATAAGGCTCGATTATGAGCGCTCAAGGATGGATTACCATAGCTTCTGCGACACGGGATATACCATCTATGATAATCCCTCGGGCTCGCTTTCAGGCATTGATTATTCCGATTTGACGCCATACCGCGACGTGAGCATTGTCATAGATGACACGGGACGGCTGCACCGCGATTACTGGGTGGTCATGCCCAAGGTAGGCATTGTCAGGACCTGGGATGAGGATGAGAATATCAACACATACCTTAATATTTCGCGCGGCTACAAGACGGGAGGATTCAATACGCAGATGTTCAGCGATGTCCTCCAGCAGAGGCTCATGAACATCATGGGCATCGGCTCGAAGTATGATGTCGATGACATTGTGGGATACAAGCCGGAATCGAGCTGGAACTACGAATTAGGGGCGCACATTGATCTCCCGGCACAATGCATAGGGGTAGATGCGGCCCTCTTCTACATAGACTGCCGCGACCAGCAGCTGACCATGTTCCCGGAGGGGACGACCACAGGGCGTATCATGACCAACGCCGGGCGCACGCGAAGTTTCGGCGGTGAACTCACGCTGCGCTGGAACCCTGCCGGCGGCTTCTCGGCAAATGCCTCCTACGGATACACCAACGCGCGTTTTGTGAAATTCAACGACGGCATCAACGACTATGCCGGCAAAAGGATTCCCTACGCCCCCTCCAATACAATCTTCATCCAGGGCCTCTATGACCTTGAGCTTAGCGGCAGTCATCTAAAATCGCTTGAGTTCGACCTCAATCTCCGCGGCACGGGGAGCATTGAGTGGAACGAGTCAAACACGCTTCGGCAGCCACTGTATTTCCTGCTCGGAGCCGGTGTGACGCTCTACGGCAGAGACTGGAGCGTAGCCCTATGGGGAAAGAACCTCACGGACACGCGCTACAACACTTTCTACTTCATGTCAATGGGCAACGAGTTCGTGCAGCGCGGTCGCCCCGTGACGGCAGGGGTGACATTACGATGGAATATATAATTTAACCTATATATCATTATGAAAAAGATTTTCGGATTCTTAGGCCTCGCGGCTCTCACGGTCTCCCTGACCGGATGCCTCGGAAAGGATGGCGACGATGTGCAGAATGTGTCGACTGTCACCCGCGCGGTGCTCAACCATCTCTCGCCGGTGGACGGCGAGGATGAAATCGTGGTCTCACGTGGCGAGTACACGCTTCGCTTTGACAACGTGAGCAATCTCGTGGTGGTGTCAAGCGGCACGATACGATACAAGAATGCTGACCACTCGATGCGCACGGGCGACCTGTCGTTCAGCGCCGCCATGTACAATCTCGGAGGCTATGCCGGCCAGGTGTTCCAGTGGCGCGGCGGCGAGGGCAACAACGCTGCCGCAGGCTATCCCACTGTAACGGGGCTGCGCGGCAAGATGAGCGACCTCTACTATTTCGACAACGTGCTTCAGATACCCGAGCTTGGGCCGATGAACACCAACGTGCTTTCGCGGCTCAACCTCTCTTATACTTATGACAACCTCTACAACGTCACGACTTTCTATCCCGACATGATGTTTGCCGGCGAGACCTCCACTACGGTTTCGGAGGGAGCCGATCCCTATAAGAGCTCCACTCCGCGCTATCGCGTCGTGATAAACTGGGAGGAGAAGACCGCCTCGATGGTGATATACAACGCTAAGTTCAATCCGCAGATGCCCGAGATGACGGCCCTGCTTCTCAAAGGACTCAGCGTGGAGTGGACCCCCACGGGTTATATCATCACCGGCGAGAACATCGTAGCCGGACAGGTTGAGAACGGCCAGGCCACCCCCGTACCCGCCTTCCCCTTCACCTCTATCAAGGTCGAGACCACTTCGGCAGACATGACGCAGGCCAAGATAGATTACGTCGTAGGAGGCCGTTTCCACGGTGTCTGCAACGGCGCTTACGTCTGGTATCCCTCCAACTGAGGAGCAGCTCTGCAAAGGGCTCGCGCACATGACTCCCACCCCTTTCCGTCCATCCTCGGGCGAGGGGTGGGAGTCGCTTGCCGCGAGGTCGGATGTGCCTCTTGCGGGGAGGGTGTTATGTCTTAAAGCATAAGAAATTATTTTGGTGATTAAGATATTTTAAGTATCTTTGCGGCAAATTCCTGCGCACTTTAGGGGGAAGTGAGCCGACCATGAAATCTAACTAATTTATTATAAAGCGATTATATGAATTTATTAATGGAAATAAGCAATGGCGAACTTGCCATCACCGCGACCCTCACGGGCATAACGCTGGTGTTTGCCGCCCTGCTCATAGCCAAACTGATTTCTCCGAAATCGTATTCAGTGAAGAAATCGGAGCCTTACGAGTGCGGTATACCGACCCGAGGTGAGTCCATGATTCAGTTCAAGGCCGGCTACTACATCTTCGCGATCCTCTTCCTGATTTTCGATGTGGAGACAGTCTTCCTCTATCCCTGGGCAGTGGTGACCCGCAGCCTCGGAGTGCAGGGCCTGCTGTGTATCGCCATCTTCATGTTTATTCTCATTTTAGGCCTGGCTTACGCCTGGCGGAAAGGAGCGCTGCAATGGAAGTGAATATCAAGTCGATGAAGCGTGAAGACTTCAAAGACAACGAATATATCGACAAGCTCGTCGAGGAACTCAACGCCACCGGAGCGAATGTAGCCGTAGGCAAGCTCGACCAGCTCATCAACTGGGGCATATCCAACTCTCTGTGGCCCCTCTGCTTCGGCACGAGCTGCTGCGCCATCGAGTTCATGAGCCTCGGCGCGGCCCGTTATGACATGGCCCGCTTCGGATTCGAGGTTGCGCGCAACTCCCCGCGCCAGGCCGACTACATCATGGTGCAGGGCACTATCGTGCACCGCATGGCCCCCGTGCTCGTGCGCCTCTATGAGCAGCTCGCCGAGCCCAAATATGTGATCGCCTGCGGCGGCTGCGCCGTATCGGGAGGCCCCTTCAAGAAATCCTACTGCGTGGTCAACGGCGTGGACCAGATCCTGCCTGTAGATGTCTACATCCCCGGCTGCCCCCCGCGTCCGGAGGCATTCTTCTACGGCCTCATGCAGCTCCAGCGCAAAATCAAGGTGCAGAAGTTCTTCGGCGGCATCAACCGCCAGGAGAAGGTGGAGGAATTCTTCCGCAAGCATCCCGAGGAGCGAGGACAGATCGACTGAAAATTGTAAAACCTGTATCGTAACATTTCATAATGAACGACATAAAAGAAAAAATTCTCGCCGTCTGTCCCTCGGTGACTTTCGAGGAGGGTGAATACCTTCAGATCAACGTGGCCGACAAGGACTGGTTTGCCCTGGCCAAAGCCATGAAGGAGAACCGCGAGCTCGATTTCGACGTGCTGACCGCAGTGGTTGGCATGGACTGGAAAGAGGCTTACGGCGTAGTGTATTACCTCACCAGCACAAAGCATGACTGGGATGTGGTGTGCGTCAAAGTCGAGGCCCCCAACCGCAAGGACCCCATGATTCACTCCGTGAGCAGCCTCTGGAAGGTGGCTCTCTTCCAGGAGCGCGAGGTTTACGACTTCTTCGGCATCAAGTTTATCAATCATCCCGACATGCGCCGCATGTTCCTGCGCAATGACTGGAAAGGCCACCCCCTGCGCAAGGACTATGACGCCGACCCCAAGCTCAACCCCATCCCGACGGATGACGAGAAGAACGAAGACGACACCCGTTCATACGTAGAGGATGAGAAGGGCAAGATCACCTGCATCCCCGGCAAAGTGTTCGGTCCCGAGGACTATGTGGTGAACGTAGGTCCGCAGCACCCCTCCACCCACGGCGTGATGCGCTTCCGCGCAGCCGTAGACGGCGAGACCGTCACCAAGGTGGATGTCGTGTCAGGCTATATCCACCGCGGCATTGAGAAACTCTGCGAGGAGCTTGGCTATCCCCAGATTCTGCATTTCACCGACCGCATGGACTACATGTCGGCCCACCAGAACCGCGAGTGCCTCTGCCTCTGCATCGAGAAGGCCATGGGCCTGGAGATTCCCGAGCGCGCCGTGGTGATCCGCACCATGATGGCCGAGCTGATGCGTATCTCATCCCATCTGCTGGCCTTCGGCTGCACAGCAATGGACCTCGGCGCCACCACGGCATTCTTCTACGGATTCCGCGAGCGTGAGCAGGTGCTCGACATATTTGAGAAGACTTGCGGAGCCCGCATGTCGATGAACTATAACGTGATCGGCGGTGTCATCGCCGACCTGCATCCCGACTTCGTCAAGGATGTCAAGGAGCTGATCCGCATCATGCCCGAGCGCATCAAGGAGTACCATAAGGTGTTCTCCGGCAATATAATCGCCATGAACCGCCTCAAGAAGGTCGGCATGCTCCCCCTCGAGGATGCTGTGAACTACTGCATCACCGGCCCGAGCGGCCGCGGATCGGGCTGGAGCTGCGACTGCCGCAAGAAGCATCCCTACGGCGCCTATCCCCAGGTGAAGTTTGAGGAGGTGCTCGAATACGGCTGCGACTCTTACGCCCGCTACATGGTCCGCATGCGCGAGATAGAGGAGAGCGTCAAGATCCTCGAGCAGCTCGTTGACCGTATCCCCGAAGGGCCTATCCGCGCCCAGGTGCCCAAGATTATCAAGCTTCCTGTCGGCCGCTGGTATCAGCAGGTGGAGGCGAGCCGAGGCACATTCGGCGTGTACATCGAGTCTGACGGCAGCAAGACGCCTTACCGCGTGCACTTCCAGAGTCCCTGCTTCAACCTCGTGGGCGTGATGGATCTCTGCTGCCGCGGCAATATGATCGCTGACCTTATCACCATCGGAGCCGCGCTCGACTTCGTGATTCCCGACATCGACCGATAATACGGACTTGGTTCCCCGGAGCCGCTCTCCCGCCGAGGAGAGGGGCGCCGGGTTTGACCGTAAAGAAACCTACTAACAAACAACCCGGAATACTAAATCCATCACCGTCATGTTTGATTTCAGCATAGTCACCAATTGGGTCAACGACCTGCTCATGGGCTTCCTGCCCTCATGGGCCGCTGTGCTTGTGGAGTGCATCATCATAGGTGTCTGCGTTCTGCTCGCTTATACGGTGCTCGCCCTCTTCTACATCCTGTATGAACGCAAGCTCTGCGCATGGTTCCAGTGCCGCCTCGGCCCCATGCGCGTAGGTCCCTGGGGCCTGCTTCAGGTGTTTGCCGACATGTTCAAGATCCTCATCAAGGAGCTGATCTCGCTCAAAGGCACTGACCGCTTCCTCTTCAAGCTCGCCCCCTATATCATCATCACCTCCTCTGTTGTGATGCTGGCCTGTCTCCCCTGGGGCAACGGACTGCAGATCATCAACTACAACATCGGCATATTCTTCATCCTTGCCGTGTCATCCGTCGGAGTCTTAGGCATCCTGCTCGCAGGCTGGGCTTCGAACAACAAGTACACTCTCATTGGCGCCATGCGAAGCGGCGCCCAGATGATTTCATACGAGATTTCTCTCGGTCTGGCCCTGATGTCTATCGTGGTCTTCGCAGGCACGATGAACATCACCGACCTCGTGGCCGAGCAGCAGAGCGCATGGTTCCTCTTCCGGGGCCATATCCCCGCTATCATCGGATTCCTCATCTATATCGTGGCTGCCACGGCTGAGACCAACCGCGGCCCCTTCGACCTTCCCGAGGCCGAGCACGAGCTGGTGGCAG
>CAZWVY010000022.1:0-36699 GCA_964637105.1 uncultured Sangeribacter sp. | reverse complement strand
AGAAACCCTTCGCCGGCATCAACGGCAGCGGCAAGCACAACAACTGGAGCCTCGGCACAGACCGCGGTGTCCTGCTGTTCGCCCCGGGAAAGACTCCGGAAGCCAACCTGCAGTTCATCACTTTCGTAGCCAACGTCATGGCGGCTGTGCATAAGCACAACGGCCTGATGAAAGCCTCGATTGTCAACGCCACAAACGCCCACCGTCTCGGAGGCAATGAGGCTCCCCCGGCCATCATATCCATCTTCCTTGGCAAAGCCCTCTCTGAACTCCTTCAGAAAATTGGAAGCGACAACTACATGGAGGAGCTGCGAATCGCCGGAAAGGAGAAACTTGAGGTTGACCTCGTGCAGATTCCCGATTTGCGTCAGGATAATACAGACCGCAACCGCACGAGCCCCTTCGCCTTCACAGGCAACCGCTTCGAATACCGCGCCGTGGGATCGAGCGCCAACTGCGCCGCCGCCATGATTGCTCTCAACGCCGCCGTCGCTGACCAGCTCAATCTGTTTGCCGACAGAGTGGATGCCCGCATAGCCAAAGGTGAAGACAAGACAGCTGCTATTGTGGCCGAGGTGCGCGACCTGGTCAATGCATCCAAGGATGTCTGCTTCGATGGCAACGGCTACAGCGATGAGTGGAAAGAGGAGGCGAAGCGTCGCGGCCTGGACGTAGAGACCTCAGCGCCTCTTATCTATGAGGCCTACATGAAGCCGGAGACAATCGAAATGTTCACGCGCACAGGGGTGTTCACTCCCGTCGAGCTTCAGGCGCGCAACGAGGTGAAATGGGAGATGTATGTCAAAAAGATTCAGATTGAAAGCCGCGTGCTCGGCGACCTGGCGATCAATCACATCATCCCTGCCGCCACCCGCTACCAGAGCTTGCTGCTTGACAATGTATATAAAATCAAGGAGCTTTTCTCCGGGGAGAAAGCAGCCAAGATAGCAGGCCAGGACATGACTTCAATCGAACAGATGGCTGACCATATGGCGGCCATAAAGAGCGGTGTGGAAAGGATGGTGGACCGTCGCCATTATGCCAACAGACGCCCCACAGTTCGAGAGAAGGCAGTAGCATATCATGATGAAGTAGTGCCGGCAATGGAGAAAATCCGCGAACACATCGATGCTCTCGAGCTGATGGTAGACAACGAGATTTGGCCACTGCCCAAATACCGCGAACTCCTTTTCATCCGTTGATGACACACTCAGTGTGGCGCAAGCGCGTCACAGCATCATAGTTAAAAAATCCGAAACATGTCTCTGTTTCGGATTTTTTTTATTAACTTTACACATTAATTAGAAACGAAGACTCTAAACAATAACCTATATAATGAAAACGACCTTTCTGACAGGCATGATTGTGGCTCTCTCGTTAGGAGTCGCCATGCCCTCGGCGGCATCTGATTATCAATCGGTGCCCGGTGTCGTATCGGGTATATCTCCGAATGGCGCCAAAGCAGTCGGTTACCGTAACTTATTTTCCGAGTCCGACCGCTATTCAAGTTATCTGCACGATGTCAAGGCCAAGGCCACGGAATGGCTTACCGCCTATAACGAATCTGACCTGCTCAGTTCGGGCCAGATGGTAGCAGTGAGCGATGACGGCATCATCGCCGGAAACATCCTTAATCCCGGCATGAGGCTCCCCGTAGAAGATCCGGGAGATTTCCGCCCCGGCGTGATGGCAGCAGCCGAAGAGCTCGGCCATCCCCTCTGTTCGGCAGCCGTCTGGCGCAACGGCAAGACCTATCTTCTGGGAACCGGCTATCACTCCGTGGATGAGTTTTCTCAAGAGGATGACGGCAGCCAGTCAGTAGGCATGACAGCCGACGGGAATGTTGTATATGGCAACATCGTCTCGGCCCTCCTGAAAATCACAGCCTGCAAATGGACCTACAATCCTGATACCGACGAGTACGAGTATTCGGAGTTCGATATGGGCACTACGGTGACAAGAAGCGTAATCACCGGAGTTGCAAAGGATGGCACTGCCGTCGGATTCGTAAGAATCAAACCGCGTCGCGGCAGCGAGTATGACCAGCCTGCCTACTGGACACCGGAAGGGGAGATGGTGCCCATTGACATGCCTAATGTAGACCGCGCGGATTACTACTGGGAAGTCAGCGCGGATGCCATATCTTCCAACGGCCGATATGCAATCGTGCGCGGCGGAGGCGCTCATACCTACCTGGGCCTGCTTGACATCACCACAGGCGAGCTTACAGACATCACACTCCCTGATGATACATTCGAGGTTCTGGGCTATGCCGTGACAAATGAGGGGGATTTCTACTGCACCGTTTCCCCGACATCCGACTATGTCCCGGTGCTCTATATCTATAAGGCCGACACGGGCGTCCTCACCGATTTCTCCCACTATCTGGGAGGTCTGGACGCAGGGCTCGCAGCCAAATTTTCCGGCATTGTGACGGGCGTGTCAGAAGACGCGCTTACTCTCATCGGCAGGTCGGGAGGACAGTACTCTGCACAGAGCTGGATCATGACCCTGGATTCCGGTGCTGAAGTGCCCGTGACAGTGCCTGTCCCTGTCAGCGTCAATCTCTTCAACAGCAAGATTGATGAGCTGACCGTCACTTGGAAGGGCATTGACGCTCTCGCAGAGGGCATTGAGTTGAACGGCTATGACGTCTATGTGGACGGCGAGTATATCGAGACCGTCAAGGCGGATGGTTTCGGAGGCGAGTACCGTCTGACCGTACCCGGCGATCCGGGATGGATGCACGACGCGTTTGTCGTGACCTCCGTGATACGCAAGTCTGACAACCGTGAGTTCGCATCGCCCAATTCCGTTGTAGCGTCTACCTCCGTGTCGCGCACCACAACACTTCTGGGATATGAGAATTTCGATGACAGCACCGTGGACGCCAACAATAATGTGCATGCGACCAATGACTACTGGACTTCGCTCTCACCCTACGGCAACGGAGCCTACATGATCTACTGGCATCTGAATGTCGGCAACGATTATGTCAACCGCACTCCCATCTACACCACCTATTCGATAGGAGAGGAGCCCTGGAGCTCACAGCTCATCAGCCGCTATCATGATGGATCTGAGGCTAAGGACTTCTTCCTCGATACGATGGTGAAAATGAAGCTTCTCAACGAGGCAGACCAGGACCTCATGACGGATTATCTGGACATTGAGGCCACAGTAGACGGAGAAAACTGGATTATGCTCCGCCGCCTCAAAGCCACCGAGATGCAGCCCGGCGCATGGACAAATGTCCAGGTTGACCTCGGCGAGAAACTTGCCGGAGAGATGTTCCGCATCCGCTTCAACGCACATGGCGACGGAGCAGGCCAGCTCGCATGGCAGGTCGACAACATCAATTTCGCCGATGAGCTGTCAGCAGAAGCTCCCGACGGACTGAAGGGCACCTTAAAGGATAACGGCGATCTCGAACTTGCTTGGCACAATACCATCGGCACCCACGAGCTGTCTTACATCTACAATACAACCTGCGTGTATGACTACTCAGTCGGCAATGACGGTAAGCCGCTCATCGCAGCTATCAAGCTGACTCCCGATATGCTCAAGCCTTATATCGGGGAGTATATCTCCGGCATCAGCTCGTTCATCTTCGATGATCCCACGCTGGAGGTTTCCAATCCCACACGTGCCGAAGTCATGGTGTTCAGCGAAAATAGCGAGGTCATCACCCGCAGCGACATCTACAGCGAGTTTAATGAAATAGGCTTCGAGACCGGATGGCTTGAGAATGCCGTTAAAATCGAGGCCGGCAAGAGCTACTACGCAGCTGTCCGCATATACGACTATGACAAGCTCCAGACTCCTCTCTACTACCAGAGCATCAATACCTTCAAGCCCGGATTCAGCGATCTGATGTCCGAAGATGAAGGCAAGACCTGGCAGCTCGTATCGGAGGAACTGGTGCCCAATTCGGCTGAAGAGCCCTCCAATCTCTGGTGCGTATGGCCGATTCGCGTCCTCATCACCCCCGAGCCTCTCTATGACCTTGACCTCAAGCATGACGCTTCGCTTTCCCACTACGCGGTGGCACGCGACGGAGAGGTCATCAGCAAGGAGAATGTCTACGAGTCGACTCCCTTCTATGTAGACAAGAATGCGCCGATCAAGGGAGAATACTCGGTCCGCGCTTACTACAATGACGGCACGATCACTGAATTCTCAACACCCCTGATACTTGACTTCACCGGCATAGGAGCAGTCGAAGGTGATGCCGGCGTCGTCCTGAGCCGGGAGAAGGGTTCACTCCATATCAGCGGCGACTTTGACCTGGCTGAGATCATTGACATGGCCGGACGCCGAGTTCTTTCTACCAAGTCCGCCGTGATACCTACATCCGGACTTTCCGTAGGGGCATACATCGTGACCGTACACAAAGGAAACGCTCGCTCCATCTTCAAGATTTTTGTAAAGTAAAAATTTCAACTGAACGCCTTCACACGGTCCCCGGTTCCCCTTTGGAATCGGGGGCCGTCTATGTTATACAACATAGTGTGATATGTTTTACAGCATAGCAGGGGCATAACATTTGCATAAAAGTGGAAAAAAGGTTATTTTTGCACTCAAGAAACAACTTTAGCTCCCCGATTCATCGGGAGACCTTAAATCTAACCATTCATGAAGACAAGAAAACTTCTTCTCGGAGATGAAGCGCTTGCTTTGGGAGCGCTCAATGCCGGACTTTCCGGAGCTTACGCCTATCCCGGCACCCCCTCTACAGAGATAATGGAGTTCATCCAGGCACATCCCCTGACAGCAGAACGCAATATCCACTCCCACTGGTCGAGCAACGAAAAGACGGCCATGGAGGAGGCCCTCGGCATGTCATACTGCGGCAAGCGCGCTATCACGTCCATGAAACATGTAGGCTTGAATGTCGCAGCAGACCCTTTCGTCAATTCCGCTATGACAGGTGCAAACGGAGGTCTTCTGGTGATATCGGCAGACGATCCCTCGATGCATTCGTCCCAGAATGAGCAGGACTCGCGGTTCTATGCTGAGTTCGCCATGATTCCCGTGCTCGAGCCCTCCTCGCAGCAGGAGGCCTATGATATGGCCGAGTATGGATTCAAACTCTCCGAAGAATTCAAGATTCCCGTTCTCGTCAGGCTCGTGACCCGTCTGAGCCACAGCCGCGCCACTGTGGAAGTGGACACTGAGGCCAAGCTCGAGAACGCTATGAGCTATCCCGAGCAGGCTCCGCAGTGGGTGCTTATGCCCGGCAACTCCAAGCGCCGCTATGTCCGGCTGATCGATGACTACGCCCGCATGCAGGAGTCGAGCGAAAATTCACCTTTCAACAGCTATGCTGAAGGTGCTGACAAGTCCCTCGGAATTATCGTAAGCGGCCTGGCAGCCAATTATCTCAACGAGCTTTTCCCCAAGGGGTGCCCGTTCCCGACCGTCAAAATCTCACAGTATCCTCTCCCGGTCAAAAAAATCAACCGCCTCGCTGATGAATGTGACGCCATAATGGTCATAGAGGAGGGTCAGCCCGTCATAGAAAAGGCTCTGCGTGGAGTGATCAGCACCGGGCGCACCATTTACGGAAAACTGTCTGGTGAACTTCCCCGGACAGGCGAGCTCACTCCCGATGCAGTGCGTGAAGGCTTGCTGAAAGTAAAACCCGGTCTTGAGGAGCTGAAGAAAGAAGATATCAAGGCAGCCTCAACGGTTACTGTTCCCCGTCCGCCTGCGCTCTGCCAGGGATGCTCCCACCGTGATGTTTATTCCGCTCTCAACGATGTTCTCGCAGAGTATGATTCACCCCGTGTGTTCGGCGACATAGGATGCTATACCCTCGGGTATCTGTCACCCTTCAACGCCATCCATACTGTCGTGGACATGGGAGCCTCCATCACTATGGCTAAAGGGGCGTCCGATGCCGGACAGCATCCTGCAGTAGCCATAATAGGAGATTCCACCTTCACACACAGCGGCATGACCGGACTGCTGGACGCTATCAATGAGAACTCCCCCATAACCGTCATCATTTCCGACAACCTCACGACCGGAATGACGGGAGGCCAGGATTCACAGGGCACCGGCAAGATTGAAGAAATCTGCCTCGGACTGGGCGCACATCCGGACCATGTCCGCACCATCGACGCCCTGCCGAAGAATCATGACGAGATGATGAAACTTTTCCGTGAGGAAATTGAGTATCCCGGCCTTTCGGTGATAGTATCACGCAGAGAGTGCATACAGACGGCCCGCCGTCATGCCGCAGCCGGCAATAAGAATGTACATCGCCAACCCAAAACCATCTGACAATCACCATGAAAACAGATATAGTACTCGCCGGAGTCGGCGGCCAGGGCATCCTCTCGATCGCTACAATACTCGGCGCAGCGGCCCTGAAGCAGAACCTTCATATCAAACAGGCCGAAGTCCACGGCATGAGCCAGCGCGGAGGCGACGTGCAGTCAAACCTGCGCATCAGTTCTGACCCCATAGCCTCCGACCTCATACCGCAAGGGGGTGCCGACCTCATCGTCTCGCTCGAACCGATGGAAGCTCTGCGTTATGTGTCGTATCTCTCTCCGAAAGGATGGATTGTGACTAACACTGTGCCCTTTGTCAACATCGACAACTATCCCGAGGAGGCTGTCATAAAGTCCGAACTCGATACCCATTCCAATGTGGTGGCTTTCGATATGGACGAACTCGCCAAGCAGGTGGCTTCTGCCCGCAGCAGCAATATGGTGCTTCTCGGAGCCGCCGCACCCTTCATAGACCTCGCGCCGGAGATTATCGAAGATGGCATCAAGACCGTATTCGGAGCCAAAGGGGATAAGATTGTAGAGAGCAATATCAAGGCCTTCCGTGCCGGAATGGAGTTTACCAAAGGGCTGATCAGGGCCCATGAAGAAAACTGACACCATGTTCCCCATCACATCTGACAAACTTCAGGAGATTATCGATTCTCTTGAGATAAGCAATATCACCACGGCCACAATCAGGCAGATTTGCGGCCTCGCAGCAGCTCTCGAGAAGGTCGCAGGCGAAAACTTCGTACACCTGGAGATAGGCAATCCCGGCCTGCCGGCAGAGAATGTAGGCATAGAGGCCGAGATTGAAGCCCTTCGCAATGGCGTGGCCAACAAATATCCCGACATCAACGGCATACCTGTCTTGAAAGAGGCCGGAAGCCGTTTCCTCAAGGCCTTCCTTGACATTGATTTTCCTGCCAAGGGCATAGTGCCCACAGTAGGCTCGATGCAGGGGAGCTTCACCATGATGCTGCTCCTTAAGCAGCGTCTCGCCGGCAAGGACACGATGCTCATTATCAATCCGGGCTTCCCGGCTCAGCGACACCAGGCTAAGGTGCTGGGCATGGAAACCCGCGAATTCGACATCTACCAGTATCGCGGCGCCGCTCTTGAAGCTAAGCTCGAAAGCCTTCTGGAAGATGGCCGCGTGACCGGCATAATCTACTCCAACCCTAATAACCCGGCTTGGACCACTCTTACCGAAGAGGAGCTCGAGATTATCGGACGCATGGCCACCAAGCATGACGCCATCGTCATCGAAGACCTCGCTTACATGGGCATGGATTCACGCACATACCTTGGCGAGCCCTTCAAGGCGCCCTTCGTGCCGACCGTGGCCAAGTATACCGACAACTGCATTCTGCTTTGCTCCGGCTCTAAAATCTTCAGCTACGCCGGACAGCGCATTGCATTGGTCTGCATGTCGCAGCAGGTCTACAACCGTCACTATGAGTTTTTTGAAAAGTTCTATGAGATGCCCGCCTTCGGCGACGCCTACATATTCGGCGTACTGTACACGGCTTCATCCGGCACAGCCCACTCAGCCCAGTATGCAATGGCGGCAATGCTCAACGGAGCGACTGACGGTAAGGTGAAGTTTGTTGACGATACGCGTGAATATGCCCGCAGAGCCGAGGTGGTGAAGGACATCTTCACTTCAAACGGCTTCCATATCGTCTACGACATGGATGGCGATCAGCCGATTTCAGACGGATTCTTCTTCACTATCGGGTATAAGGACATGACAAGCGAGCAGCTCCAGCGCGAATTAATGCGCTATGGCGTGTCTTCAATCTCACTTCCTTCCACCGGCTCGGAACAGAATGGCATTCGCGCATGCGTCTCCATGATATCTGACGCTGCTACGTTTGAAAGTCTTGCAGAGCGTTTAAGAGCATTCAATAATGAGCATTAACTACTGTTCGGCGGAAGAGGCCGTAAAACTAATTGAGTCCGGCGACCATGTGTATATCCAGGGCTCTACGAGCACACCGGAAGTGCTCTGCCAGGCTCTGGCCGACCGCGGCCATGAGCTCCGGGACGTGACCCTCTATTCAGCTTTTGCCGTCTGCAAAGGCCCTGCTCCGTACTGCAAGCCCGAATACAAGGATAGTTTCCTGGTGGATTCTTTCTTTGTGTCAAACGGTGTTCGACAATGGATAGCAGAGGGGTACGGTGTCACTACACCCCGTTTCCTCGGCGAAGTGCCCGCGCTCTTCCGCGACGGCACATGTCGCGTGGACGTGGCCCTGCTCAACTGCTCTATGCCTAACGAGGAGGGATACGTAAGTTTCGGAGTATCAGCTGACCTGGCAACGGCTGCTGCCGAATGTGCCGACAGGGTCATAGCCCAGATTAATCCGCACATGCCCTTCTCCTACGGTGATCCTGTAATTCATCTCTCCCAACTGGCCGCTGCCGTCGAAGTTGACGATCCCCTGGTGGAAGTGCCTACAGCCACTCCGACCGACAAGGAGATTCAGATAGGGAATTATGTGGCTGAGCTTATACCGGACGGGGCGACTCTCCAGATTGGAGTCGGTGGCATTCCCAACGCGGTGATTCGCGCGCTGGAACACCACAAGCATCTCGGATTGCACACGGAGGCTATGACTGACGGCGTGCTCCCATTGATAGAGAAAGGCATCATCGATAATTCACTTAAAAAAGTGATGCCCGGCAAATCCGTAGCCTCGCTGGCTTTGGGCTCGAGACGCCTGTATGATCTGATGAACTACAATAAGGATATGGTCTTCAAGGATGTCGCATGGACTAACAATCCCTTCATCATCGCCCAGAATCCAAAGGTAATGTCCATCAACTCCTGTCTCGAGATTGACCTGACAGGGCAGGTGTGCGCAGACTCCATCGGCACACGCATTTTCTCCGGCATCGGAGGCCAGCATGACTTCGTCTACGGCTCTCAGCAGAGCGAGGGAGGCCTTTCATTCCTAACGATGCTCTCCACCACAGGAAAGGGCCAGACCAAGATCAAGCCCGTTCTCACCCCGGGGGCCGGAGTGGTCACCACACGCTTCCAGACGAACTATGTCGTGACGGAGCATGGTGCAGTCGACCTTCGTGGAAAGTCGCTCCCTGAACGCGCCAAACGGCTTATTTCAATCGCAGCTCCGGAGTTCCGCGAAGAACTGGAGCGCGCCGCCGCTGAACGATTCGGATACAGTTTCCTGCGCCTCAAATAATCGCCGGGCGACAAACATGACTTACTGCCTTGGGGAAGACAACCACCTCCCCAAGGCAGTTGTTATTATGTAAACTAAAACTCATTACATATACTCATATATTTAAGAATATGGACTTGCGACGAGAAATGATGAAGTTGTGGCGAGAGACATTCCACGACACGGAAGAATATGTCACCCTCCTTTTTGACAATTATTTCCATGCAGATAATATTGCATGCCTCACAGAAGGCGATAAGCTGAAAGCGGCCCTCATGGCTATTCCGTACACTTTCAAATCAAAGTATGGGGAGATACCGGCAGTGTACCTTTGCGGGCTCGCAACACGCCCAGAGTATCGGCGGCTGGGATTGATGACCCGTCTGATGGATGAAATCCTGGATCGAAGCAAAAAGGGTGGAGCGGCTCTTGCATTTCTTATCCCGGCCAACGACGGTCTGCGGAGATACTATCGCGACCGGGGGTGGTCGGACGCGATTTATCGGGTCACCGAACATTATACGGAGCTTCACAATTTCCTCTCTGAGGAAGAGAAGAGGGAAATGGACGAAAAATACAATTTCACGAGAATCGAATATTTGAAAACGAATGACCCAAGTCTCGAAAATATCAAATTCTCAAATCTCGTGGAAAAATACATTCAGAGCAAGGAATCCGAGAAAACATATCTGAGCCTTGTGCACGACGATCGGATGATGAAGGTGACTATGCAGGAGAATGCTCTCTCCAATGGCCAGGTGTGGGTAGCCCGAAATAAAGCAGATAAAATCTGTGGCGTTCTCTTCGTAGTACCTGATGAGTCCGGGTCAGGACTTGATGTGCGGTATCTCGTATGTGACGACAGCCGCACAGAAAACATGCTGCTGCAGACGCTCCATGAAAATAACGTTGACCATCCTATCTCTCTTAGACGCTTTCCGGAAGAATGTCGAAGAAAGGCCCTCTGGGAACCACTATATGGTGCATCCCTACCGGAGGTAAATTCCATCACAGGGTTCGGAGAAGCCGAAAGAGTCTATGATCCGGTAAAGCAAGCAGCCACCTACGGAATGGCAAAGATACTTGATTTAAATACCATTATTAAATATCTTAACGCAGCTCACGAACCTGGAAAAGACGAAAAATATCCAATTATTGAGGATGTAGCGGCGCTCAGAAAGATGCTGCCGAATCTGAAGGATGAGCAGATTCAGGCACTGATTCTAAGGCATCCGCATGAAAACGATAAGATGGGTGAGCTGTTCGGATTAAGACGTCTTCCACTCAATATGGCACTGCTCCTCGATTGATAAAAGATTGCTTATCTGAGGCAGTAAAATGCCCCTTCACAACCAACTATTGTGAGGGGGTATTTTTTATCACATGCCGTTCTGAAGTGAAAAGACATAGAGGGGTAGACATGATAAACCGATTAAGTCACAGGACTAATATCAACTGAGCATACAAAATATACATCATGACAGGCAGGAAATGAGAATTGAATATTTTAGCCGGGCTTGTCACTCGTGCGGAAATATCTGATTCTGGAATAGGGTGGGGTAGAGGGCAGTGACACCTAGGAAGGCGCAATGGTCTAAAACACATATTCGGAATTTTAGCTTTTAAAGAAATGAATATGAATTTGTATTTGCATGTATAATTCTGCAAATTTGCAAATATATTTGCAAATTATAATTCATTTTCAAATTACACTATTAATACAATTGCATTGTTCATTCAATCACAAACGAATCAAATGTGATTGCAGATTTAGTTTTGAAATGGAATTGCAATTACATAAAATGACATGAAACAGTTTTTAACATAGAATGTAACCATCTTATTTATAGGTATTTACAAATATAATATGTTTTATTAATAAGATAAATGCCCTAAATACAGTAAAACGGCTCCTTCTTCTATGCTTGTACAATTAGATATACTATATTACATTGCATTACTCTCCACAACTAAACAAATACAATATATTTGTAAATTTGGATTTACATCCGACGTATAGACCCAATTGCGATTTGCGAATTTCATTTTTAGATACGAATTTATTTTTAAAAATTTGGTAATGTAAAATTAAATTTGTATTTTCGCATTGTTATTTGCAAACTAAAAATTCATTTGAAATGGAGGATTCCTTCGCCAATCGTCTAAAACTCTTCATCGAAAGGGAGGGTTTGACCAACGCTCAGTTCGCGGATCTATGTGAAATACCTCGTCCGAGCCTGTCTCAGATTATTTCAGGACGAAACAAGAAAATTTCAGATCTGCTGATAGGAGCCATTCATAAGACGTATCCGAAACTGAACGTTCTTTGGCTTATGTTTGGAGAGGGAGACATGTATTCGCCAACTGGCGCTTGTAACGACCCGGAGGCGAGCGTCGGTATGACGGACACCCGGACGGAAGTTTCGGATTATGGAGACTCGTCTGTAAATCCGTCAGAAATGAGAATTGAGAATCCCGCGAACCCGTCCACTCGGCCAAATCTCTTTGCAGAATCGAAGGAAAATGGCTTAACACACCCTCAAAATGAGGCTTCAACCCGCATGAATACACGGATTGAGACCGATTATAAAATCCTGAATTTACAGAGGCAAATAGATGAAATGCGCCAAAATCCGCGAAAAGTGACCCAAATTACCATCTATTATGATGATTCTACTTTTGAAACGTTCATTCCGGGAACGCCAAAGCCGTGAGGTCTTGCGAAACCTACCACTTTGCACCGCTCTCCCGCCCCCTTAAGGCCTGCCGCAATATACGGCAGGTTTTTTCGTTTATATAAGTGACTTTTAAACTTAGAGAAGGTCATTTGCCATCAATCAGACAATAATTCATGAAAGTACAAATACCCTTGGTCTTCACAACCGCTTTGCTGGCTCTCTATGCCAACGGCGCCGTGGCCGCAGACTTGAATTTCTCTTCTTCAGCCTTCAAACCGATCTCTGTCACTCCCGAAAAGAATACAGGGCTCGATAAGATTTATGTGCTCTATGACCTCGAAAATATATCGGTGTCATTCAAGGCTGCCTCTGCCAACGTCAAGTGGTATCGCTACGACAATATGGGAGGCGGCTATGCTGAAGAGGTGCCTTCCAGTTATGAAAATGGCAAATCAACGCTGGATCGACTTGAGGGAGACAAGGGATATATAATAGAAGACGGGGATAAAAGATACTATTTTTGGATCGTGGATTATTCGACAAAAATGTTCAATTTACGCTCTGTCGAATACAGTCCCGATTCTAACTGTGATGAGTCAATTCTTGATATTGATTGCGATGCTTCTCCTATCATTTATTATACTATAAATGGTCAGAGACGCACGCTTGACAGGGAAATTGAAATCAGCTATCTCAACCTCGCATGGGATAATGACAATGAATACTTTCAGCAGGGAAATATCACTAAAACTCTCGAATATATAGACGGTCCTGTCAGATTGACTCCTCCTGTTTACTGCCCGACCTCCTTTACTGTGACCGGTGACGCATTCCTCGAAAAATGGGGGATAGGGGTATCAGAAGAGAGTAGCTTTGTGCAGCCAGTTGCAGTGCTTTGCGAGACTAAAGCTACTCAGGCCGATGCTCCGGAAAGCGAATGGGAATCCAATGTTCTGCATGGGGGCTCGAGCGATCTCGGAGGGTCCGCACCTGCGGAAATTACGTTTGAGGCATTCGTTACCGATGCAGTCATGCATGACGAGTGGCAGATGTCCCGGTATCCGGAGTTTGACAACGTGGACTATCGCTTCACTACACGCACGCTCACATATACCTTTAATGAAGAAGGGACTTTTTACCTGCGCTATGTGGGTAGCAACAGTGATGGTTCTTGCGAGACAATAGGTGAGACTTACACTGTCAACATAGGCGAGTCGCAGCTTCTTTGCCCGAATGCTTTCACCCCTAACGGTGACGGTGTAAACGATGTCTGGCGCGTGGCATACCGGTCGCTTATTGAGTTCAAATGCTGGATATTCGACCGCTACGGCAAACAGATGTATCATTACGATAATCCCGATGGAGGCTGGGACGGAAACGGGGCGAAACCCGGTGTATATTATTATGTCATACAGGCTACCGGGGCAGATGGCAAGAAGTATAAAAAGACCGGAGATATAAATATATTGAGGTATACGGGCAACTCCGCCTCCTCTTCCGGTTCGGGAGATTAACACGCAAACAGTTGCTGTTATGCAGCAACTGTTTTGCAACCGTTTCAGTACGGAATCCGGCGATTCAGCTCCGGGTTCCATTGATTATGCAAGAATGTTCAACCCTATGAATACACAATCATCCATGACCGAGGCCGTGAAGGTCTACGGCGCAAGGGTACACAACCTTAAAAATATAGATGTGACCATCCCGCACAACAGTCTAACGGTTGTGACCGGACTCAGCGGGAGCGGCAAATCTTCGTTAGCTTTCGACACTATCTTTGCCGAAGGCCAGAGACGGTATATAGAAACGTTTTCTGCCTATGCAAGAAATCTGCTTGGTTCGATGGAGCGTCCGGACGTGGACAAGATCACAGGCTTGAGCCCTGTTATCAGCATTGAGCAGAAGACCGTCAACCGCAACCCCCGAAGCACTATCGGCACTACCACCGAGATTTATGACTTCTTCCGCCTCCTATACGCCCGCTTGGGCGAGGCGCGCAGCTACGTCACGGGGCAGAAAATGGTGAAATACACTAAAGAAAAGATTCTTGAGCTTATCATAGATAAGTATAACGGCAAGAAAATCTATGTGCTCGCCCCGCTGGTCAAAAACCGCAAGGGCCATTACAAGGAGCTGTTTGAAAATCTGCGCAAGAAGGGCTATCTCACAGTGCGCATTGACGGCGAGCTGCGGGAACTCACTTATGGAATGAAACTCGACCGATACCGCAACCACAATGTGGAATTGGTCGTAGACCGCATGCGGGCCAATGATTCAGACCTTCAGAGGCTGCAGGCCACTATTGACAGCGCTCTCAAGCAGGGCGATGGTCAGTTGATGGTGATTGACGCTGACTCGATGGAAACACGCCATTTCAGTCTTGCCCTGATGGACTCGGAGAGCGGAATCTCCTATCCCGAGCCTGCGCCACATAATTTTTCATTCAATTCTCCGCAGGGGGCATGTCCACGCTGCAAAGGCCTGGGATACGTCAACCTTATTGACGAGGAGAAGGTCATGCCTGACAAGAGCAAAAGCATATACGAGGGTGGCATCGTGCCCTTGGGGAAATACAAGAATTCTTTGGTGTTCTGGCAGATTGATGCAATATGCAAACTTCACTCCACAACTATCAAGACCCCCATCAAGGACCTGCCTCCTCAGGCACTTGACGAGATTCTCAACGGTACCACCGCGCCTCTTCAGATGCAGAATGAGACCCTGGCCACGGGCGCGCTCGTCACGCCCTTTGAGGGTCTTGTGAAGTATATCGAGATGCAGCAGTCCGAAGATGCGGGCGTCGAGGCCAACAAGTGGAGCGGCCAGTTCTATTCCAAAGGTATTTGCCCGGAATGCAACGGGGCCCGAATCAACCTCATATCCCGCAATTTCTTCATTGACGGCAAGAATATCGCCGATGTGGCCTCCATGGACATATCGGAGCTGTATGAATGGAGCCTTGGTCTCGAAGAGAAAATAGACCCGGAGCGGCGCGTCGTGGCCCACGAAATACTCAAGGAGATTAACTCGCGCCTTAAATTCCTCCTTGATGTAGGCCTCGACTATCTTTCGCTCAATCGCGCGAGCGCCACGCTAAGCGGCGGAGAGAGCCAGAGAATCAGGTTGGCCACTCAAATCGGGTCGCAGCTCGTCAATGTGCTCTACATCCTTGATGAGCCTTCCATAGGCCTTCACCAGCGTGATAATGAGCGTCTGATCAGAAGCCTCAAGACTCTGCGCGATACGGGCAACAGCATCATTGTTGTAGAGCATGACAAGGATATGATGACCGAGGCCGACTATATAATAGACATCGGGCCGGGAGCAGGCCGGCATGGGGGAGAGGTAGTCTTCCAAGGGACGCCGGCTGAGATGAAGGAGTGCACGACGCTCACCTCAGACTATCTAAATGGTGCGAAGGCCATCGAGGTGCCCTCTGAGAGGCGCGCCGGAAACGGCAAGACACTTTCTCTGATCAACGCTACGGGTCATAACCTCAAGGGTGTGGATCTCAATATTCCTCTCGGCAAATTCGTATGCGTGACCGGCGTGAGCGGCTCAGGGAAATCCTCGCTGATTAACGGCACGTTGCAGCCGTATCTGAGCAAGAAATTCTATCGGTCGCTCCAGGAGCCTCTGCCGTTTGAGAAAGCTGTCGGAATTGAAGCCATAGATAAGGTTGTCACCGTTGATCAGACGCCTCTGGGGCGGTCTCCGCGCTCGAATCCGGCCACCTATACCGGGGTATTCGCTGATATACGCAAACTTTTTGTAGGGCTTCCCGAATCGAAACTCAGAGGCTATAAGCCGGGCCGTTTCTCATTCAATGTCGCCGGCGGCCGCTGCGAGACCTGCAAGGGAAACGGCTACCGCACAATCGAGATGAATTTTCTGCCCGATGTCCTCGTGCCATGTGAGGAATGTCACGGAAAACGCTACAACCGCGAGACGCTCGAGGTGAGATACAAGGGTAAGTCAATAGCGGATGTTCTGGAGATGACCGTAAATCAGGCTGTAGAGTTCTTTGAGAATGTGCCGCCGGTGCTTAACAAAATCAAGGTGCTTCAGGAAATCGGTCTCGGATACCTCAAGCTCGGCCAGCCGTCAAGCACCCTGAGCGGCGGAGAAAACCAGCGTGTGAAGCTGGCCACTGAATTGGCCAAGCGTGACACCGGCAAGACTCTCTTTATCCTTGATGAGCCCACCACAGGACTGCATTTCGAGGATATCCGCGTGCTTCTGGGCGTTATCAACCGTCTGGTGGATAAAGGTAACACGGTTGTGGTAATCGAGCACAATCTCGATGTCATCAAATGTGCAGACCATATCATTGACCTCGGACCCGAAGGCGGACGCGACGGAGGGCTGATCCTGGCCGAAGGGACGCCCGAGGAGGTCGCGGCGACCGAAACGGCCACAGCAAAGTTCCTCCGTGAAGAACTGCGACAAAGTAAACATAATCACCATTATGTTAAATAGGATAGTCATTTTTGACTTTTACAGGCAGCGAGGCCTCAATGTTCAGACATTGAGGCCTCGCTGCCTGTATTGGAGTTCTCCCCCGCTTAGTATTTAGACCCCGTCTCATAAAATTTTCAAGTCTCAGGGGCAGTTTTTGGGGAGGGATTTCCGCGAGTTGACGAAGCACGTATTGGATAAGTTGCTTAGAGCAATGCGAGGACGGCTTCGTTGAAATCGTGTTCGGACAAGGTCCATGGCAGCCAATGGATGTGATGGCCGCGGCGCTCCATTCCTCGAAACCAGGTCATCTGCCGCTTGGCAAACTGGTGGATTGCTATCTCGAGCTGCCTGACCATCTCGTCATAGCTCAGCTGTCCGATGATATATAGCGTGAGGTATTTGTATTCCAGGCCGTAATATATCAGGTCTTCGGGCTCCAGGCCTGTGTCAAGCAGCCCGCGGACTTCCTCTACCATTCCTTCTTCAAGACGCGAGTGGAGACGTTCTGTGATACGCCTGCGCCTTGTTTCACGGTCTATGTCCACTCCGATTATCAAGGCCCTCGGGCGCCGGGCCTCCCCTATCACTGTTTCTGCAGCTTCTTCCGGATGAAGACGGTAATATTCCATAATCTCTATGGCGCGGACAGCGCGCGCGCAGGTGTCGATGTCAGTGCGGTTGTGCAGGGTTTTGCCGGCTCTGAGAATCTCTGTGAGCTCCTCCAGGCTCTTTCCTTCAAGGGATTTTCGCAGCTCATCATTGCGGGGCACTTCGGGCAGCCTGAGGCCGTTGAGGGCCGCCTCAACATACATACCTGTTCCGCCGCAGAGCACCGGAATATTGCCGCGCGAGCATATCCCGTTCTGCGCGTCTGAGAAATCCCTCAGGAATTCATGCAGGTTATACTTGTGGCCGGCCGGACAGATATCGAGCAGATGCGCCGGGACATCTCCATACTCTCCGAGGTCCTTGCCTGTCCCTATGGTCATCCCTCGATATACCTGGCGGGAATCCCCGCTGATAATCTCCGCATTGCCGATGGCCTTAGAAAGAGCGACGGCCCTGCGGGTCTTGCCCGAGGCCGTCGGTCCTACTATCGCTATAAGCTCATAGTCTGTGTTCATACGTCATATTTTCTGGCAGCTCCGGAGAGGGTCTTCAACCATTTCTTAAGGTGGAAAAACGGTGTTCCGGCGTTGAATGAAGCCACTTTGAGCCATTTGTCATCCTGGAAATCAATATCGCAATCCTGAACATCCTTAAGCGAGAACGTCGGCTTGTAGCTCTTCAGACGCGACTTTCTGTTGCCATGCTCGTCATACGTCTTCTCAGTGAGGACTATCGTCACCAGGCGTGTCAAATCGGATATGAAAATATTCGACACATCTCCCGGAGTGGCTGCATAGAGTTTCTTAATTTCATCAAAGTCCATCCATCTCCCTTCGCTGTTGAGCTTCAACGGACAACCCTCAGAGTCATCAAGGAAATAAAAATATCTGAGAATCGAATGATTTGCCAGCGAGGCGAGTTTGCGGCCGAAAAAGAAGCGCAGCTCACCATCCCTGCCCGTCATCTTCCGGGCCACATTCTTCACCTCCGAGGCCGGTATGCCGTTCACGGTGCGCCTGGTTTCGAAGGGGGTGTCCATTACCTCTCTGAAAGGCATTGTGGGATCAGTGGAATGGTCGTCAACATATACCTTGTTCCCGCATATCACATAGAGCCTCAGATAGGTCTTGGCCGTCATGTCGCGCAGTTCCTCGGGAGTGATAATCTCATCACTCTCCTTGAGGTCGAGATACAAATTGTAATATCTCGCTGCGAAATAAAGCTCGTCAAGGAAAAAAGCTATGATTGAGATCCAAGCGAAGACATACCAGTCGCGGTCATTCTGGTTGATGCTGACATACTCTCTCAGGTAATATACCCACAGTATGATGGCCACCGTCCCGAAGAGGAACATCAGGTTCTTGAGCTGAAAAGCAGTCTCGTGCTTGAGAATAGAACCATATACTCCCCTCTCGACGGTTGATCCGTATTTGGAATTGCATTCCTGGCAGAGATTGAGATGGCCCCGGCGCAGATACATGACCAAGGCTATCACGAAACTGATGGGCATCAGATACAGATTGGGCAGATACGGGTGGTTGAGGAAGATAAACTCACCGGGCACCATTATTAATCCCCAGGCATAGAGCACGTTGACAATAATTGACACGAAGGTATAGACCACCAGGCAATAGAAGATGGTCAAAGTCATTATCATGCATGACTGCTCCCCTCTCGCACGATTATTGTACAGCTGGGTGTAGAGCATCACAGCTCCCAGAAGCGCCACAGCCGGGGCCAGGAAAAACGGGAGCCAGCGCGTGAACACAACGACCCCTATCATGATCGCCAGTGCCACGGCCAGGTTTTTCCAGAGCATATACAGCTGAAAGCTGCTTACTTTTTTCCGGTCTTCCATTTGTCAGTTCTGTAATATTATTTAACGTGTGTGTCAAGGAAATCGACCACCTTGCGGAACAGCTGAACACGCGCATTGCACATCCTGAGGCTGTGCTCGAAGGCGGTGTAAGCCATCATATCGAACAGCTTTCCCTCAGAGGTCAGCTTGGAGGTGTATTTCAGCGTATTGTAGAAATGCACGTTGTCATCGCTTGTGCCCGACATGATGAGCAGGCGCCCGTCAAGACGGCCCGACCTTGCGAGCGCGGAGGCGGAGTCGTAGCCGGAAAGGTTCTGCTGAGGAGTGAGCATGTACCTCTCCGTGTATATCGAGTCATAGAATCTCCAGTCTGTCACCGGGGCCATGGAAATGCCGGCTATGAAGGGCGTGTCCGGAGCCGTAAGCTCCATGAGCGTCATGTAACCGCCGTAGCTCCATCCGAAGCATGCTGTCTTGGCAGCATCCACATAAGGGAGCGAGGCGAACCATCTGGCGCCTGCGATCTGGTCTGCCGTCTCGTATGTGCCGAGCTTCTTGTAGACGGCGTCACACCATGCGCGCGAGCGGTTGCCCGTGCCCCGGCCGTCGACAGCGGCAAGTACGTATCCCTGCGATGCGATGTAGAATATGCCCTCCATGCGCCACATGTTCTTCACCTCCTGCGACTCGGGGCCGTTATACTGATACATCATCAGAGGATACTTCTCCGACTCGTCAAAACCGTCGGGCTTGATGATATATGCATCCATCTCCTCTCCCGCGTCATTCTTCACTTTAAGGAATTCCATGCGGGGAGCCGAGGCATACTTGGCAGCATACTCCTTATTCATCTCAAGCTCGGAAATCTTCTTTCCTCCTGTGGTCCATAGTGTGTACTGCGGAGGCACGGCAGCGGAACTGTAAGTCCTCACGTAGCAGCTGTAGTCTCCGCTGAATGACGCCGATTCCCAGCCATCATTGTCATGGAGCAGCCTGAGGCGCCCCTGGCGGTCTACCGAGGCCACATTGCGGTTGATTGCTCCGCGGCTCGTGGTCTGGACGTATCTCACGCCCGTCTTCGGGTCAGCTCCGTAATCGGCCGTGACGTTAAACTCCCCCTTGGTAATCTGGCGTTTCATCGTGCCGTTGTAGTCATACTCGTAGAGATGGCGCCAGCCGCTGCGGTCGCTTCCTATGGTGAAAGCTGTCTCGCCATAGTCGACCATCTGATAGGCATAAGGCGAGAGCCAGGCGTTGCTCTTCTCAGTAAGGAGCAGCTTCGAAACAGTGGAGGCCGGATTGACTCTGAACAGGCGCAGATTGTTCTGGTCACGGTTGAGAACCATCACCATCAACTGCTCCCCTTTTCCGTCA
This sequence comes from uncultured Sangeribacter sp., assembly GCA_964637105.1. Classification (GTDB taxonomy): domain Bacteria; phylum Bacteroidota; class Bacteroidia; order Bacteroidales; family Muribaculaceae; genus Lepagella. The sequence goes on along the minus strand of CAZWVY010000022.1, from coordinate 16,286 downwards.
AATGCAAGCGAGGGTATGTAATCGCTATCCACAAGCGGGAGGTCCATCGTCTTGGTCGTGCGGTTGTTCAGGTCGTAGGCCAGTACTGACACCACCGAATTCGGATACCCGGCCAGCGGATACTTGTAGCGGTATGCCTCGGGATAGGGATCCCCGAGAGGATCGGAGTCGCAGTAGCCGCGGTAAGCGTCAAAGGAATAAGTCGGCACCTTGCTCTCATCAAACTTCATGAAGGCCAAAGTCTGGTCGTCTCCGCTCCAGTGGAGCGTGTTGAGCACGCCGAACTCCTCCTCGTATCCCCAATCAGGCACACCATAGATAATCTTGTTGACCTCGCCATCCTCCGTGATGGGCCGGTCGGTGCCATACTCAAGGTTGGAGATATACACATTGTTGTCACGCGTGTATGCCACCATTCTGCCGTCATGGCTGATGACGGCGCCTCTCTGGGGGCCTCCGGAGGACACTTCGGCCAGAGTGGAGCGCATTATGTCATACACATAATATTGTGCGGTGAAGGAGTGGCGGTAAATCTGCTTCTTATCGTTCCACAGCAGGATTTTCTTCCCGTTGGCGCTGATTTCATAGCCATCGAAATTGTCGATTTTCACGCTCCCCTTCACTTTGTCGATGTCGAAGAGGGTGCCGGTCTTCTTGCCGGTGGCATAGCTGAAGGTCTCGATACGGCGCCCGTCATCGCTTATGGCCGAATAGGTCGAGCCGTCGGCCATGCGTCTCATCTCCTTTATGCCGGCGGGGGTGGCAGTCTTTATGTCGCAGTAATCCCCTGCCGTCAAAGCTGCGGCGGACGTGGCGGGCATAATTGCCGCCACGCCCAGCGCGAGGGATGTCAGGTAGTGTTTCATGTTGTCGGGATTCAATAAGAGCGGGCGAAGACCACACGGCGCGCGGACGGCTTGCCCGTCACCATGCATTTGCCGGGCGTTGTGTCGCCTGCCAGGGGTATGCAGCGTATAGTGGCCTTGGTCTCGTTCTTGATTTTCTCTTCGGTCTCGGGAGTGCCGTCCCAGTGGGCCATTATGAAGCCCCCCTCCTCTATCTTCTCCTTGAATTCCTCGTAGGAGTCAACCTCGATAGTTTTGGACTCGCGCAACTTCAGAGCCTTTTCAAACAGGTTTGCCTGGATGTCCTCAAGCAGCGCCTCGATGCGGTCCTCTATGCCCTCGAGGCTGACCGTCTCCTTCTCCAGGGTGTCACGGCGCATGATCTCAACGGTGCCGTTGTCAAGGTCGCGCGCGCCGAGAGCGAGACGCACCGGTACGCCCTTTACCTCATAGTCAGCAAACTTGAAGCCGGGGCGGCGGTTGTCCGCGTCGTCATACTTCACGCTGATGCCGCGCTTACGGAGATTCTCCACAATAGGAGCCACGCGGTCAGAAATCTTCTCAAGCCCCTCGGCATCCTTGTAGATAGGCACGATGACCACCTGCAGCGGAGCAAGGCGGGGAGGAAGCACGAGGCCGTTGTCATCGCTATGGGTCATGATGAGAGCACCCATCAGGCGCGTAGATACGCCCCAGGAGTTGGCCCAGACATATTCAGGCTGGTTTTCCTTGTTGATGAAGGTCACGTCGAAAGCCTTGGCGAAATTCTGGCCGAGGTTGTGCGAGGTGCCGCTCTGCAGGGCCTTGCCATCCTGCATCATCGCCTCGATGGTGTAGGTGTTCACAGCTCCGGCAAAACGCTCGTTGGGGCTCTTCACGCCCTTTATCACAGGCATGGCCATATATTTCTCGGCAAAGTCGGCATAGATATTGATCATCTCCACCGTGCGTGCCTCGGACTCCTCAGCCGTGGCGTGGGCGCAGTGGCCCTCCTGCCACAGGAACTCCGAAGTGCGCAGGAACATGCGGGTGCGCATCTCCCAGCGCATCACGTTGGCCCACTGGTTGATCAGCAGCGGAAGGTCGCGGTATGAGTGAATCCAGTTCTTATATGTGCCCCAGATAATAGTCTCGGAGGTAGGACGCACAATAAGCTCCTCCTCTAGGCGGGCGGCCGGATCCACCACGACACCTTTGCCATCGGGGTCGTTCATAAGGCGGTAGTGCGTCACCACGGCGCACTCCTTGGCGAAGCCCTCCACATGCTCGGCCTCACGACAGAGAAACGACTTGGGGATCAGCAGAGGGAAATAGGCGTTCTGCACGCCTGTAGCCTTGAACATGTCATCCAGCTGGCGCTGCATCTTCTCCCAGATGGCATAGCCGTAGGGCTTGATGACCATGCAGCCGCGCACGGCTGACTGCTCGGCCAAGTCAGCCTTGACCACCAGCTCGTTATACCATTGCGAATAGTTGTCTGATCGCTTAGTGAAATTCTTGAGTTCTTTTGCCATATATTTTGCGTATAGCACGGCCGGAGACGCTTGTTTACCGCCCGTTCTGATGTTTTTAGGGTTAAATGTGCCGGCCATGAGCGATGCGCAGGCCGAACATTCAGCAAAATTAATAAAAATTCATGACATAACTCCTATAAATAGACCCTAAAATATTCCGGCCACGCAAATATTCATTCCGGGACCCCTCTGCAGACGCACGGAACCACAGAAAATTTGCAGATTCCATATTTTTTTCGTAAATTTGCATTTCAGTGGACCTCCCCGCCCATTTCGAGCATGCCGTCATGCAGCATGGCCGGGGACCCGCAGAGACAACCCGATGAAATGAACACGAAGTGGAACTACCAGCCCCTGACCCGGCAGCAGCGTCAGGAAGCCGACGAAATGCTGCCCCGCTGCGGAGGCCATCCCGCCATCGCAGAACTCCTTTTGCGCCGTGGGGTCAACACCCCCAGGAAAGCCGACGCGTTTTTCGCTCCGGCCATCTCCGACCTGCATGACCCCTTCCTGATGCCCGACATGGACAAGGCCGTCAACCGGCTCAACCGCGCCATGGGAGCAAAGGAACGCATAATGATCTACGGCGACTATGACGTAGACGGCACGACGGCGGTCGCCCTGGTCTACAAGTACCTGCAAAACTACTACAGCAATGTGGAGTACTATATCCCCACCCGCTACGAGGAGGGATACGGCATCTCGCGCAAGAGCATCGACTACTGCGCCGAAAACGATGTCAAGCTCGTCATCGTGCTCGACTGCGGCATCAAGGCAGTCGAGGAGATAGCCTACGCCCGCGAAAAAGGAATCGATTTCATCATCTGCGACCACCACGTCCCCGACCGCGAGCTGCCTCCGGCCGTGGCCATTCTCAATCCCAAAATGCCCGGGTCGCCATATCCCTGCCCGCATCTGAGCGGCTGCGGAGTCGGCTTCAAGTTCATGCAGGCCTTCGCACAGAGCAACGGCCTCTCCAACCACAATGAGCTCGAATCCCTCCTCGACCTCGTGGCCGTCAGCATCGCCGCCGACATCGTCCCCATCGTTGACGAGAACCGCGTGATGGCCTACCACGGCCTGCGGCGCCTCAATTCCAACCCCAACCTCGGCCTGCGCAGCATCATACGCCTCTGCAAGCTTACCAACAAGGACATCACCATTTCCGACGTCATCTTCAAGATCGGGCCGCGCATCAACGCTTCAGGCCGCATGCAGAGCGGCATGGAGGCCGTCGACCTCCTCGTCAGCCGCGACCTCCACGACGCCTACGAGAAGGGCAAGGACATCGACCAGTACAACAAGGACCGCAAGGAGCTCGACAAGCGTATCACCGAGGAGGCCAACGCCATCATCGAGAAGAATGTCAGCATAGTCCAGGGCAAACGCTCCATAGTAATCTATAACAAGGACTGGCATAAGGGCATCATCGGCATCGTGGCCTCGCGCCTCACGGAAATGTATTACAAGCCCGCCGTGGTCCTAACCTACTCCAACGGCATGGCCACAGGGTCATCACGCTCCGTGCAGGGATTCGACATCTATTCGGCCGTAGACTCCACACGCGACCTTCTGGAGAACTTCGGCGGCCATACCTACGCCGTAGGCCTCTCGCTCAAAGAGGAGAATATCCCGGAGTTCTGCCGCAGGTTTGAGGAGTATGTCGCCGAGCATATCCAGACCACCCAGCTCTCCCCCCAGCTCAATATCGACGCTGTCATCGACTTTGCCGACATCACCCCGGAGTTCGTGGCCACGCTCAAAAAATTCAACCCCTACGGCCCCGGCAACCAGAAGCCGGTGTTCTGCACGCGCAACGTCTTTGATTTCGGCACCTCCAAGCTCGTAGGCAAGAACCTCGAGCATATCAAGCTGGAGCTCGAAGACAACAGCACAAGCCGCGTCATCAACGCCATAGCCTTCAATATGGCCCCCTATTTCGACCATATCCACGCGCATAAGCCGGTCGACATCTGCTACACCATCGAGGAGTCCAAGCACCATAACGGCACCGACAGCGTGCAGCTCATGATCCGCGACATCCGGATTCCGAAATCCTGAGCGCCCCCGCCCATGACAGCAGACAACCCTTAGCATATGGCAGACGCTAAAACCACGCCGGACGTTCTCGAAGTGCTGCGCCGTCACTGGGGATATGATTCCTTCCGCCCCCTGCAGGAAGACATCATACGCTCCGTCATGGAGGGTCATGACACCTTAGGCCTAATGCCTACGGGAGGAGGCAAGTCAATCACCTTCCAGGTGCCCGCCCTCGCCTTAGGGGGCCTCGCCATTGTCGTCACACCCCTTATTTCCCTGATGAAAGACCAGGTCGACAATCTCCGCAAGCGCCACATCAAGGCCGTCTGCCTCCATTCGGGCATGACCTCGGGAGAAAAACGCGTAGCCTGGGAACGCCTCGTCAACGCCAAAGCCAATTTCCTCTACATAGCTCCGGAACGCCTCGGCAGCGAGCGTTTCCTGCAGGAGCTGCGCCATCTCCCCGTATCCCTCATAGTGGTCGATGAGGCCCACTGCATCTCACAATGGGGATACGATTTCCGCCCCTCCTATCTCAATATCAAGGTTCTAAGGAAGATATGTCCCAAAGTCCCGGTGCTCGCCCTGACAGCCTCGGCCACCCCCGAAGTAGCAGAAGACATCATGCGGCAGCTGGAGTGCAGGGACCCCCGCATATTCCGCATGAGCTTCGCCCGAGGCAACCTCAGCTACCTCTGCCGCCCCTCCGAACAGAAATTCTATGACGCCGCCCACATACTTGGGCGCACCTCCGGCTCAGCCATCGTTTATGTCAGAAGCCGCAAACGCACGCGCGAGATAGCCGAATACCTGTGCTCGGCAGGCATTTCCGCCACTTTCTATCATGCCGGCCTTACCTCCGATGTCAAGGAGGAGCGTCAGAATGCCTGGAAAAACAGCGCCGTCAGGGTGATGGTGGCCACCAATGCCTTCGGCATGGGCATCGACAAGCCCGATGTGCGCGTAGTGATACACTTTGACTTCCCCCCGTCGCTCGAAGAGTATTACCAGGAGACGGGACGCGCCGGACGCGACGGCCTCCCCTCCTACGCCGTCCTGCTCGTCTCGAGATATGACGTGCCGACCCTGCGCCGCCATCTGACAGAGAGCTTCCCGGCGCGCGATGACATCCGGCTGGTCTACGAGCGCGTCTGCAACTATCTGCACCTGAGCATAGGCGAGGGCTACGACAGGCTTCTGGAATTTGATTTCGATTCATTCTGCACCACCTTCCGGATGCAGGAGCGCATGGTCAAGGCCTCTCTGCATATCCTCGGACAGGCCGGATACCTCGATTTTATCGAGGAGACGGAAAGCCGGTCAAGAGTGATGATGGAAATAGACCGGGAGGAGCTCTACGGCATCCGCGGACTCTCGCAGGAGGCGGAACAGGTGCTCACAAAGACCCTGCGCCTCTATCCGGGCCTCTTCACAGACTATGTCTATATTGATGAGCTTCGCCTCTCACGCGAGACGGAACTCCCCGCCCGCAAGGTCTACGAGGCGTTTCTCGAGCTTGACCGCGCCGGGGCAATGGTCTATGTCCCCCGGCGGCGCACACCCTACATGCACATCCCCACAGCCCGCGAGGAGACCCGATATGTCGCCATAGGGCGCGCCGTCTATGAGGAGCGCCGCGAGGTCATGCGCCGCCGCATAGAGGCCATGATAGATTTCGCCTCCTCTGACGATTCGTGCCGCATCAGCCGCCTTCTGAACTATTTCGGCGAGAAAGATGGGGGCCGGTGCGGGCAGTGCGACGTGTGCCGAAGCCGCAGCAAGGCCAATACCAAGGCCAATGCCGGCGCGGCTCCGGACCTAAGCAGCGCCGTCATGGAACTGCTCTCAGCCGAGGGCCCCCAGAGAGCGACCTTCCTGCTGAGCCGCTTTTCCACATCTGAGCAGGAGGTCCGCTCAGCCATACGCCGCCTGCACACGGAGGGCTTGCTCAAATATGAGCGGGGCTACTATTCGCTTCAACGCTAAACTATTCACTTCAACGCTAAACTATTCACTTCAACGCTAAACCATATTCACCATGACAGGTCTTGTAGACTGCAACAACTTTTTCGTATCCTGCGAGCGCACGCTCAATCCGGCCCTCGAGGGGAGGGCCGTTGTGGTGCTGAGCAACAACGACGGCTGTGTCGTGGCGCGCAGCAACGAGGCCAAGGCCCTCGGCGTAAAGATGGGCCAGCCGGCTTTCGAGATACGTGACCTAATAGCCTCCGGAGCGGTCATCGCCCTCTCCGGCAACCATCTCCTTTACCGCAATCTCAGCCTCAAGGTGCACGCCATCTTCCACCGCTACGCCCCCTCGGCCATAGATTACAGTGTAGATGAGGCATTCCTCGACATGAGCGGCATACCCGCCGACGAGCTGCGGCATATCGGTGAGGAGATTGTCAGCGCATGCGCCGGCGAACTGCGCCTCCCCGTCACCATAGGCTTCGCTCCGACCAAGACACTCGCCAAGATCGTCACAGAGATGTGCAAGAAGCGGGGTCGCCGGGTCGGAGTGCTCCGCAAGGCCTCCGATATGGAAGAAATCCTGGACCGTTACCCTATCGGAGAGCTGTGGGGCATCGGGCGGCGGCTGGCCAAGCGCCTCTACAGCTCCGGCCACTACACCGCAGGCGACCTGCGCCGCGCCGAACGCTCGGCAGTGCGCCGTGAGATGGGCGTCAACGGCGAGAAAATCTGGAACGAACTCAACGGCATACCCTGCATAGAGCTCAGCCACGTGGGGCGCGACACCCAGGACTCCATCAGCGAGACGCGCACCTTCCCCGAGGATGTCATTGACTATGACTTCATGCGCGCCAAAATCTCAATCTACGCTTCAAGCTGCGCCAAAAGGCTCAGGGCCATGAACAGCCTCTGCCGCCGGGTGCACGTGTTCATGCGCACCAACAGGTTTCATCTCAATCTCCCCCGCCTGCGCCCCGAGACGGAAGTGGAGCTCCCCACTCCCACCTCCGACACGGCAGCCATCGTGGCGGCGGCTCTCGGAGGCCTGGAGCGGATATGGCTGCCGCGCGTGCCCATGAAGCGCGCCGGAGTGATCCTGACCGGCATCTGCTCACCCGATGCCGTGCAGCCCTCCCTGTTTGATGAGTCCGGACGCTCGCAGGCACCGGCACGCCTGATGAAGGTCATCGACTCCCTCAACACCATCCCCGGAGCCCCGAGGCTCCGCCTGGCCAACCAGCTCACCGATGCCCGGATGCCATCGGGCAACGACGGATACTCCTCCTCGTTCCAGGCCCCAAAATTCTCCTGACCGCTCACCTCGAATTTTTCATGAACTGTCACCACGAAATTTTCTTGACCCGTAAAAAAGAATAAAAAGCCGAAAAATCAGTTAATAAGATATACCCCCGGCTCTCCGGGGGACGTTTCCACCAACACTTGTATAACTGCTTTCCATATTTCTCCGCTTATGAAGAAGATATATCTGACAGCCTCACTCGCAGCGATGCTCCTCGCCTCCTCCACCCTGACATCCTGCATAGGGAGCTTCAACCTCACAAAGAGTGTGCTGGCCTGGAACAACCAGGTGAGCAACAAATTCATCAACGAAGTGGTCTTTTTCGCCTTCTGGATCCTGCCGGTCTACGAAGTCACATCAATCGCCGACCTGCTCGTGCTCAATTCGATAGAATTCTGGAGCGGCAACAACCCCATGCACTCCTCCTCACAATGGGCGTCGGCCAAGAGCGTCGACACCGAGCACGGGCGCTACGAGATAGCCTGCGACGGCAAGGGATATGACATCACCAACACTCTGACCGGCCAGACCGTGCGCCTTGACTTCGAGGCAGACTCTCAGACCTGGAGCGTGCGCACGGACGAGGGCAGCGTCCCCTTCATGACCATGATCGATGACTCTCACGTCAAAGTCTATACCACATCAGGCGCCGCCGAGGTCGAGCTCACCGCCCAAGGTGTGGCCGAATTCCGTCAGAGCGTGCCCGGCTTTCTGATGGCCGCCCGGTAAGATCCCGTCAAAATCCGTATAATCGTCACCCGGCGCGAACCACAGCCCCCGCCCCGGCGTTATAAGAAATAGAGAACAATATAAAACCTAAAAATAAAAAGATATGAAACCCCTTCACGTAATCTGCGCCGTTATCGGCGGTGCCGTAGCCGGCGCAACAGTTGGTCTTCTCCTCGCTCCTGAAAAAGGCCTGGACACCCGCAAGAAAATCGTAGAACTCCTCCGCGAAAAAGGCATCCGCCTCAAAAAGGACAAGATGGAAGAGCTCGTAGACGAAATCGAAGAGCAGATCGAGAACGCTTGAATCCTGTGAAGTCATGAAGAATACGCTCAACATTCTCTACTCCTTCCTCGGAGGAGCCATCGTAGGATGCGCAGCAGCCCTCCTTTTCGCTCCTGAAAAGGGCCAGGACCTGCGCGGCCGCATCCAGAAGGTGCTTCGCAAGCGCGGCATCCGCATCAGCGACCAGGAAGTAGACGCCCTCGTGGCCGAACTCACCGGCGGAGCAGAATAAATGATACAGCCCCTCCTGTATCAGGAATTATAGAAAAAACTTAAGGCGGCACGCCTCCGACTCCGCCACGGAGTCCTGAGGCAGTGCCGCCTTACGGCGTTTTTTCACATCACCTCTCCCCGCCCTCCAGTCCCCCCACCGGAACCCAAGCCCTAACATCCAATCAAAGGAAACCAATGAAAGGAAACCTCACAGACCAGATCAAGGACATCTTCACCCAAGGCAAACGCTGGGTGGAGCTCGAGGCTGAATATGTCAAACTGACTGCCGCCGAGAAATTCACCGTCCTCACAGGCACCGCCGTCCTCGGCGCGATATGCCTCATCTCGGGGATGGTCGTGATCATACTCCTCGCCTTCGCCCTGGCGGACGTGTTTAAAATCATCATGTCCCCGGCCCTCGCATACCTGTGCGTCAGCGGAGTGATGATACTGCTCATCCTCCTGGTGTATTTCCTGCGCCGCAAGCTCATCTTCGACCCCATAGCCAGGTTTATCACCCGCCTATTCCTTGACAAACAACAGTAAGACCCCACGAACTATTATGGCAGAAAACATTAAGACGCCCGCTGCGCTCCCCGAGTCCGTGCCCGTCCCGCAGGCCGACACCATCGAGCCGGTCTCCACATTCAAGGGATACTCGCTGGCCGACATACGTTATTACCGCGCCCTAACCGCCCTGCAACGCGAATTCTGCAAACAGAAGATAGCTGCCGATGCCCGCCAGATACAGAAAATGAACCCTCTGTTCGGGGGCGGCGCAGGATCCTCCAAAAGCAAGGTTTCACGGCTCGGAGGCCTCGCTGGCAAGGTGTTCTCGGGCTTGAGCTATGTAGATTACGCCCTCCTCGGCTTCCAGGCCTTCTCGACCGTAAGAAAAGTCTTCTCCTTCTTCATGCGCAAGAAATAAAATGACCGATTATATCGCCCTGCGCGTCGAGTGCGCCCCCTGCTCGGAAGATACCACCGACCTTATCGCCGCCTTTCTCGCCGATGCCGGATTCGAGAGCTTTGAACCCGATTCTCACGGACTGACCGCATACATTGATGAAGCTCTCTACAGCCCCGAAAAAGTGGATGAGGCTTTGAGCGACTTTCCTATGGATTGCAAGCTCATCCTCAGCACGGAACGTGTCGAGGGGAAGAACTGGAACGAAGAGTGGGAGAAACATTATTTCAAGCCCATTGTGGTCGGAGGCGACATTGTGATTCATTCCTCCTTCCACACCGACATTCCCGAGGCACGTTATGACATTGTGGTGGATCCCAAAATGGCCTTCGGCACAGGTCACCATTTCACCACCCGGCTCATGCTCATCTCGCTGCTTGAAATGGATCTCAAAGGCAGAAGCGTCATAGACATGGGCACAGGCACCGGCATCCTCTCCATCCTCTGCGCCATGCTCGGGGCCTCCCCGGTCACAGGCATTGAGATAGACCCCGGAGCATGGGAGAACGCCGTTGAGAATGTGGCGCTCAACCACGTCCGTGCCGACATGAGGCTCGGAGACGCCGCCGCGCTTCGCGCCGTGGAACCGGCAGACATTTTCCTGGCAAACATCAACCGCAATATCATACTCGGCGATATGGCCGCCTATGCCGCGGCCCTCCGCCCGGGAGGCACTATGCTGCTGAGCGGCTTCTATCGCTCCGATGCCCCCGTTCTTGCCGCCGAGGCCGAACGATACGGACTCACACAGGAGAGCATTCGCTCAGATAATGACTGGACAGTCATGAAGCTGCACAAACGGTAAAATCTCCGATTATTGCATATCACCCCTATAAAAACCGAATGCTTTAACAATAATTAAATAAAATTGCCGTTGCGGAATTTGGAAGCAACCGCATTTTTTATTAACTTTGCACTCAATATCTGAAGACACTTTACGTTGTCGGATGATATTGAGTGTTTCATTTCCTTACCCAAGGATAACAATTGTATAATTTAAATTACTAAATACAGTCCGACCACCATTCAAAACCCTCTGCCTATAGATAAGACTTCTACTTAACGTAAAAAATCAAAGAATGGCAAATTTACAAACCATGACCGACGAGCAGCTGGTCAAGGCTTATGCAGACGGTAACAACGAAGCATTTGATACCCTCCTGAAGCGTCACCAGGATAAAGTCTACAACTATATCCTGCGCATGATACGCAACGAGGATATTGCAAATGACATATTCCAGGAGACTTTCGTGAAGGCTATCCTCACCATCAAGCAGGGGAGGTATACCGAAAACGGAAAATTCCCCGCTTGGATCTCACGTATCGCGCATAACCTCATTATAGACTGGTTCCGGCAGGAGAAGTCCGAGAACCTTCAGTCAGCAGACTTGGAGGATGTCGACATCCTCAACCGCAAGGAGCTGTGCGAAGCTACTATTGAGGACATGATGATTTCAGAGCAGATCCGCGATGACATCAAGACCCTCATCACGCAGCTCCCTCCCCTGCAGCGCGAAGTGCTGATGATGCGCTATTACCAGAATCTCTCCTTCAAGGAGATAGCGCAGGCCACCGGCGTCAGCATCAACACCGCCCTCGGAAGAATGAGATACGCGATCATCAACCTCAGAAGGATTGCCGCAGAGAAAGACATCGTCCTTACTCTCTAATGCGCATACCCTTCACGTCACTTTCCCCCTTTGCAAGGATTTCAGGCGCCCCGCACGGAGCGCCTCCTTTTATTTGTTGAAGTGCCACCCCTACGGGTGGTGGCTAAAAAGACCTTGGCCGCCCCTGGCATTACCGGGGTTAACACTGTTAGTTCCCTCCGAGACCTTCATTTCGGCTGAAATTCAACATAATTTAATGTTTTGGGTCCGCTGATATAATATAAGGCTTATATCGCGCGTTTTAGAACTGTAGCCGGCCAGCCGGCCACCTCTAACCAAAACCCGGTGCCTATGACAAACAGTTCTACTCAATCAACAACGAAACAGGAAGTGAAATACAGACATCAACACTCGCCAAGCGCATACTCGCTGTCCTTCATCCGACAGTTCGCAAGAGTCTGCCACACCATCAATTGTGATCCCGTATCGGCTATGATAGCCAACTGACTCTATATCTGACTTTCTGTTACCGTAAAAACACGACATCCATTATTGCCTCAGGGGCCCTCGACCGGATCCGGTCGAGGGCCCCTGAGGCAATAATGGATCAAGACCCCATCCCGTAATAATCTGTGGGACGGGGCCTAATCTCAGCGCACAAATATCTTGACAGGAGAGAATCCCCTCGCAGCGACAATGTATGCCCCGCTGCCGACACTGCATTCTCCGGCTCCACGGCCCTCAGCGGCCACAGCGCCCGATGCATCATAGATGCGCCACTGGCACCCGGCCGGACAATTGATTCGCACCGCGCCGCGAGACACCCTTACATCAGGCTGCTCCCACTCTGCCGCCGTCTCAACTCCGGAAAAGACATCGAAGTTATCCGTCTCCACTATCCTGCCGAAACGCTCCCAATTGGGGCTCTGGGCATAGATGGCCTTGCACCCGATGGGCACATACAGTGTGCCTGAAGAGTAGGTTGAAGCATCAAATGTAGACAGTTCAGTGACAGGGGGCAGTGTGTTATTCACCCACACTTCCCGGAGATCGGCGCAATCGGCAAACCCCCGGATGCCTACTTTCTCCATGCCGCTGCCAAGAAGCACCCTCTCCAGGGCGTTGCATTCAGCCACGCTTCCCATCCCTATTTCCGAAACCGAGGAGGGGATTTCCAGTTCTCTGATGCCTGTATGCGCCAGCACACCTTCGTCAAGTGTCATCAGATTGCCGGGCAGGTTGACTCCTGTCATCGAGCCGCAGCCGAAAAAGGCGTAGGGCCCTAATGAAACCACTGCTTCGGGGACAGTGAAATATCCTTCCAGACCGGCCCCTGCGAAGGCCCTCTCCCCTATTTCATACAGCTCTGAGGGAAGGTCAATGGTCGCAAGCTCCGTGCAGTCTTTGAATGCCAATGGAGCAATGCGCCCGACATCGCTGCCCAGCCCGACGTATGACAGAGCTGAACAGCCGTCAAACATAGCCTCAGCCACCTCCGTCAGCTCCACAGGCAGCTCATAAGCCTCCAAAGACTTGCAGTCACGGAAGACGCCGGAACCTATCTCAGAAACCCCCTCGCCTCCGGACACCTCCGAGAGGCGAGAGCACCCCCAGAAGACCTCATCGCCGAGACTCACGAGGGTCTCCGGAAGCGAGACACGCTCGAGATTCCTGCAATCCGCCATAGCTGCGCGCCCTATCCAGGTCACACCCGGGCCGAAGCTGACCGACCGTATCTCCGCGCTGCCATAGAATGCATAATCCTCAACGCCCGTGACCCATAGCATCTCACCTCCGACAGCTATCTCCTCCGGCACGACAATGTCGCCCGAGTATTCCCCATCCGCAGGCGCTGTCACCGCGACCCCGTTTCCGAAACGGGAGAAGCACAGCCCGCCGCTCTCTATGATGTCGGATGCCGCAGCCTGCGAGCAGACGGTAGCCATAATCGATCCTGCAATAATTATTCCTTTCATAAGCAGTTAAATCGCTTCAAAATTTAATACTCAATAGCTTATCCCAAAGCCATCGTCTAAAAAGCTGTAACAAAATTACAAAAAAATTCATAAACTCCTTATCTCAACCGCGCAAATCTGAAAAAAAATCATTAATTTTGTACTTTAGACCCCGTCTCATAACATTTTTATGTCTCAGGGGTCGCATCATTGGAGCTATTTTTGGCCCGCAGGGGAGGGAGCATAGCGAGCTATGCGACTGAGCCAAAGGTCAAAAAGAGCCCAAGGATGCGAGGCAGAGCCCACCTTGCAGGGTGTCGATGTCTCAGAGAGAAAATATTAACAAAATTTTAAACCCACTAATATCCCCCGATATATCTTGTAAAATTTTATTATAAATTTAGCCAAAGTCCGGTTTTGGGCGGTGCTTTCCGCCAAGTCTCCTCAGTCGCAATGCCCGCATTGCTCCCTCGTCAACTCGCGGAAATCCCTCCCCCAAAACCGCCCCTGAGACTTAAAAATTTTATGAGACGGGGTCTTAAAGTTCGCAAAAATCATTACAGACCCATGACAGAAGTAAAAGAAGAGACCCTTGAAGTGAATGAATCAGGTCTCAATTTTGTAGAACAGATTATCAAGGATGACCTTGCGGCCGGCAAGAACGGCGGCAGACTCAATACACGCTTCCCGCCCGAACCGAACGGATACCTCCACATCGGCCACGCCAAGGCCTTCATAATGGACTTCGGAGCCGCTGAAAAATTTGGTGGCACATGCAACCTCCGCTTCGATGACACCAACCCTCAGAAAGAGGACACCGAATATGTAGAGGCTATCAAACGAGACATCCACTGGCTCGGCTATGACTGGGAAGACCGCCTTTATTACGCCAGCGACTATTTCCCCCAGCTCTACGACCTGGCAGTGCGCCTGATCAAGGAGGGCAAAGCATACGTTGACGAGCAGACCTCAGAGGAAATCGCCGCCCAGAAAGGCACTCCCACACAGCCGGGTACGGCCAGCCCGTACCGCGACCGCCCCATAGAGGAAAACCTCGACCTCTTCGAGCGCATGAACAAGGGGGAGTTTGAGGAGGGCTCGATGGTGCTCCGCGCCAAGATAGACATGGCCAGCAGCAACATGCACTTCCGCGACCCCATCATGTACCGCATAATCAAGACTCCCCACTGGCGCACCGGAGACACCTGGAAAGTATATCCCATGTATGACTTCGCCCACGGCCAGAGCGACTACTTCGAGGGAGTCACCCACTCCATCTGCACCCTTGAGTTCGTGCCACACCGTCCCCTCTACGACTATTTCGTAGACGAGCTTGCCGATGAGACCTATCGCCCCCGCCAGATTGAGTTCAACCGCCTCAACCTCACATACACCGTCATGAGCAAGCGCAAGCTCCTCCAGCTCGTCAAGGAGGGTCTTGTCAACGGCTGGGACGATCCCCGCATGCCGACCATCGGCGGCCTGCGCCGCCGCGGATATACCCCGCAGTCCATCAAGGATTTCGTCAACCGCATCGGCTACACCAAATATGAGGCCCTCAATCATATCGAGCTCCTCGAGCACTCCGTGCGCGAAGACCTCAACAAGCACGCCACCCGCGTCAGCGCCGTCGTGAATCCCGTCAAACTCATCCTCACCAACTACCCCGAAGGCCAGACCGAAATCATGGAAATGGACTCTAATCCCGAGGATCCGACGGCAGGAACCCACGAAATGCCCTTCAGCCGCGAACTCTGGATAGAACGCGAGGACTTCATGGAGAATCCTCCCAAGAAATTCTTCCGCATGTCTCCCGGCAAGGAAGTGCGCCTCAAAGGAGCCTATATCATCAAATGCACCGGAGTCAGGAAAAACGATGCCGGAGAGATCGAGGAGATTTACGCCGAGTATGATCCCGAGACGCGCAGCGGACTTCCCGGAGCTGACCGCAAGGTGAAGGGCACCCTCCACTGGGTTTCCGTACCCACCGCAACGCAGGTCGAAGTGCGCGACTATGACCGACTCTTCGCCGTGGAGAATCCCTCAGCCGAAGAGGGAGACTTCCGCGACCTGCTGAACCCCGACTCGCTCGTAGTGCGCACCAACGTCATGATCGAGCCCTGGCTCGCGAAGCGCGCCAAAGCCGGCGACCATTACCAGTTCCAGCGCATAGGCTACTACACCGTTGACCCCGACACCACACCGGACCACATAGTCTTCAACAAGACTATCGGCCTGCGCGACACCTGGGCCAAAGAGATGAAGAAAGGCTGATTGCATATCCATGCCCGTCTCACAAAATTTTATGTGAGGGGTATAAAAGTTAAATAATGTTAAGATAGCGGCTTATTCCTTGCATATGTCGGAATAAGCCGCTATCTTTGCAGCCACTTATACGCACAGCGTGTGTTAGCACCGGGGGTATCTGGTTTTGACAGCGTGTAGAAGCGGTAGGTAAGCATGCAGAGCTTTGATGTGCAAGCTCTATAATCACAACGCATCGACCTATAATTGGCGAAAATAACAATTACGCTCTCGCTGCGTGAACTGAAGTACAGTAGGTTCCCTTTATTCGCCTCACAGTGAGGCGAACGAGACATCACTCCATTGCCCTGTTCCGAGACGTTTGGACAAAGTGGTGCTGAGAAATTCGGAAATTGGGCTGCCGGGGCCTCGACGGCGGCCTGAAATTTAGAGGATAAGGATATGGTTGGTAGTCGTGAGCCTGCCATATCACGAAAACCAAGTCAATGACTAAGCATGTAGAAAGCTTATTGATTCCACGTTTGGACGAGGGTTCGAACCCCTCTACCTCCACCCCTGCTCGGCACCAATCTTCAAATTAAAGATTGGTGCCTT
>CAZWVY010000021.1:0-37118 GCA_964637105.1 uncultured Sangeribacter sp. | reverse complement strand
TGGCCCAGGCCGACTTCCCGAAAATCCGCTTCCACTTCACCTCCGAATTCTGAAAGTGTGACAGAACTATGACAGAGCTATGACACGCTTCTGAGGCCGCGGGACTGACGGCATTTGGCATTGCCATGTCTATGACATGTCTCGGCATTTTTTATTAACTTTGTGGTACTCCTGCGGTACTCCGGGCTCTCCGGGTGGTACTCCGGGCACTCCGGAGGCCGCCATCGGGCACTCCGGATCCCCACCGCCTGGAGGCCATTATTTTTTTGTTTAATGAAATTTTTCCGACTCTCATGAATGACAATGCTGCCCGTTCGAGCGACAACGTCTCCCTGCGCCGCAAGAAGCTCAAGGGGGGAGCTGTTTCGCTCTATCTCGCCTTCCACTTCGAGGGCAAGCGCCGCTACGAGTTCCTCAACCTCCATCTGGCTCCCGAGGAGGGGGCCGACCGCCTGACGCGCCGGCGCAACGCCGAGACGCTGCGCGTGGCCGAGACCATCCGCGCCGAGCGCCACGTGCAGCTCGCCCGGGGCATCTACGGCCTCGACCGGCGCCGCCGCATCGAGGAGGAGGAGCGCCGCCGCCGCGATGTCTGCTTCTGGGACTACGCGGCCTCGCTGGCCGACCGCCAGCGCTCCCCCTCGACGCGCGGCTGCTGGCGCCGCGCCCTGGACTACGCCCGCCGCTATGATCCGCGCGAGGACCTGCGCATGAGCGAGGTCGACGCCGCCTGGCTCGACGGCTTCCACGCCTGGCTCAACTGCGAGGCCCGCGCATGGGCCATCGACACGCGCGGGCGCAACGACCCGGAGCGCCCCCTGGGCGAGGGCACCAAGGCGCTGTATCTGCGCAAGGTGCTCTCGGTGGTCAACCATGCGGCCCGCGCCGGAATCATCGACCGCAATCCGGCCATCGGATGCCGCAAGTTCTATCCCCAGGAGGCCGAGAAGGTCTACCTCACCGTGGCGGAGCTGCGCCGCATGGCCGACACGCCGCATCCGTGGGAACTGATGCGGACGGCATTCTTCTTCTGCTGCATGACGGGGCTGAGGTGGTCTGACGTGACGGCCCTGCGCTGGGACCAGGTGCAGCCCGCGGCTGATGACGCGCCCCCGGCCCTCCGGATGCGCCAGACCAAGACGGGCCACGATGTGACGGTGCCCCTCAATTCCCAGGCCGAGCGGCTGCTCGAGGAGGCCCGCGCCCTGCGCGAAGGGGAGCGGGAGGGCCGGACACTGGTCTTCGGCCCCTTCGCCTCGGCCGACACGGCCAACCATCACCTGAAGGTATGGGCGGCACGCGCCGGGATAGACAAGCGGGTCTCGTGGCACACCTCGCGCCACACTTTCGCCATGTCGCTGCTCGATGCCGGAGTCGACCTCTACACCATCTCGCGGCTGATGGGCCACCGCGATCTGAAGACGACGCAGGTCTACGCCACCATCCGCGACCATCACCGCGCCCGCGCCGTGACGCGACTGCCCGAGATTCTCTGAGGGCCGCGGCCTGTGAAGACAGCGGCGGCGGACATTCACATGCCCGCCGCCGCCTGCTTTTTGTTTATGAAAATTTCTCCGGCATCGCTGCCGTCGATGTTTTTGATTTATGCGTGTTAAGAATGGCGGGTACAAAGTTAGCAAAAATTTTCCGGATTTCCGCTCCCCCGCCCCGAAATTTCATTTTCCATCACATGCTTACTTCCACCAGTTCCTGGCCGAGAGCCCGGAGGGCGGTTCGAATCTTGTCTACGGTCGCTTTGCGCGGCTGAGACCTCCCATGAGCATAGTTCCAAAGCTGTTTCCGGTTAATGCCCGTCAGACGCTCGAGAGCAGCGTTGGTTATCACACCTTCATAAAAATTGAGAAGGGATTTCACATCATAGCGCCACTCTACGGGCCAGTTCTCCCGGACGGCCAGAGGCTGGATGTCTTCGGGCCACTCCTCATGCAGCAGCTCGATGGCCGCCAGTGCGCTGGCCTTCGCCTCGGCTACCGTGTCCCCTGCTCCATAGATGCCCTCGCAGCTTTCCGAATACGCGCCGAAGGAGTCACTGCTTGCGCAGATGTTGATGATCAGTTTTTTTCTCTCCGTCATTTTTCTGAGGTTTTTAGATTCTCCTAACAGTTTCCGAGTAAAATGCTGATGGGGCCACTCCCCCATCTGCCTGATTAAAGATCGCCTTAGAGGCTCGGGAATCTCCTTGCTTCCATGCAAGGGGATGATCAGCTTATCAGCGCGGCCTTCCTTGGAATAGATGCAGTGGCTTCCATTCTGCCGGACTTTGACCCAGCCTCGCTGAAGTACAAATCTATGAAATTCTTTATATTTCATACGTTTGAGATTTGCACTGCAAAAATAGGAAAAATTTCTATTATTTCCAAATCTAAAATAGGAAAAATTTCTATTATTTGTTGAAAAACAGAAGCCCCGGCTGGACGGGCCGGGGCCGAGAAGAGATCGGGGTTGTTATTTAGAGTTTCGAGGCGGCTGTGTTGATACGGGAAGCCAAATCCTGAAGGGCCTCCTTGAGCCGGAGCTTTTCTGATTCCGAAAAGCCTCCTCCCGGAGTGCCATCGCTTTTGATGCCGTCCAGCTTGTGATACAGCCAGGAACTGGACTTGCCGAAATAGTTGCGGGCGATTTCACGCCAGGATATTGCCACAAGTATATCCTGCAGCCTGGCTTTCGCATCGGTGAGAACGGTCTGTGCTTCCATAAGTCTTGAGTTATTTGAGTGGTGTGTACAGTCTTGAAAAATAGAGTTTCAAAAACGGCCCCCTCCTTCGATTTTTAAGAAGGAGGCCGCCAGAAACTCTACTGAGGCAAATCCGTCAGCTCATCAAAAATCTGCTGAGCATAATACAGAAGATTCGGGAAACTGTCCGGGTATCCCCTCCTGTAATTACGGATTGCCGCAATGAGTTCCTCTTCTTTCTCGTTTAATTCTACTTTCATGCTGATGAGATTAGAGGGTTAAACAATATTGATTAAGAACTCACTGCAAAGTTAATATTATTTTTCGTATTATACAAATTTTCGTACAAAAAAGTTCATTTCGGGGGGCGGATTTATTGCCGGGGGGAGGGGGGTCGCGCGCGCACGCGCGATGTGAGATTTTCTGGCCCTCTTGCTGACCCTCTTAATGACCCTCATAGCTGTTTGTGTGTCAAGGGGTTGAGGTGTTGAGGTATCGGTGACGTTGACCCCCTTGTTGACCCCCTTATTGATGCCCACACCTTAATTAACAATTATAAATAAAAAAATAAAAAATCGCGTGCGCGAATAATAAGGAGCGGGGGGCGGGAAAACGGGGGAAGGGACGGGGACGGGACGGCGGAAGAAATCGTTGGGCCGCGCGCGCGAAGGGATGCTCAGCGGGTGAGGTTCTCGTACATCGTGAGGAGGCGGTCCTTGCCGGCTATGATCTCCTCCTTGGCCTCGACGAGGGCCCGCAGCCCGGCGTTCTCGGCCCGTAGCCGGTTGTTCTCCGCTTCGAGCTGCGAGAGGCGGGCGGGGTCTCCGGGTGATGAGTTGATGAGGTCGCGCCCTGCGGCCTGGGAGTGGTGGCCGCTCATTACGATGGCCGCGCCCGCATCCGCGCTCGTGAGCATCGGCCCCTCCCCTGTCATCAGCCACCTCTCGCTCAAGTCCGGGCACGCCGCCAGGATACGGGCCTTCATGCCCTTGCTTAATGGTCTCTTTCCTGCAATTATACTGCTAATCGAAGGCTGTGAGGAACCGATGGTTTTTGCAAATCCCGATATAGTCTTGCCAGAAATTTTGATATACTGAGCAAGCCTTACATTCATAGAATATTCCATTATCTTATTTAGATTTAGTCTAAATTATATCAATTTATTAAAAATTGTTATATCAAAATTTGGTATATTATTCATTTTGATATACTTTTGCGCAGATTTTCTAAAGTACTTCACAAAAATAGGGAAAAATATGAAAAGAATCAACACTCAGCCAGGGCCTCAGAAGCGTGTGGAGCTGCCCCCCGCGAGCGAGTACAAGCGCCGCCAGCGGGCCTTCGCCGTCCTGACGCGCGACGTGTACCTGCACACGCGCCGGACGCACCGCGATGAGACGCGCCACTGGTGTCTCGAGCAGGCCCGGCAGAGGATCTACGAAATCACAGGCGAGCTTCGCACGCTCCAGGGGCTGATCTACATCCTCAAGCGCGAAGGGGCCTGGGACGACACTGGAAACATTTCAACCGCTACTGCTTAAGATTGATAATATTTCAGAATGGCCCCGGGAGCGGGGCCGGATCTCAGTCTTTTTTTGATGATATCTTGTAACACGTAATTAGTAACTCAATTTTGGAAAGTTGACTGTAACGCTTTTTTGATTTATGAAAACGCTGACGTTTATGAAAGTCTCCGGCATCGCGCCAACTGTATTGCGCCTCATAGAGCGCGCCTGCGTAGTAATGGCCTTCGTGCTCGTGTTTGCCGTCCCGGCCGATGACTCCCCCACATGGGGGGCCGACCTCTTCCTGACCAAGGGGGAGGCGGCCGTGGCGGCCTGCGGGGCCGTCTGCGCGGCCCGCATCAGGCGCGCGGCCCGGGGAGGAAGGGGAGCCCTCACCGATAAGACCAAGAGACATGAACACTGACCCCAACCACAGGAAGCTCTCGCGCCGCATGGCCGAAATGTGGGAAAGCATCGAAATGATGCGCGAGATGATGGAGAAGATGGCCATCCAGGTAGACAAGATGGCCGACAATGCCCTGCGCCGCCAGTACACCTCCAAGGAGGCGGCGGCCTACCTGGGCGTGAGCCCCCGCACGCTGGCCCGCCTGGTGCAGTCAGGCGAGCTGGTGTGCTACCGCAACCAGCAGAAGACCCGCAACATCTTCCTGCGCGGCGACCTCGACGAGTGGCTGCGCAAGCGTCTGGGCGAGCAGGTTGAGCCAAGCCCGGAGGCCCGCGCGGGGATATATCTCGAGAACAACCCGATAATTCTGCCGGACATCCCGGCCTTCAACGTGATATGAGCGGCGCCGGCGGATGGATAGCCCTCCCCAGGGCATTGAGAGACCACTGGCTGTGGTCAGACCCCGAGCGCCTGAAATGGTGGCTCGACCTGCTCTTCTCAGCCTCTTCGGCCCGGCGCCGGGTGATGCACGACGGCAAGGTGCTCACCCTCTCAGCGGGCCAGATCATCGCCTCGCGCTCCTGCCTCTCAGCGAGGTGGGACCGCTCGGAAAACACCATAGCGCGTTTTCTGCAGCTTCTCGAGGAGGAGGGCATGATAATGCGCCACATGATAGGCCGGCACACTTCGGTGATCACCATCTGCGGCTACTGCGAGATGACCGGCGTAGCTCCGGAAGAGGCCGCGCCTGAAGAGATGGCGGCCGCCGATGAATTAGACGTCGATGAGGCGCAGCCCGATGAAGGGGCTCCGGAGGTTGAGGTGGTGGCAGCCGTTGAGGTGCCCCCCTCTGAAATGCCGCCGTCCGGCAAGGAGGCTCCGCGTCCGTGCGCGGCGCCCGCCGGGGAGGGGGAGCAATGGCTCGCCCGGGCCGTCAAGGATGACGAGTTCATGGGCCGGCTCTCCGAAATCCTCGGCGGGTCGCGCGGGGCCCTGGAGGCCCTGGCTCTCCGCTTCGAGACCGAGCGCCTGGCCAAGGGGCACACCTACCCCACCCTGGAGCGCTACAAGGAGCACCTGATCAACTGGGGCCGCTACAACGCCCCCGGCCCCGGCATGCGCCGGGACTACGACACATATCACAGACTATACCGAAACTCTAACCCCAACAATTCAGAATATGACACTCAATCAGATTATCAGCCCCGCTGCGCAGGTCGCGGCGGCGGCGTGCCCGGAGCCGCTGTGGCCGGGCGGCCCGACCCGCGCCGACCAATACCTGCGGAGCTGTGGGACGAGACAGCTTTTGACCGACCCTTTGCGTGAGGCCCTCGGGAGCGCGGCGGTGTTCCAGGCTCTGCGCCGCCTCTACGCCGGGCGCGTGGTGGCCCTGGGAGGCGTGCCGGCATGGAGCGCGCACCTGGACGCCCGCCTGCAGGCCGTGGCCTCATGGCTGACCGCGGGCCCGACGCGCGGCCTGATGCTTGCCGGGCCCTGCGGCACGGGCAAGACGGTGACGCTCCAGGCCGTGGGAGCCCTGGTGGAGATGCTGGGCATACCCTGCGTGCAGGGCCGATGGCACTCGACCTACTCGCTGCGCCTCGTATCGGCGCGCGCCGTGGCTGAGGCCGCGCTGCGCCCCGGGGGCTTCGAGCTGATGCGCGACCTGGCCTCCGCCCCCCTTCTGGCCATCGACGACCTCGGCTCTGAGCCTGCCGAGCTGATGACCTACGGGCGGGTGATGCGCCCGGTGGCTGACCTGCTCGAGGAGCGCTACTCGCGCTCGGGGCTGACGCTGGTGTCGGGCAATGTGACGCCCGCCGCGCTGGCCGCTGCCTACGGCGAGCGCGTGGCAGACCGCTTCAATGAATGGATGACGACGGTGGTCTACGCCGGGCTGTCATACCGCCGCGCCGCCTGGGAGGCGCGCATGGTCGCAGGAGGGGCCGCGTCATGCTGAGGGATTCGATGATATTCAGAGGGCGCGCGCTGCGTGCCGGGGCCGACCGCAAGGTCGGAGACTGGGTCTACGGGAGCCTGATCCGTGATGCCTGGGACCTTGAGTCGCGCATCTACGATGCCGATGAGGAAAAGCTGTGTGAGGTTGAGGTTCCGACGGTGGGTCAGTCCACGGGCTTGTCGCTGCCTGACCATACGGTAATCTTCGAGGGGGACATCCTCGACTGCGGGCAGGGCACTCCGGCCATGACCGTGGGATGGAGCGACCGCCAGGCCGCCTTCATGATCAGGCGCGGGGGCACTAAGGTGTGGCGCCGACTGGAGGAGTGGCTGAGGGTGGCGCGCGCCTCGGCGCGCGTGATAGGCACTGTGCATGACCGCCGGGGCGGCGAGGGAAAGGAGGTGCAGCCATGAGCGCGGACCTTCGAAGCCCGATGGAGCGGCGGCGCGATATGATGCTTGCGGCGGCCCGCCTGCGGGGGGGCCCGGTGGTGCCCGTTTTCCCGGTGTCGGGGCTGACGGCTGCGCGCTCCGTGCCTGCGCTGCCGCGCACTCCGCTGAGCCGCGACCCGCGGGCGAGGCGCAGCGACCTCTATGATGCCGGGCTGACGGCTGCGCGGGTGATAGAGGCGCTGCCCGACGGATGTTTCGACGCCTGGCACTGGAAGCTGATGGTGGCCGGGGCCCTGCTGTGGGACTACGTGGCCACGGTGTGCGACCTGGCGGCCTCGGAAAACAGGACGGAGCTGCGCGCTACGGCCCGCGAGATGCGCCACCTCTCGGAGAAGTATTACCGCACCTACGAGGACATCCTGCGCCGCGATTTCATGCGCAAGGCCGACGGCGAGGCGGCCAACATGGAGGAGTGGATAGCGGGCGAGCTCAAGGAGATGACGCGCTCGCTGAGGGAGGAGATGATGTGCTGCGGCGTCAAGGAGCGCGACCGCTATTTCCAGACGGCAGTGGCCCAGGCGCGGGCCGTGCTCATGGGCATGGAGATTTTCGGCCTCTGCATCGACCGCCGCATGGAGCGGCTGGCCGGGCCGACGGGGGCTCCGGCGTGCGTGCTGGTAGACAGCGCGGTGCTCGCCCTCAGGCCGCTGCTGCGGGCCTGCGCCGACAAGCGCCTGCGCCGCCCCGGGCGCGCGCTGGCGCGCGCCTCCCGCCTAATCGGCGAGGCCCTGTGTGAAGCCATAGTAAACACCGACCACGGCGAATGGAAATGACAACGGAGGGAAAAACGAAAGGCAATGACCGCCGACAGCAGGCGTCCTTGAAGCTGGGAGAATATATTTTGGCACTCAATCCGTCAGCCAGAGCGTACTGCATACCGAGGATCAGTGCTATATGCCGGTTTATCGAGGGCAACTTCGATATGAGCAAGAAAGGATATATGGCCTACGTGAAGGAATGTGGTTATTCCATATCAAGTAAAGATAGGTCATACATCTGCGACTGGATGGCCTTTGCCGGAATCCGGATTGCCTCCAAGCGCAAGGAACGGACTCCCAAGATTGTGACACGCAAGGATCTGCTGACCGAGGCCAACAGAAAAAAAATAGCTGCCTACCTGGAGTGGTGTCAGTCTGTAAGAGAATACTCTCCGGCGTCCATCAGTAGCAAGTCTGATCATATGCGCATCTTCTTCAGCTACTTCACTGAGTTCAACCAGGAAAATGTCCGCAGTTTTATTGCCACAAGAGAAGCTGAGGGACTGCATCCTAAATCCCTCAACATGTACATGCTTACATTTAAGCAATACGGCGATTTTGTCAAGAGGCCGGTGATTTTGAAGAAATATGCCGTCTCCAGACATCTGATGGTGGAAAACGTCCCGACGGAGAAGGAATACAACCGGCTCATTGAATGGTGCCGTTCCATGGGCACTTCATGATGTATTGGGCCATCAAGATACTTGGCAATACAGGGATGAGGATTTCAGAACTGCTTCAGCTCACATGGGCCGACGTGCTGGCCGGGGAATTCTATCCTCTCTGCAAGGGAAAGAAGAAAAGATTGGTGGTTTTCCCGAAGCGGCTGGCAGAAGAGGCGAAGCTCTGGGTTTCAGAAAACGAAGTAGACTGCTCGCTTGCTGTGCTCCACTCCAGACATACCGGGGGCCTTCTCTCCAAAAGAGGTGTTGCCCAAGCTCTTCATGCAGCGGCAGAACACGCAGGCATAAGGAAAGAAGTGGCCCACTGCCACGCTTTCCGCCATTTTTTCGCCAAGCAGTATCTGAAACGGACCAAGGACGTGATACAGCTTGCGGAAATCCTGGGCCACGAGAATATGGACACTACACGGCTGTATCTTCAAAAATCGAAGGACGAGCACGTTCGCGACATCAATAGGAACGTAACATGGTGAGACCCGCATGAAGAAGATAATAAAGGACCTGCGGGAAATAGCATGGCGCCGCGGAATCGAGATGCAGTCCGCTTTCCTGGGTATGCTGGATTTCTTTATCCGCACTTTCGACCCGGAGCTGATAACGCGCTGCGGGGGGAGGATGGATGAGGTGTTCCGCCTCCGGATGGAGGAGGACGAGGCAATGGCTGCCCTGATGGAACGCTGGATAAGAACGGCGGAAGAAGCGGCCAAGGCCGGAGAAGTCATGGACTGTTTCGGTGGGCTATACGAGGAAATATTTCTCGGCAAGTCAAAGGCGGGCGCGCTGGGACAGTTCTTCACCCCGATGCCGCTGTGCGAGGCCATGTCGGAGCTTGTCTCGGGCCCATCCGACAGGACGGTGGCTGAACCCTCATGCGGGTCGGGGCGCAACGTGCTCTCCTACTGGAAAGCGGCCGGGCGCTCGCGTCTCATAGTCTTCCGCTGCCAGGATCTTGACCCGGCGAGCGTGAAAATGTGCGCCCTGAACATGATGATCAACGGCATGTACGGGTCTGTGATATGCGGCGACAGCCTTGACCCGGACAGCTTCCATTTCGGGTATGCTGTCAACGAAATCCGGTATCCCATGCCCTCCCCCTACTATTCGCTGCGCGAGATGAAACACGCGGCGGATTTCAGACCGAAGTGAAGATTTTTTACATAATGCAGAATCAACCAGATTACAGATATGAAACAGAAAGTTATAGAGAGAATAAGATTTGATGCGGCTCCGGAGCTGGCAGTAAAGATTGCATCGCCGGATGCCGAGACGGTGGCCCTCGAGCTGGATGCGCCGGAGTCCTCAGAGGCGGACGAAGACGATGATGAGGTTGAGGTGTGCGAGGTGCATGAGGTGCGGCTCACTTCGGGGCAGCTGAGGTGGGTGCGGGCCATGGTGGCGCGCGCCATCGAGGCGGCGGCGCAGAGCTATGCCACGAGTTCCAAGGCCTCGAAGGTAGCGGAGCGGCGCGCCGAGCTGGAATGGCTCAACCGCTTCCGCGATACCCTCTACGGCATCGACACGACCGGAGAGGACCCGGATACGACAGACGACATCTTCGACGACCTGATGGAGCTCGACATCAGGCTGGCCGAGACTCGCCGCCGGCTGGAGATGCTCGCCGATGAGCGCAAGGTGCTCGCTTCGTACCTGTGGTCCGGAAAGGAGGTGGCGATATGAGCGGGGGCGACTGGATGAGGGCCGGGGTATTGGCGGCCTACCTGCTCATCGGGGTGGCGGCATGGGTGATCGCGCGGGGGATGCGGCGCACGGCCGAGGCCAACACGCGGACGCAGCGCCGCATGGCGGCCTTCACCGAGCGCATGGAGCGGCTGCGCACCGAGATGCTCCTGTCCGAAGGGCGGCTGCGCGGCCTGCTCCGCGAGGCCCGCTCCCTGCGGGAACTGCCGGAACAGGACCCCGAGAAGAAGGAAAGCGCTAATGACTGACCATTCACACTCGACCCCCTCGAAATGAAAATCAAAGGCTTGGATAAATATGATATTGTCTGGGAGAATGGCCGGGTGAAAGTGTGGAGCCTATATCGGCGCAGGTGGCTCTCGCCGCTGAATGGGACTGCTCCGGGCTTCCATCTCATGATGGACAAGAAACCGAGGCACTTATCGCCCGGGTTCCTGAGATTCCTGATGCTGCATCCCGAAATTGACCCGCGCGATATAGACCCGGTGAGGGAGCGTGTGAAATTCGCGCCGGACGGCACGGTGCTGGACCTTTGGTCAGAACCGAGGAAAGGACGTTACAGCCTGTTTGCCGGCGTAGACGACGCGCTTGCCACAGTGATTCTGATGAAGGCGGTGAGCAGGGGTGATCGCGCATATCTCTACCGGTGGATTGACCAGGCGCGTGAAAACGCCGCATGGACCGTCGCCAGACTCCTTAAAACCACGGCACGCAAGGTCAGCGAACATCTCGAAGAGGGAGAGAAGCTGTTTATCAGCCAGGTCTGCACCGCGCGATGTGAAACCGTGATTCCGCTCTATGCATGGTTCTGCCGGTGTATAAAGAGCGTCATGCTCAGCCGCAGGAAAGCCGTATCGATAGAGGCCGCCGGCCTTGACAAGAAAAGGATTCTGTCGACAGACCCGGCATATTGATCATTTCCACAAAACCAAAAAAAACGACACTGACTTATGGAAAATCAAAACAATGAGAGAACGGTGCTGAAGGCCACTGTGAAGGTGGACGCGGAGACGATGCGCCGCTGGGGAAAGATGGCCTCCGCGGTCTCGGAGGCGTTTAAGGAAGAAGGGTGCTCCGGTTTCGACATTCATGGTGTGGCGAGCCTGCTGATGGCTGCCGTGGTGGCCACGCAGAAACCGGCCAGCCGCAGGGAGCTGCGCGAGATAGTGAAGGCGATGGCGGATAATATCGAGGCCATGTACCTGGCGAAGGATCCGCTGCCGGAGTGAGGGTTCCCCTCACTCTGGCGGGGTCCGGAGCCGACATTGAAAAACCTGAGATTAGAATGATACGCAGGACAGGAACTATCTATAGCGAATTTACCAATAAGGGACGCAGTTCTGTGCAATACAGAAAAGGATGCAAGCCGATATACTGTTTCCGTTGGGTAGGTGAGATTGTGATACACGGCAGGAGATACCGGTTCAGAAGCACCAATCGCGCAAATGTGGAGGCTTGGGTGGAAGATATGGTAAATAAATCGAAAAGTCTATAATCATGAGCGAGGAAATCAGACGGCATAAAGAGGAAGAGCGTCAGCTGAGACGGTTGCCGATATGGTCCTGGTATATGAAGGGCGCAAGGGATATGCTGCTTCGGCTGCGCGACCATCAGCTCTGCGATGAACCTAAGCCTAAAGGCTGGATAAAGGATAAGGACAGCCGGATATACAACAAAGCCATCCTCGATCTCATCCTTAACAATCAGGACGCGACGGACAGGTTTCTCAGTCAAGATTATGATGAAATCCGTTTCACTGACCACGAGCGCGACAAGAAAGGGAAGCTGACAAAATGCAGAGCCTATTTCGCTTAAAGAGTAATCAGATTGGAAGAAATATAGGAGCAACAAACCGCTAAATAACGATGCAATGGAAAGTCAGATTATAAAAAATGGGGGCAAGCGCATACGGCATGGTTCATATAAGATCGTTTACCTATGCTCGCGAGGCAAAGGGTGTAAAGATTGGAGAGCCGAGTATCAAAGTGTCAATGCAGGTGGTGTCGTCAGACTAAGAAAATGGTTTAAGAATCCGGACAATGCCTGGGCATGGTTAAATGGGAAATAGTGGAATCTATGAGCAGGACAATCCAAGTCAACCAAGACGAGCTTATAAAGCACATAGTTCAGAATTGCCCTCATTATTTCTACAATTTTGCAGAAGGGGAATGTTGCAGGAGAAAAGTTGATAAGGAAACGTGCAAGCTGCATGTATTCTCCGATGAGTTGAATTGTCCCGATGACTGTCCCAGGTTGAGCACAGAGGAGTATGGGTGCGACAAAGGGAGATGTCCTCACGTCAAAGCCCTAATAAAGAAATTTAAAGCATGAAAAAGCCTTGCGGGTTCGCCAGCCGCCCCGAAAGGGATATAGAAACGCGGAAATAAGAATCGTGCGCATCCTCCGCCGGGACTCACGCCGGAATACCTTTTAACGGCACGGGATGCGCGCACCCAGAATACCGTGACTTAAAAGGCTTTTTCATTTTTTTGCGGACAAAGCGTGCGATACGGAAGCCGCACGACATGCCGGCGCCCTGTTGCGGGCTGTGTATCTGACGAAAGACCCGCTGTCGGAGTTAAGATGCTGACACACGATGATTTTTCTGAAAAAACTGTCCGGGAAAATTTGCACAATCAACAAAAATTGATTAACTTTGCAGTGTCTTTAAGACAGAGAGTTAATCAACATGTTTCACTAAAAAGGTTTCGATAATGAACGATGCACAATTCAAAACGCGAACCATCGAGGTGGTCGGCCTCCTGACGAAATTCAGACAGACCGCAGACCTTAGCGACAAGCGCATCCTCCGGGACTACATCAGAGCAGTGGTCAAGGAGCTGACGAGAATCTAAAAACGGGCTTCCTCCTCAGGGAGGAAGCCTTAGGAATCCTCATAATCAATTTTACAATATCATGGCAGACGAGAACTTAATCAGAGAAATTGTAGAGCGCGGGATGTCGGAGGAGGGACAGCGCATGGCCGATGAAGCACTGGAGCGGCTGAAGAGCGGCGAGGTGCCCCGGTCCGCACTGGTGACAGACCTTAAAGAAGAGGACATTATGAAGGTGCTGAAGGTGTCATATATCGCCGAGCGCTTTTTCGGCCGCTCCCGCTCCTGGATATGTCATAAGCTCAATCACGATACTGTCAACGGCAAACGCGCTGATTTCACTGAGAAGGAGCGTGAGCAGCTCAAGGACGCGCTCGATACCATAGCCTACGAAATCCAGACACTGGCGGACAACCTGTAGTTAACTCTTTTTGCATCGTTCATTGACACAGGCTCCGCCTCCCCGGCCCGGGTGACCGCACGGTCATCCGGGCCTTTCTGCATACTCACAGTGAAACTGATGCAAGGGCTTCTCCCATGGACTTCACGGTTGAAAGGATTTTTTGCAGAGTGTGCTCCGAGGCTGTGGCAAGCCCGGCTTTATAGGCTCTCATTCTGGATTCGTTGACACCTGTCTGCCTTGCAAAGGCTGAGATGTTAATCCAATCAAAATGATTGAAGAAGGAGGGGAGATCATAGCGGTAGTCCACTTCTATTTCCTCGGGGGAAATAGTAACCTCCTTGCCCATCTCACGGGCAGTCTCCAGGGACTCGCGAATTCCCTCCATGAAGTCCTCTTTGGCTTCCTGGACTGAATATCCGTATCCCCCGAAATGACACCCGGCTATCACGTCCTCCGAGGTGATGGCATAGAACTTATTCTCATTGCGCTCTACAACTGCTGTGATTTTCATAAGCCGCTTTATTTAGTTTCAATCAATTCCAAATTGAGAGAGGGGTAGGGATCACTCGATCCCTGCCCACTTTTTTGCTGCTCTTTCAAGCCCTTTCGGAACCTCCTCTGACTGATGGCGCGGTATGAGGAAGGTTTCATCCGTAGCCGGATTGACCCAGAGGTCATGCCGCGATTTGTGTTTCAGAAGAAAGCATCCTGACTTTGAGAGGAGCCTCGTCAATTCTGAAATTTTCATGTTTTCATTGTTCTTGAATATTTCACTGCAAAGATAACGATTTCGTTGTTATTTACCAAATTTTTCGGAACATTTTTTATTATAATTCGCGGAAAAATGAGTAACTTTGCAGTCATGGGAATCATAAGGAAGGGGAAGCGGAGAGTGCGCATCGCGCTCTCCGTGGAGGCGGCTACCTGGAGCCGGCTCTGCGAACTGGGAAAGGCCTGCGGGCTCCCTGAGCAGGGCTGCCGGGTGGCCGCCCTCGTGCTTGAGGGATGCGTGGCCCGCAGCTGCGCGGCGCCGGAGCCGGAGAAGGACGCTCCGCAGGATGCGCTGGGCGATGAGGTCAGGGAGATGTTTGCAGACTGCGCTGAGGGCGCCTCGGGACGCCTGGCCATGGTGCTCGCATCCATGGCGCGCGCGGGCCGGTGAGGGGAAGGCGCAGCGCCGACTACCGGCGCATGATCAACTCCGCGCGCTGGCGGGGGCTGCGCGCCGAGGTGCTCCGCGAGCATCCTCTGTGTGTCCGCTGCGAGGCCGCGGGGCTGGTGCGCTCCGCCACCGAGGTGCACCACATCGTGCCCGTGGAGAGCGGCCCGACGCCGGACGCCCGGGAGCGGCTGGCCTTCTCGCGCTCCAACCTGCAGGGACTCTGCCACGGCTGCCACATCGAGGCCCACCGCGAGCTGCTCAAGGGCTCGCGCTCCGAGACGCGCCGCCGCGCCGCAGGCGAGGCCTCGGCCTTCATGGAGCGCATGTTCGGCCCCTCTCCGCCCCTGCCGGAGTGACTCCGGGGGGGGTGTTTTTTTAAGGGGGGTACCCCCTCGGAAACCTCGCCCCCCTCCTTCGCGAATGCGCGAGGTGATTTTTGAAAAAAGTGACTTTTGGGGAATGGGAAAGAAAATCGACAAAATCAAGGAGGCCATCATCGGCGACCTCCGGGCCTCGGGCCTCTACTCGCCGTGCCTCAATATCCAGATTGAGAGCCTGGCCGGAGCGGTGCTTGCCCTGCGCATCGCCACTGCCGACATCGAGAAGCTCAAGACATCGAGGGCTGTGGAGAAATCGAAGTATGGCGAGAAGCCGGTGCCCGACCCGGCCTTCCGTATCCAGCGCGACGCCATGGCCGAGGTCTCCAAGCAGATGAAGCAGCTCAATCTGACGGTGCTCGACATCGTGGGCCGTCCCGAGGTGCCCGGCCCTATCGATGAGCTGACCGCAAAACTCGACACAATCCAATGACCGACCAGGAACGCGCCGCCCTCGCCCGGGCCAAGGAGGGGGTGACGGGCCGCCTGGCCGCGCTCGACATCGCCTCCTACCGGCTGACAGAGGTTGACCCCCGCCTTGAGGCCTACACCTCCGGCGTGGCCTCCGACCCGCTCGGGCACAACCTGTGGGAGCAGCTGGCGGTGGAGAGGTTTTTCAAGATGATTGACCGCTACGGGCTGTCGCGCCGCGAGGTGCGCCGCATATTCACTTTCTACGAATTTCTCTACTTTCCCGGCAAGCGCGGCCAGCAGCGGTACCGTCTGACGCCGGTGCAGGCCTTCCAGTTCGCTTCGGTGTTCGGCTTCTGGGAGGGGGCGCGCAGGGTGGTGAGGGAGTGCGTGCTTTACGTGCCGCGAAAGTTCTCGAAGACCACCGGCTCCGCCACCTTCGCCCTCTATGACCTGCTCTACGGCGATGACAACGCCGAGAGCTACACCGGGGCCAACTCCCAGGACCAGGCCAAGAAATGCTTTGACGTGATACGCGGCTGCATGAGGCGGCTCGACCCGGACGGGCGCAAGTATGTGGTCAACCAGCAGGTGGTGCGCCCCACGCGCAACAACCGCCGCTGCGCCTTCGCGCAGTGCCTCACGGCCAACGCCCGCACCAAGGACGGACTGAACGCCTCGACGGTCATCATGGACGAGTTCTCGCAGGCCCGCGACGCAGAGCTGCTCACGGTGCTCACCACCTCGATGGGCGTGCGCGACAATCCTCTGACGGTGATCATCACCACTGCCTCCGACGTGTTTGACGGCCCCTTCTACTCCATGCTCCAGGGCTACAAGGAGGTGCTCTTAGGCAATTACGAGGACGACTCGCTCTTCGCCCATCTCTTCGAGCCTGATGCCGGAGATCCGGAGGATTCGGAAGACACCTGGCGCAAGGTGCATCCTCACATGGGCATCACCGTGAGCCTCGATTTCTACCGCTCGGAATGGATGAAGGCGCAGCGCAACGGTGCCGAGGCGAAGCTGGCCTTCCGCACGAAGCTGCTCAATCTCTACTCGGAAAATGAGCTCAAGTCATGGGTGTCGGCCACGACCGTGCGCAATGCCATGCGCGACATCGACCCGGAGCGGATGCGCGGCCGGCCTGACGCGATGGTGGCCATAGACCTCTCTGAGAGCGACGACTTCTCAGCCGTCTCGGTGGCAGTCTACGACCGGCCATCCAAGGAAATGCTCTTCCACACGGCCTATTTCTTTCCCGAGGGTGCGCTCCCCGACCATCCCAACGAGCGCCTTTACCGCTCCTGGGCCGAGGCAGGCCACCTCATTCTTCTGCCGGGCGAAGTAATCGACTACAAGGCGATAGTGGACTACGTGCTGCGCCTCAACTCCCGCGTGCGCATCCTCGCGGTGGGCTACGACCCATACAAGAGCACCGAGATGATCAACATGCTCGGCGCCTCCGGCGCGCGGGATGTGCTCACGCCCGTGCGGCAGACCTACGGCACATTCACCGCGCCCGTCGAGAGCTTCGAGCACGGCATCAAGACGGACCGCTATTTCATCGATGACAACCCCATCAACGCCTACTGCTTCGGCAATGCCGTGCTCGACTTCGATTCCAACGACAACTGCAAACCGATAAAAAGGTCGCGGTTCCAGAAGATTGATGGCGTGATCACAAAACTCATGTGCGTGCGCCTCTTTATGGATTACGAGCGCTGATACGGGCAAAAAGGTCTGAAATAGTTAAAAAATATTAAAAATTCGGCCAGCGGGTCAAAAAGTGGTACTAAAAACGGGTTTTGCGGCCCATGTGTAGAACCCCTTTGCAAAATGAGACGACTCACCGACATATTCCGCCGCAGCGCATCCACGGTCCCGAAAGGGGCGCGGGGTAATGCCTCGGTGTCATCCACCGGACTGGGCCGTGAACCCATAGTGATCAGCGGCGACGGCATGGCCATGAAGGTGGCTGCCGTCTACAGCTGCGTGAAGCTCCTCGAGGAGGCCGTGGCCTGCCTGCCCATAGAGGTGAGGCGGCTGAGCGGAGGCATTTTCGTGCCTCACACGCGCAGCTCGCTGCCCTGGCTGCTCAACACCGCTCCCAACGCCCTTGACAATGCCTTCGACCTGAAGGCCCAGACCGTAGGAGAGCTGCTCCTCGAAGGAAATGCCTACTGGTATCCGCGATACGAGAGGCCCGGCGATGCCGAGCCATGCGAAATCCTCCTGTGCGACCGGGGCACATGCCATCCGCTCCCGGGAGGACTGTATTACATCAACGACACCCGCCAGGACATTCACGGCGTGTTTTTCGCTGATGAGGTGATACACTTCAAGGGGATGACCTCGGGCTATGACCGCACGCGCGGCATATCGGTGCTCGCATACGCCTCGGAGGCCATAGGCATAGCGGCCACCGGCGACCGCGAGACCAAGGAGCGTTTCGCCTCGGGCGGAAATATCATGGGCATCGTCTCCAACGGCAGGAGCACCCGCGGATTCGGCGAGTACCAGGACAACGAGCTGGAGGCTGCTGCCCTCGACCTCGACAAGCTCTTCCACCAGGAGAACCGGAAGATCGTGAGCGTGGGAGGCCAGATTGATTTCAAGCAGATGTCCATGAGCTCGGCTGACCTCCAGTTCCTGGAGTCTCGCAAGTTCACTGTCATCGACATCTGCCGCTTCTTCAGGGTGCCACCCTCCTTCGTGTTCGCCGACACGGCGAGCAACTACAAGTCGGTGGAGATGGCCAATGTGGATTTCCTCTCGCATACGCTCAATCCCATACTGTGCAAGATGGAGACAGAGCTGCTGCGCAAGCTCTGCGGCGACACCACCGGGCGCAGGCGCCGGATAATGTTCAACCGCGATGAGCTCAACGCCTGCGACCTCTCCAGCCGCGTAAAATATCAGATGGCCACCATACAGACCGGCCTGCGCTCAGTCAACGAGTGGCGCGTGTACGAAAACATGCCCCCGGTCGAGGGTGGAGACAACGTGCTCGTGTCGGCCAATCTCAAGTCAATCACAGACCCTAACTTCATAATCCCCGCGCCCGGGACAGAAAACAAGGGCGAGAAAAGCGATGAAGAAGACGAAGACAAATGATCCGGATGGCGTAGTGCGCCGCGAAATATTCACCCCGGCGGCCTCGCTGAAGCTGCGCGACGGCTCCGGAGATGCCCCCTCGCGTGTGATCGAGGGATATGCCATACGCTTCAATGAGCCGAGCGAGGTGCTCGGAGTGTCGAAAGATGGCACTCCCTGGCGCGAGACCATCGCTCCGGAGGCCGTCACGCGCGAACTCCTCGACTCCTCCGACATCCTCATGACACTCTTCCACGACCCTGAGCAAATCCTGGCGCGCTCCCGAAAGGGTGCGGGCACGCTCTCCTACGAAGTGGACCGCGAGGGGGTGAGATTCAGTTTCGAGGCCCCGCGCACGGCTGAGGGTGACAAGGCGGTGGAGCTCGTCTCCCGGGGTGAGCTCGACGGCTGCAGCTTCGCCTTCTCCACCCGCTACGGCGACCCCTCGTGCGTGTCGCGCGAGAAGACTGACGGGCCCGACGGCAAGAAGGCCGGAATGTGCACGGTGAGGAAAATCACCGGCATCTATGACTTCACCATCACCCCCTGCCCCGCCTATCCTTCCACTTCGGTGGGAAACCGCGACCTCTCCGCGATTATCGATGACATTGCTCCGGAGGAGCCGGAAGAGGAGCAGCCCGGCGCAGAGCATGCTCCGCTGAGGGTGCGCTGCATGGCGGCGCGACACAGGCTCACCCGGAAATAATAGACCAGGCACTAAAAAATCAAAACAATATGTCCAAAAGAAAGAAGACAATCAACCATTACACCCAGGTGCGCGAGCTCACCGAGAAGCGTGAGGCCGCCAAGGATGCACTGCTCGACATCTACGACCTCGCCGAGCGCGAGAAGCGCGAGCTCACCGAGGAGGAGCAGAAGAAGGCCGATGCCCTTGCCCGCGATGTGCAGAACTATGACCAGCGCCTGCGCGCCCTCACACTCGATGTGGAGCGGCTCAACCCCGGCATCCGCGAGACTGCCGCTCAGATCATAGCGCAGAACGTGCGCGAGAAGCACCAGACGGAAATCATCTTCGTGCGTGACATGATGATGGTGGAGGATGCTGCCTCCGGCGGCCTGGTACCCCTCAATGTGCAGGACATCCTTGAACCTCTCACAGAGGGCCTGATACTCCACAAACTCGGGCTGCCCATGCCCACGGGCCTTCACGGCGAGTTTGTATGGCCGATGTACGAGATGGCAGAGGCCACGGTGCTCGGCGAGGGTGTGGAACTCTCCGATTCCGAGATTCCCTTCTCGAAGCTCACGGCAGCTCCGGAGCGTATCAGCGTGGCCTATTCGGTCACCAACCAGGCCATCACCCAGACCAACGGCGTCATCGAGATGGTGGTGCGCGATGTGCTCCCCAAGTCAGTGGCCCTGCTGCTCAACCGCATCCTTCTGAGCCGCAGCAAGGTCAACGGCGCCACCAACCTCGCCGGCCCCTTTGCCGATGCCGTGTCCATGCCCGTCAAGCTCTCTGCCGAGCCTACGGCCAAGGAGCTCAATACCCTGATGAAGGCCCGTGTGCTCTCCTCCGGCATCGAGGGCTCAGCCCTGTGCTGGACCATGACCAAGGCGATGGCCGCTATCCTGGAGGTGACACCCATCAGCAAGGATGGCATCTTCATCCCTATGATCCAGAACGAGAAGCTCCTCGGCCTCCCCGTCTACACCTCCAACGAGATGTGTGACGTGGAGAAGACCTACATGAAATATTCCGGCACTGATTTCACGGCCTATACCCTCGCCGAGGGCGACAAGATAGCAGGCTCCGTGACCGATGTCAAGGAGATAGCCTCTCCGGTGAAAAACGCCATCTACGAGGTGCGCTCCGTCACCGAATACGTCGGCCTGGGCGACTGGCGCTATCAGCCGATGGGCCTTTTCGGCAGCATCCGCTTCACTGTGGACCCCTATTCCAAGGCCCGCAAGGATGCCGTGGATTTCGTGCTTAACTGCGACTACGCCACCAAGACGCTGCGTCCCGAGGCCTTCTGCCTGGGCCAGGTGGGCAAGGGGGCATAATATCTGACGCTCCATGTCTGTGACCCCTGTCGAGATGCTGCGCCGCCAGACCATGACTGACGACTGCCCCCTTGAGGAGTGGCCCGGTGAGGAGGAATTCCTCCAGGGCCTCCTCGATGCGGCCGAGCAGTGGGTGTGCCTCCATACCCACCGGCCGCTCGGGGAGCTCTGCGATGAGTCCGGGGCTCTGGAGGCCCCGGTGCGCCACGCGGTTCTGATGCTCGGCGCCCACTGGTATAATCAGCGCGAGGCCGCGGCAGGCGCGCAGGTGTCCGAGGTGCCCTTCGGGGTGTCGGCCCTGCTCGCCCCCTACCGCACCTTCAGACGGCGCGCCCCTGAAGCTCCCGCCCCATGATAGCCGGAAGACTCAGGACCACGCTGAGGGTGTGGCGCCCGGTGAAGGCCGAGGACGAATATGGCCAGAAGACCGGCACATGGGAGGAGATGCCCCGCATCCGCGCCGAGAGAGTGCGCTTTTCGGGCCGCTCGCGCATGGAGACGGCTGAGGTGTTTGCCTCCTACGATGCCGCCTACAACGTGCGCTCCCGCCACGATGTGGCCGAGGGCTGGAGGGTGCAGGAGTGCCCCCACGCGCCGGTGATGAGGGTAGACAATGTCATACCATGGCACGGCAAGGGCTTCAAGCAGCTCCTCTGCCATAAGGAGAATACCTGATGGCGGGCGCGGAGATTGTATTTGACGAGTCGCGCTTCCTCCAGCTCTGGGAGCAGCTCTCGGAGGAGAACCGCGTGAAGGTGATGCGCCAGGCCTACCGGCGAAGCGGCCAGAAGCTCCGCCAGGAGGTGATACGCCAGATCAAGAGCGACTCCACCCGCCTTCGCTGGGACCCCTCGATGCGCTCAAGCGTGCGCCTGCTGGTGTTCAGGCGGAAAATCGGTTTCCGCGTCACCGTGGGCACCAAGGGACGCGGAAAGAATGCCAAGGGATACCACACTAACCGCAACGGCCAGCAGAAGCCTGTGCTCATGTGGGCCGAGACCGGCACCGTAGACCGCATCCGGCGCAAGAACAAGGGGCGCACAGGCAAGCTGGAGCCGGGCAGGTTCATGGAGCGGGCCCGCGACATCGCCGTCCCGGCTATCCAGGAGGAGCTCAAGGATATTCTCATGACCACAATCGTAAAATCAGCAGCGCGAAATGGGATACACTGAAAAGACAGTCATCAGCGGCGGGTCGGTGATCCGCGAGCTGCTCGCCTCCTCTGAGGAGGTGAAGACGCTGTGCGGGCGCATATTTCCCGTAGCCTCGGATGAGGAGGAGACCCTCCCCTATATCGTCTACCGCCGCGCGGGCCTCGACCCGGAAGCGGTCAAGACTGGCCGTCCGGCCGATACGGCCTTCTTTGAAGTGTGGGTCTACGCCGCCACCTATTCCGCGAGCCTGGAGATAGCGGAGGCCGTGCGCGGAGCGCTCGACGGGTTTCGCGGCATGTGCTCCGGCCTGCCGGTGCGCTGCCTCGCCCTCACTGACGCTGCTGAGGATGCCCTGGCCATGGGAGACGCGATGGTGCAGCAGCTCACCTTCGAGATGAAAGCATAGAAACTAATAACTGAAAACTAAAAACTACTAAAATGAGTACAGCCAATACAGGATACGTTAACGGATCCGACATGCTGGTGAGCGTGGATGAGCAGGTCTGCGGACATTCCACCAGCCACGAACTGACTTATAAGACCAACACCAAGAGCGTGGCCGTGAAGCCCCCATCAAACGTAAAGGGGCCTACCCAGGCAGGATTCTCCGACCAGATAGGTACTGAGCAGAGCATAACGCTCAGTGCGGAAGGACTGCGGCATTACAAGGAAGCCGAGGGCTCGCCGGACGACATCCGCGCCTGCTGGTATCAAAAGAAGCCGGTGGTTGTCGAAGCCTTCTACCGCGATGAGGACTCCCAGCCTTACCTCGTGTGCGATTTCCTGATTACCGATTTCAAGGAGTCGGCAAAGGTCAACGAGGAGATGACCTACTCCTTCACCGCCGTCTCCTCCGGAGCTCCGAGAGTATTCCACTGCCCGGGACATAACCTTAACAACGAATGAGCAAGATCACGATCAGCGGCGAGAGCCATGACGCCGTGATGACCAACGGCGCTATCATCGAGACGCGCGACCGCATCGGCTTCGACCCGATGTTCGAGCCGGCAAAAATCGACACGAAGGCCATGACCATGCTGGCCTGGTGCTCGCTGCGTGCCGCAGCCCGCAGGAACAACGGCCAGTTCGAGATGACCTTCGAGGACTTCGCCGACCGCGTCACCCTGCGCGACACCAACGCATGGTTCATGGCCGAGAACCCTCCGGCTGAAAGCGGCGAGGGAGAAAAAAAAACATAAGCATTGACTGCCTGCTGGGCCTGGCCGTCGGGCGCATGGGCATCTCGATGGCGGATTTCCGGGAGATGACTCCACGGGAGCTCTCCGCCGTCTGGGATGCCTGGCGCAAGGGGAAGGAGAGCGAGGAGACCGAGGCGTGGCGAAGGGTGCGCACACTGGGCTGCATGATACTGCAGCCGTGGATGAAAGAGACCCTCGATCCCGCGCGCGTGCTCCCCCTCAAGGGCGACGACCGGCCCGGCACGGCAGACTCTGCATCCAAACAGCGCGACGGACACGAATCCTTCATCCGCCGCCTAAAACAGACAGGAAGACTTTATGAGCGACACGACGGGGACGACAATCAGCATCACGATGAAGATGCAGACCGACGGCACGGAGCAGTCTCTTCAGACTGTGGCCCGCTCGGTAGAGGCGGTGCGCGCCGCGCTAAACTCGACAGTGGCCCCGGCCGAGAATCTCCGGACCCGTCTGATCAACTACAATGAGATAGCCCGCTCTTTCCAGAATATCTCCTCTGCGGTGGACACGGTAAGCGGTATCATGGATGACCTGACAGCGGCTTACCGTGTTCAGGAGGATGTGGAGGCGAGACTGGCCAGGGTGATGAGCAACACCATGCAGGCCACCGAAGAAGACGTGCAGGCTATCAAGGACCTCTGCTCGGCGCAGCAGCAGCTCGGCATAATAGGCGATGAGGTGCAGCTCGCCGGAGCCCAGGAGC
The DNA here is from genome assembly GCA_964637105.1 of uncultured Sangeribacter sp. Classification (GTDB taxonomy): domain Bacteria; phylum Bacteroidota; class Bacteroidia; order Bacteroidales; family Muribaculaceae; genus Lepagella. Next base: position 13,573 of record CAZWVY010000021.1, on the reverse strand, counting down.
TGGCCACATATCTTGAAATGCGCTCAAGCCTGGAGACCCTCATCCCGGTGATGAACGACATGGTGGCCCAGCAGTACGGATTCGGAGCCTCCGGAGAGAATGCCGCCCAGATAGCCACAATGCTCGGCAAGGTGATGCAGGGGCAGACCGGCGCCCTCTCCCGTTACGGCTATACTTTCGATGAGGCCCAGGAGAAGATACTCAAGACAGGAAATGAGATGGAGCGGGCCGCGATGCTCGCACAGGTGGTCGGCGAATCGGTGGGAGGCACCAACGCCGCCCTGGCGCAGACCGACAGCGGGCGCATGCAGCAGCTGGCCAACGCCGTGGGCGATGTGAAGGAGCAGCTCGGAGCGGCTGTGAAAAACATCCAGCCATACGTGGCCATGACTTCGCAGGTGCTCTCTTCGGTCAATGCCCTGGCCGTGCTGCGCAATTCCATAATGGCCCTCATACCCTCGCTCAATTCCGCGAGCACATCGACGCGAATCCTGGGCATGACCTTCAACACCACCACCACTGCGGCCCGCATCATGGCCACCACTATCCGCGCCGCCCTTATCGGCACGGGCATAGGAGCAGCCATCGCGGCCCTCTCCTGGCTGATGCAGCAGCTCACCGGGTCGGTCGATGCGACTGCGCAGGCCGCTGCCGCAGCCTCGGACCGTATGAGGGACATGTCTGACGTGTCCCGGCAGGCTATGATCCGCGCCACAGAGCAGCGCATCAAGGTGGAGGAGCTGGTCAAGGTGATGGAAGATGAGTCGCGTTCGATGAAGGAGCGCAACGCCGCGATGAAGGAGCTCAACTCCACCGTTGACGGCTTCAACGCCCGCCTTGACGAGACCGGCCGCAAATTCGTGTACAACCGTCAGGCTCTGGAAGACTACACCGAGGCCCTTCAGAAGATGTACCTGGCCGAGGGGGCCAAGGAGCTGCTTACCGACCTGGGCAGGCAGAAGGCCGAGAACCTGATCAGGCAGGAGGAGGTGAAGCAGCGCTACGAGGAGCTTCGCCAAGGCAACATGGACAACCAGCCGGAGGCCACCCGCCAGCTCGTGGCCGCCGCCGGAGCGGCCACCAACCACTCGCAGGCCGAGACAATCAACCGGGGCCTTGAAAGCATGGAGCAGGCAGAGCTCGGAGCCCTGCGCCTGGAGCAGGAGCGTATCGACTCGAAGATGGCCTCGGTGAGCAAAATGCTGCAAGACGCCCAGGCGGCAACCGTTTCGCCGGTGCCCCCCTCCGGCACCGACCCCGGGAGCAGCGAGCGCGAGGAGACACGCTATGAGGAGCTGCAGCGCCTCATACGCGAAACCACCGAACAGGCTGAGAAATTCTCTGAGGAGGAGGCGCGGACGGCCCGCGCCAATATTTCAGCCTGGCAGAATGAGTTAGCCCAGATTGAGCTGCGCCGCGCGGCGCTCACGCGCCCCGAGACACTCGGTGCACTCCGGGATTATGATGCCGAAATCAACTATCAGACAGCTCTGCTCGCCACCCTGAGAGGCGAGGAGGCTGCCCGAACTTCGGAGCGCATCCGCGCCCTGCGCGAGGAGCGGGGGGCTCTGCACGCGGTGGCAGACTCACTCCCCTCTCAAATCACGACTTACGAGGAGCTGAGCCGGGCTGAGCAATACTACGACCGCCTCCTTCAGACCGCCGGGCCGCGCCAGCGCATGATGATCGAGATTGTGAAGAAATCGCTCTCCGACCTTCGCCGGGAATGGGAGGAGGCCTCCCGCCCATTCGAGAAAGCCGATACAATCTCCGACAACCTGGAGACCGCCATCAGCGACATCACCTCGCGCATCGATACCAAGGAGGGCACTGTCTCCATCCGTCCCGTGGGCCTGGAGGAGGCTGCCGCTCAGATCAAGGAAATCACCCGGCTGATGGAGGAGTTCGGGTCACGCATGAGCGAAAGCCAGCGCGGGGCCCTTCAGGAGGCCCTGGCAGCATACCGGAAGTATGGACGCGAGGCCGCACGGAGCATTTCCACAGTATCCTCCGCGTGGAGCTCGGCCAAGAGCATAGGCAACGGCATCAACGCCATCTCCGACGCCCTGACGCGCCAGCAGAACATATGGCAGCGCATCACGGGAGTCATTGACGGTGCCCTCACAGTCATCCAGGGTATCAGAAGCGTGGTGCAGCTCATAAACTCCCTCACGGCTGTCACCCAGACAGCGGCAGCAGCCACGGTGGCATCTTCGGCTGTGGAGACAGCGTCCGCAGCCGAAGAGACGGGAGCCTACTCGGCCCTTGCCGCAGCCAAGACCTTCGCCGCACACGCCTCAATACCTTTCGCCGGCACGGAAATCGCCTCCGGCTACATCAGCGCGCAGCAGGCCGTGCTGGCCGCTGTGTCCATTCCAAAGTTTGCCGAGGGAGGAATCGTGTACGGCCCCACGCTCGCGCTTACAGGAGAATATGCCGGGGCATCCTCCAATCCGGAGGTGATAGCGCCTCTCGACCGACTTCGCGGATTGATTGCAGGCCAGGCGGGAGACGGCGCGGGAGGAATTGTGAAATTCGAGATCGACGGCCACAAGCTCGTGGGGGTGATAGCCAACACCACCCGCCTCGGAGCACGCTCCGGCCGGCGTTCTAACATAATTATCTGACATGTATCTGCACGGAACTACAATCAGCATGACCGGCGAGCCGGTCGAGGTCCATATCCTCACGGGGGGCCTGTGGCTCCCTGAAGTGGAGATAGGGAGCGATGTGCGCATTGTCATGGACGAGGGGCTCACGGTGACCGGAGAGGTCAACGATATGTTTGACACCCTTCAGCCCCATTCAGCACGCATCTCCCTCCTGTCGCGCTGCTGGATGCCGGAATTGTTCGGCACCGATTTCCGCGATGTGACGGTTCATCTGCGCCGGGGTGGAGAAACTGTGTTTGCCGGCTTTCTTGAGCCTCAGTCCTACTCGCAGCCCTTCGTGGAGGAGTTCGACCGTATCGACCTTAACTGCATCGACGCCCTGTCGGCCCTGTCACTGGCCAAATACAGGGATGCCGACAGCGCATGGGCCGACTATGCCCTGCTCCGCGCTGAGGCGCGCGTGAGGCCCCTTTCCGAAATCGCGGCAGAAATCCTTGAGGGTGTACTGGGACCGCTCGACATCTTCGGCGAGGGCCATGAGGTGATTTTCGACACCTCGCGCCTCGCTGCGCCGGAGGGAGGTCCGGCCCTCGAGCGATGCGGCGTCGATGAGCGCCTGTTCCTCGGGGATTCTCAGGATGAGGTGTGGACACAGCAGGAGGTGCTCTCTGAGATTCTGCGCTGGGCCGACCTGCACGCCGTTCAGGATGGCCTGGCCGTAAGAATCTTCGGCTGGGACACTGCCCGCAAGGGTGGCGACAACCCGCAGGTGAGGATAATTGACACTGCCGTGGCTGCCGGAGACGACGCCTGCATCAGCCGAGGAGATGTATTCAACCGTATCGAGCTGCAGTGCGAGGTCACTCCGGCTGCCAACGCGGTTGAGAACCCGCTCGACAGCGATGACCTTGACAGCCCGTATGTGAACGGCCAGCTGTATATGTCGGAGGGCATTTTCTATCCTGAAGAATCGGATTTTGACAGGAGCGAGGCCTGGGCACTGGCGCAGGAGGCCGCGCAGTTCCATGACGTGACGCATCACACGGAGGGCCTGAGCCGCAGGGAATGGCGCATCAGGATGCTTGACCACCCGGCCTGGACCTTCTTCCGCGACGGGTCTCCCCTCTCCTGGCCCGCGACTCATCAAGAGAGCGTGCCCGGTTCCCTGGCCACGGGACAGGGATGCGCCCTGATACGGTGGAGCAGCTCTGAGAAGGACCTGAGCGGTAAGGATAACGCCCCGGTCAATGAGTCCACAGTGCGCGATGCTCTGGTAATTTCAGTCAACGGCAATCCCTCGCAAGGGCTTCCCACGGCTGAGGACATCCGCCGGGGCATCCCGCGCGCCGAATATTCGGGGAGCTCGGCCGGCAACATCACCCCCTCGGATGATGATACGGTGAATTATATCGTGTTCTCCGGAAACATAGTGCTCAACCCTGTGGAGAGCGAGAGCCTAATGGAGTACGGCGGAATGAAAGGCGTAGTGTTTCCTGCCGAAGACCGTGATGGAAAGAGCCGCTACGTGGCCCGCGCATGGTGGGGAGCCGAGACTCCCCGGTCAGAGCCGGAGCTGATTCATCCCCGTGCCGGGGTGAATGGCCGTGACGGCCTGCTCCCCTTCACGGACGACTTTAAGCAGCAGATGAAATACGAGTATTCCGCCCCGGGGTCACAAGAGGACACGGTGGGGATGGTTGAGGTCCTGGCCTGCATGCTGGTAATCGGCGACAAGTGCGCTGTCAGTGCCATCAGGAGAGGAGAGAGAGTGACGGAGTGGGTGCCTTTCAGGGAGAGGGAGGAGTGCGCCGATGATGATGAGTATTACAGCCAGTGCTTTTTCCTGGGCTTCGACCCAAAGCCGGGCGACTTCATCATCGGCCAGGAATATCCGGTTGCCAACAATATCTTCCCCTTGATGGGGATTGACGCCTCAGGCTTCGCCATTCCGGTCAGGAAAAGCGACGGAGTGAGCGGCAGCGTGCGCTTCGCGATTCTCGGGCCGGTCAACATGGGCTGGAACAAAGTCACACGGAGGCACCGCACATGGTTCCGCTCGGAGAAGTGGACCGAGGAAACGGTGAGGGTGCTCCCCGAGGTGAGCAATATCCAGATTTTTGATTTTGAGGCGAAGATATTCAGCGACAATGCACTCGCCGCTCCTCTCGGATCCGAAGACCTGGCCTACATTTCCTATGACGGCGCTAAATACACCTCCGTCCGCACCGAGTCGCTGAGGATACATTCGGCTCTGACCGCTCCGGAGCGCGAGGCCCTCAAGGTATCGGAGACTGTCGCCCTCTCCACCGTAATCGATATGGAGACCGGAGCCGGAGTGACCGAAATATTCACTGCCGGGGCTATGAAGAAGCCCGAGGAGGCATGGGTGGAGGCTTATTACCGCGACCACCGGCAGCCATTCGTCACCATGGAGCTGACCGTGCGTGACAGCGAGGCCCGGCGGTTCGGGCTATACCGCCATCCGGCCATGCCGGACAGGACATTTCACACACTTGCCATCTCGCGCGACCTTCTCGCAGGGACGGCTCTTATCAGAATAAGGGAGGTGGCGCCATGAGTATGGAAGTAAGGCTTATCACCCGCCGCAAGGGAGACTCGGGTTCAAAATCCGGAGGAGGCGGCACAATCGTGTCGACTGCTGCCTCCACCTCTGATTACGCCAAGGTGGCCGCTTTGGCAGAGAGAGCTCTGGACGCGCGTCATGCCGACAACGCCGACTGGGCTAACGAGGCCCTCCGGGCGCGCCATGCAGACCAGGCCGAATACTCCCGCGAGGCCTATGATGTGGCTCCGGCCTCCCCTGCCTTTGACCGCTGGCTGCGCAAGGATACAGAAGATAGCGCCCGGAAGAAAATCACCTTCGAGGAGGGGGCGGATTTCGGTCCGTTTGTCTCCGGCTTCGCCGGGGCGGGTATCGACGGGGCCGGCAACGGCGAGTTCGAGAGCATCGTGTCGCGCTCATGGCTCAAGGTGCGCGAGCTCATCTACAACAGGCTCAATGCCCTGGAGGGAGACACCTCCTTCGCAGACGTGGGCACCATCGAGCACCTTGCCGCCAACGCCGACGGCACGCTGAGCGCCGTGATGCGCAAACGCTGGGAGGGTGATTTCACGGCCTTCCAACCCGGGGACGTGGTCTACGGCTATGTCAACAACCTCAATTCAGCCTCCTCCAAGGAACACTGCAAGGCCTGGGCATGGGTCAAGAGCGTCGACCGCGCGGCCAACTCCCTGAAGCTCGCACTATATCCGGGGACCGAGACCCCGGCGGGGGTGAACTTCCCTTTGACGCAGGGCATGATCATCACCCGCTGGGGCAACAATATCGAGCCGTCGGCCGACACCATTATCAACCCCGACTACCAGCCGTTCATCGTCAAGCGCAAAGATGGCAGCTACGCCAACACGCGCCGCAGCTCGTTCTTTATCTCCTGCGACACCGGCAACATCGTTGAGCTCATGGGAGTGGACAAGCCCGTGCTGAAGAATTACAACTACGGCACGGTGCTGGGCCGCATCCCCGACGGGCTGCTCGACGACTCCACCAAGGAATTGGTCAACAAGGGCCAGCCCTACCTGTTCGCGCGCGGCATCATAGTGCAGGACCTCATACGCATCGGCTACAACGGCGTGCCCACGCGCACGGCCAACTACCGGGGAATGTGGAAGGCGGACTCGGCTGCGAGCGAAACCGACTTTTACCGCGCCACGGTCTCGGTCTATGACACCGTCACCTGGAAGGGCTCGCTGTGGCAGTGCGTGACCTCGCAGAGCGCCGACGAGCCCTCTGACTCCAACCCGGCCTGGCTCAAGATGACCAACGGCGAGGTAAAGGTGTGGCAGCTCACGCCGAGCGCGAGCATCGTGTCGGTGCGCCGCGAGGGGGTTAGCCCCGACAGTCTGACGTGCGCCGTCACCATGAGCTCGAGCAGTTCCTCGACACGCACCTTCGACAACAACTACGACCTGCTCCTCGCGGGGGCCGTGCTCAAGTACTCATGCGATGGCGAGGACTTCAAGGAGTTCATCATGGGCTCCGACGAGCCTCTCGAGCTGGAGGACGGCACAGACGTCATAGAGGCCGAGGATAGCGTGGAGGGGAGCAGCGTGCTCACCTTGGGTGGCGATGACATCCCGACGGAGGGCATCGGCGACCGCATCATATTCTCGCTGTGCGACTCCTCGACGCACGAGGAGCTGGCACGCGTCCACGTGCCCGTGGTCCGTGACGGCGAGGATGGCCGCAATAGCGTGAGCGTTGAGGTGACCCCCGCCTCTGTGGTCTTCAAGCGCGACGGCACGAGGCAGGAGGCCGGTGTATACGTCGATGTGTATGACGGCGGCGTGCCCGTCTCACAGGCCGACCCTGGCACCGGGCAGACGAATTTCGCCTGCACCCGCCTGAGCGCGACCGCTGTCGCCGCTCCCGGCCTGATATGGAGCTTCGACAGCGTGGAGGGCCGCTTCCGCTACCGCCTGACATTTACGGGCAGCGTTGATGCCAATGCCGAGATTCCCTTCACAGTCACCTACAAGGGGGTGGCCTACCAGCGCAGCATAACGGTGAGGACCGTGCGCGACGGCCAGATGGCCTACCCTGCCGGGGAGTATAACAAGGCCATCACCTATTCGGCGGAGGGGGACACGACCCCGGTAGTGATGTACAATGGCAACTATTACGCGCTGCGCACGGGTCAGACCTACACAGGGACAGCTATGCCCCCAACCCGCAGCAACCCGGCCCTGGACGTGGCCAACGGAGGGGAGGATGCCCGGTGGATGCACTTCGAGACATTCAACGCCATCTTCGCCGACATCGTCTTGGCCAAGTTCGCCAAAATCGGCTCGGGCGTCAGCTGGGGCGAGTTCATGTTCTCGCAATACGGCACGCGCCGCACGACCGATGATGAGGGCACGGTGACGGAGCATGCGGACAGCATGGACTACGGCAGCTTCGACGCATCCTATTTTGACGGCTCCGACCAGACGAAGCTCCCCTCGCAGGCCCCCTTCGAGCCGCACCTGCTCATCAACTGGCTCACGGGCCGGCTGCTGGCACAGAACGCCGACATCCGCGGACGCATAGCCACAGGCATCGAGGGGAGGCGGCGCATAGTCCTCGACCCCGACACGCAGCAGGTCAGCGTCTACGATGACTCCGACTGTGAGGTCATCACAATGGAGGGGAGGCACTACGACGACGAGACGGCCCTGTTCGGCACGCAGGACGGCGCGGTCACGATGGCCGTGAGCCAATGGTCATCATCCTCCACGCAGGACCACGCGGCAGACATCGCGGTGACGCAGGCCTTCGCGACCGCCGCCCCGGCTGAAATACACATCTCCGGCTCCCTGAGCTGCGGAGCACGGCGAGGCGCGCAGACAGCCTCCGATGATCCTTATACGCTCCAAGTGTCCCCCAGAGCCTCCGCAACTCTGAGCGTGCTGGTACACACTTATTCCTCAGGGAGCTGCCTCGAGGAGGAATTAGTGGAGACAAAGACAGTGGCCACCTGCCACGCGCAGGCCGACATCACAACGGGGGCCGATGCCAGCAAATCGCTGGCCCTCGACCGCTCGGTCAAGGTCGCTGCGGGCTTCCACAGGATTTCCGTCCTCTTCTCGCGCTCTGAAGTAGGCGAAGGCTCCCAAGCGTCGGCGAGCTTCAGCGGGATGTCGGCCCGGTATGCGAGCGACTTCTACGTCAGCCGCGTCTTCGCCAACGGCTTCTGCTTCGGACAGAGCCGGAACGACTTCATACTTGGCTACAAGACCCCGCAGAACGGCATGAGGCTCCTCCTTGAGAACTCCGGCTACGGCTTCGACTTCTCCGATGAGCACCCCAGGGCCCGCGCCGGGCAGGGGCGCAAGTGGACACCACTCCCTCTGCTCCTCTTCCACGGAAGAGCCACGCACAGCGGAGGCTCATACGCCTGGCAGGGAAAGCCGCGCAGCTGCACCGACTCGCTCCCAGGTTTCACAAAGGAGGGCACTGGCCGCGTGAAAATCTCCATCCCCGGCGACTGGCCCGGCAATGTTTCGGCAGACAATCTCATAGTCACCGTCAACGGCAACAGCGCGGAAGGCACGCTGAAGGCCTCCGTGGCCTCCGTCACCGGCTCCTCAGTGACAGTCCTTCTCTCCAAGGAGAGCGGCGCGGCGGACGGCAGCTTCATAATCACCATTCAATATCTCGGCTAATGAAAATATCAGAACTCACACAGACCGGCGCGCTGAGCCGCGCCATGCGCCTTCCGCTCAGCATAGCGGGGCGCAACATGAGCGTCACGCTCGGCCAGATCATAGACGCGGCCTCCGCCGGCGTGGTGCCATTCGAGGGCATCCGCACCTCCGCGGCGGGCGTGACCTACGTGCCGGGCTCCCCTGCGGCCACGGCCGGAGCGGTAATCTTCGACACGCTCACCGGGCGGTTCCACCGCGCCGTCACCGAGACTGTGACCGCCTCCGGCGTGCAGATGGAGAGCCACACCTACTACGCCGACTTCGACACCCGCTCCTCCTACCAGGACGACAGCGGGGCGGTGCGCGCCGACTGCCTCTTCGCCACCCCCGACGGCAGGCTGTGGATCTTCAGCGCGGGCGCGCTCATCAGCGCGGGCCTCACCGGCGAGCAGGCGCGCCTCATACGCCTCTCCACCCCCGTGGAGGTGGCCAGCGAGGAGGAGATGGAGCAGCGCATAGCCGCCGGAGAGTATGAGGAGGGGCAGATCTATTTCTTAGCCGAGGAGGACTGACCCATGCTCTGGATAGGAAGAAAGCCCGTGGCCCGGCTGTGGATAGGCAGCAGGCCCGTGGCCAGCCTCTGCCGGGGTGCGGTCAAGATATGGGAGGCCGTGGGCTCATGCTTCGGCTCGGGCCGCTGGCGCGGCGCAAAGCCCTGGAGAGGCCGCGAAAGATGGAGGGGTTTCTGAGGATGCTCCCTCCCAAGTGAGCAATCCGGCAAAATCAACAAAAAAATAACGCATCATGGCAAAGAACGACATAGACAGACCGATCCCGGGCCTTGACGAGCCCTGGGAAAATTACATAGGCAGCCGCGTGGAGGAGTTCCTCAAGAACTTCCTCCAGGGACTCGACACGGCTGACCGGGAGTTGCAAACTGAGGTCGCGGCCTTCGGGAAGCGGATATGTGATCTTGAAGAGGGCCTGACAGGGCCGGAGGGCGTTGAGGAGGGCCTGGCCTTGACAAGGCTCGCCATAGCGCAGGCTGAGTCCAGGCTGTCAATGCTGCTCGACGGTGCAGCAGTCGGGGTTGCCAAGGAACTTACCCTTAACCGGCATCTTATGACCGACGGCAGTTTCACAGATTCGGATTTCTCGTACGTGATCTTCGACCTGCGGCGCGCCCAAGGTCTGCGTGTGGAGTGCAGCCGTTCCTGGATTCAGTACGCTTTCCTCTCTGATTTCAATGATTCGGAGGTGACGTTCGCACCCGGCTGCGGAAGGGTCAGCGCTACGGGCCGCGAAGCCTTGGATGTGCCTCAGGGCGCGTTCTACCTATATGTCTACTGCGGGAAAGCCGGTGACTCTGGGTACGTAGCTCCGGAGGTAACAATCGTCACCGGCGGCAGCCCGGGGCTGGTGCCGGAAATCGAGGCTCTCAGCGAGAAGTGCGGGGGGCTGGAGCGCGTTGCCCGGGCTGCGGGGGGTATTAAGGAGTATCTGGGATTTAACGGTACGGACAGTTTCATTGCCCTGTCTTCTCCGATTGTGCTGAGGTCAGACGGAGACAGTTTGGCTTTTACCATCAGGAGGCAGTATGCTATAAGGACAGGCAACAACACGAATCCGAACTTCTTCTACGCTTTCACAAGGGGGGCGGGGCCATCGGGGGTGGCAGTAGGCCTGGGCAACGGGTCGCTGTCGGTGCGCGCAGACGACGGGTCATGGATCGTGAGCCAGGGGAGCTGCCCGGTCAAGGATGGCGACAGGGTTGAGATCAGCTATGAGGATGGCAATGTCGTGGCGAGGGTGAACGGCGAGGTCAAGAAAACATGCGCGGGGCAGAAGGATGTGACAGTGCTGGGCTTCGGCAACGGGGCGAATCTGAGCTACGGCTGCTGGCAGGGGGAGATATACGATGATATAGCGGTGAACGGGGAGGCGTGCCGCGTCAGCGCGCTCGCCTCGGGGGGCAATGTGACTCCGGCGCCTGTGGCGCGCCTGGCGACTTCGGAGGACCTTCCGGCTCCGGCGATGATGGCGGAGAAGTCGGAGGGGTCGCTGAGGGTGTATCTCAATATCCCGGGGACCCGGGAGTATGTGGCGTATCCCCTGGCAAGGCGCGTGAAGGCTTTCACGCCAGGGGAGTATCCGTCATATTACGACAACTGGGGGATACAGCAGCCCTGGGCCGGGAGGCTCTCAGCAGGGGCGGTGACGAGGGTGATGAACCTGTTCAATGCCGGGGAGGCGGAGCTGGCCATCAATTGCGCGGACGGCGCGGACCCGGCGGGGTTCACGTATGCCGGAGGGGCGGCGCACGGTTTCGAGAACGTTGTGGAGGCCGGAGGGGGGCGGCATGTGCTCATTCTTGTGGACAACTGCAAGATGGAGGAGACAGCCGGGTTTGCGCTGCGGGAGGCCTCGCGCGTTGAGGTGGTCCAGGAGACGGAGCTCTGCCAGGCATACACGGCGGTGAATCCGTTTGCGCGCGTCCGGAAGCGCTGGCTGCTGACTCCGGGAGGACTGGAGATCACGACCGAGGCGGTGATGCTGCGCGATATGGAGCTGCGCAACGCGCAGTTCGGGATGATGTGCGTGTACCGCCATGCCGGGGGCGTCGCCTCCAATCCTTACCTGACCAACCGCACAATCAAGGATAACGACCCTTTCACTGTCTACGACACCTCGGACGGCTGGGCTCACCCCTCGCTGTCCGCCCTTGACCACGGCTGCTCGGGCATAGTGGAATACGGTGAGGAGGGGTTCGGCTTCGCCCTGCGCATCAGCGGGGACAACCGCAAGGAGCGCGGGGGGATGTTCGTGCAGACCAACGGAGGGGTGTACAACAAGATTTATTTCGACCTGACGGGCGCGTATCATGCTGAAGCCGGAGAGGTGCTGCGGGCGACGCAGAGATGGGAGATTTTCAGGTCTCCCGGGGATGAATCTACAATCTATAATGAAATATGAATTATGAAACATCTGAAGGAGGAGTTTGACAAGCTGACGTTCAAGGAGACGCTGGTGTACAGCCTGGCGCTGCTGAGCATTACAGCCGGGTTCGTGATGATATTTCTGAATATATACATCCCTCCTGTGGGCGAAATCCACGAATCTGTGCTGACAGCTTTCGGCATCATTCTGATTTTCGTGGGGTCGCTGCTCGGCATATCGATGCACTTCGCCAATGAGCTGACAAAGTTCAAGGGGCATGTGATTGATGCGATAAATACTAACAGCGAGGTAAAGCAATCATAAAACCAACAAAAAAAGAATAGGACTATGGCAGACATAAGACAGCTGGCCCCCTTCATCCTCAGTTTCGAGGGGGGCTACGTGAATCATCCTTACGACAAGGGAGGCCCTACCAATAAAGGCGTGACCATATCGACATGGCGGCAGGTGGGCTATGACAAGGACGGCGACGGCGATATTGACGTGGATGACCTGCGGCTCCTCACTGACGAGGACGTAGTCAGACGCGTGCTTGAGCCGCATTACTGGAACCGCTGGAACGCCGACCAAATCCACAGCCAGAGCATCGCCAATCTCGTGGTGGATTGGGTGTGGGCCTCGGGCAAGAACGGCATAACGGGGGTGCAGAAGGTCCTCGGGGTGAAGGCCGATGGAATCGTGGGGCCCAAGACCATCGCCGCCCTCAATGCCTCACCCCGGGCGCGACTGTTCGCTCTCATCAAGGATGCCCGTGTGGGATTCATTGATGCCATCATAGCACGCAATCCCTCACAGTCAGTCTTCCGCAAGGGATGGCTGCGCCGCCTTGACGGCATCGGCCTTGGCTACCTCCAGCACAACGACGGCTCCCGCCGCTATTTCCGCGACTGCTGACACGGATAATAATATTCTCACAGAAAAAGATTAGACATGAGAACGATTCTGCTTATCATGGCAGCCGTCCTGCTTGCCGGATGCAGCCGCAAGGCTTCCGAGACTGTGATGGCCGAACGCACAGACACAGCCCGAAGCGTATCAACGCTGCATACTGCCGTTGCATCAGACGGACTCCGGCAGGATTCAGCGTGGACCTTAACCCTCCGCACCCTCACTCTCCGCGAGAAGGAGACCCTCACCATAGGAGAGCACGGCGACACGCTGCGACGCTGCCGGGAACGCGAAATGACCGGCACTGAGGAATCCCGTGCCGGACAGACGGCCTGTGCCCGCGAAGCAGCACGCCTCACTGCGCAGACCGCCGACAGTGTGACCAGCCGCACCTCCTCCATAATCCGGCATAGCGCAGAGGAGCGCAAGGCAGTTGGCCGCGGCAGCATGAAGCCCTCCGTAACGATACTGATTGGCCTGCTCGCAGGAATCGCCACTATGATTGCCCTCTTCCGGAGTAAATGAACGATTTATCAGATTCAGTGATTCTGTTTTTGGGTTAGTTAGATTTCAGGAATCCCCCGTGCGTGAGCATGGGGGATTTTTTATGATTGAAGAAAAAAATATGATAATCTGTAAAAAATGTTCAATGATATTATGTAATTTTGCGAGGTGAATGAGCTGAATCGCGACAGCGATTTTCAAGAAAAAATCACCGTTAACCCTAATTTATAAAAATGTCTAAATTAGCAAGAATCCCGCATGGCACTCCGCTGGCACTTTCAGTTTCGGACATCCGCAGGAAGTGCGGAAAACGCTGTAAAAACGCGTCCATTACCCCCGTTTTCCATAATTCCACCTCCGAATTCTGAAAACTCAAACACTTTCTTGCTTCCACCCGGCCGAGAGTC
>CAZWVY010000020.1:0-37747 GCA_964637105.1 uncultured Sangeribacter sp. | reverse complement strand
GCTGCGACAACATCACACTCGGCTACACCTGGCCCGACCTGATCGACAACAACCTGCGTCTCCGCCTTTACGGCGCCGTTCAGAACCCCTTCGTCATCACGAAGTACCGCGGTCTTGACCCGGAGGTTCCCAGCGGTATCGACAACAGCGTCTATCCGCGTCCCGTCAGCTTCACCCTCGGCGTGATCGCTACTTTCTAAGTCTAAGCATTATCAACAATCCCAACTGAAATCGACAATGAAATCATATATCAATCGATTCTTCATCGGCGCTTCCATGCTGGCTACCCTGGGACTCGCTTCCTGTGTGGGAGACCTTGACCAGATGCCCAAGGATTCGCGCACGCTGACCCCGGACCAGTTTGCCTCAAACCCGCAGGAGTACATCGGCGGCGCTATGGGCAAGTGCTATGCCGGCATCGCCATCTCCGGACAGGGTGGCGCAGGAGGCAGCGACATCTCGGGCCTCGACAACGGCCGCAGCTGCTGGAGCCGCGCCATCTTCATGCTCAACGAGTTCACCACCGACGAGTGCAACTGGATCTGGAAGGACTCCGGCGTGTTTGACCTCTGCACCAGCACCTGGGGCTCCAACAACGAGAACATCTTCGGCACATACAGCCGTCTGTACTGCCACATCGCAGTCTGCAACGACTTCATCCGCCTGGTGCGCAATGCCTCCGACTACGGCATTGACCTCAATATCAAGACCACCGCAGGCACCAACCTCGCTGAGGATGCCGAGCAGTTCATCCTCGAGGCCCGCGCCCTGCGCGACCTGAGCTACTTCTACGTCATCGACCTCTTCGGCAACGCCGCCTGGGCATGGGATGACCAGCTGACCGGCCAGGAGCCCCCGCAGATGACCCGCACCGAGCTCTTCAACAATGTCGTAGCCGACCTTGAGGACGTGCTCGCACAGTGGCCCAAGCAGCAGAATGTGGTCTACGGCCGCATCGGCAGGGATGCCGTCGAGGCCCTTCTCGCCAAGTTCTACCTCAACGCCGAGGTGTGGACAGGCACTCCCCAGTGGCAGAAGTGCTGGACCGCTTGCGACAACATCATCAAGCGCCACCAGGGTGGCAACAACGGCACCGGCCTGGCCAAGGACTATCTGTCAGTGTTCTGCCGCAACAACGACATGTTCGCTCCCGGCGGCTCCCTGGCTGACCAGAACGAGATCCTTTGGAACATCCCCTACGAGTTCCGCGCTACGGAGAGCTACGGCGGCACATCGTTCCTGATCCTGGCTGCCATCTCCGACCAGACCATCGCCCAGCCCTCATGGTACGGCATCTCGGGCCAGTGGACCTGCATGCACGCCCGCCCCGAGTTCTCGAACCTCTTCAACTTCACCGGCGGCATCTGCCCCGACAACCGCACCTATCTGTGGATCACCGACACCGATGGCCACAATATCAGCAACGCCGACTTCTCGACCTACGCCGACGGATATGTGCCTGTGAAGTTCACCAACGTCAAATGCAACGCCGACGGCACGATGCCCCGCTGGTATGACCCCAAGAGCGGCCTTCCCCGCGTAGGCGTGCATGACCTCGACAATCCCAACAACTATGGCGTCGAGGCTGTGGGCTCATTCGCCGACACCGACTATCCCGTCATCCGCCTGGCCGAGATCTACCTGACCGCAGCCGAGGCAGCCGTGCGCAGCAACTATGCAGTGGGCGACCGTCAGACGGCTATCGACTACGTCAACTATCTGCGCGACCGCGCAAACGCGGTGCCCTTCACCACTTCTGACGCTGCATCCACCGACTCCTTCCTGGCTAACATCCTTGACGAGCGCGGACGCGAGCTCTACTGGGAGAACTGCCGCCGCACCGACCTCGTGCGCTTCGGCAAGTTCGCAGGCACCAACCAGAACGTCTGGGCCTGGAAGAACAATGTCGAGACCGGCGGCGACATCCCGGCTTACATGAATGTATTCCCCATCCCCTCGCAGGTGATCAACTCCTACTCGTCGGAATACAAGCAGAACCCCGGTTACTAATTCCTACAGTCAAACTTAAAGAGAACACAACCAGATATGAAAAAGATATCGATTCTCATGGCGGGTGCTGCCATGATGCTCGGACTGGGCTTCACTTCCTGCAAGACCGACACGCAGCCGCGTCTTGACAAGCCCACCCAGTTCGTGCTCAACACGCCCCCCTCGGCCAACAACACCGTGATCCTCGCCGAGAACGACGAGCAGGGCTCCACTGTGGAGCTCACCTGCTCGCAGCCCAACTACGGCGTAGGCGTGGTGACCAGCTACGAGGTGCAGATCTCATACGGCGAGAACGACTGGGCTGAAGGCCAGTACGCTACCATCTACACCGTCAACACCCAGGCCAAGATCTCCATCAAGGCCAGCGAGTTCGCCGTGGCAATGTGCGAGCTGATGGGCGTCAAGGTGGAGGAAGACCGCGACAAGTTCAACCCCGACTCGCGTGACGTGTATGTGCGCGTCAAGGCCTTCATCCCCACCTGCAACTATTCCGAGATCTATTCCAACGTCATCAAGATGCACGTGAAGCCCTACTTCGCAGTGCGCGTGCCGGGCAAGCTCTACGTCATCGGCAAGGTGAGCGGCTGGGATATCAACAACGGCGCCGTATACCTCTCCGAGCCCAGCAATGACATAGGCTCGGGCGTTTACACCGGCCACGTGCCCATGACAGCCGATGAGGCTTCGGGCGGCTTCCGCTTCTACACCGCCCTGGGCGACTGGGAGAACAACTCCGTAGGCTACCAGGTAGAGGACAACGCCACCACCTTCACCTTCCCGGCTGACGGCGTCTTCGAGAGCGCAGCCGTAGCAGGCAAGGGCAGCTGGGCATTCAGCAACTGGGAAGACGGCACGATGATCATGACCGTCGACATGAGCGACCCCAACAACATGACCGTTGTCTTCGAGCGCGAGGACTAATCCCTCAGTGATTCCAAAAACAACCTCTCCGTCCGGGCCCGGCCTGCGACGGCCGGGCCCGGACGGAGAGACAATCAAACCAACTCAACAACCAAGACACCAAATGAAAAAATTCGGTATATATTGCGCTGCCCTTCTCGCCTTAGGCTTCACCGCCTGTGACGACAAGAGCGATCTGGGCACTGCGCAGGTCAATCCGCAGGAGCCCGTCATGGCTGCCGGCGGAGTCACGGTGGCTTATCAGGGCGGTTTCGCAGCTGAGGCTATCAACCTCGAGGCTGCCGGCAAGGACGCCGAGCTCCCCGTGCTGACCTACACCCTCGACGAGGGCTACGAACTTCCCGAGGGCGCCTACACTGAGTTCCGCATGGAGATGTCCCGGACTAAGGACTTCGCCGATGCCAAGAGCTTCAACCTCGTGGGCAACGAGGGCGTCTATAGCGCCACTGTCGCTGACCTTGACGCCGTCTATACTTCCATCTACGGTCTCGACCCGACTCCGCAGCAGCCCTGGATCCGTTTGGCAGGCTACATTGTCAACGGCTCCGAGCTCGTGCGCATCGGCGATGAGAACACCTACTTCGGCGCAGAGCAGATCACTGTCACCCCGATCGATGTGAAGTACGACATCGAAAATGCATATTACCTCACCCACGGCGGCACAGCCGGCGGAGAGAAGATGCTCCACTCCGACAAGCACCCCTACACCGACCCGAACTTCAGCATCGCCATCAAGGTGACCGATGCTGACCTGGCCAACGGCGCCTACAAGTGGCTCGTAGTGCCCCAGTCGCAGGTTGACGCAGCCAATGCCGACAAGTGCTTCGGCGTGGCAGCCGACGCTGAGGCCGGAGCCCTCGAGGGCAAGCTCGTCAAGGGTGGCGTAGCCGGTGAGATCCACGATGCAGGCGACTACCTGCTGACTGTCAACATGCTCACTCTCGAGTACAAGATAATGTACACCAACGAGCAGCTCTGGGTTGTCGGCGCATACTGCGGCAACAAGTGGGTTGAGGGCCAGGTGGTCCGTCTGACCACTATGGACAACATCAACTATGCCGGCTACATGCCCATCACCGGCCCCTACATGCTCAGCGGCGACTGGAACTACCAGGGCCTCCAGGTGCGCTTCGTCGAGGAGGGCAAGATTGTCCTCAAGAAGACCGGCAAGCCCTTCACCATGCCTTCGACCGGCAAGGGCGGCTACTACGCCAAGGTCAACCTCGCCGACCTCACCTACGAGAACCAGTACATCGAGACTCTCGGCATCGTAGGCAACTTCACCGGCTGGGGTGCTGATCCCGATGTAGCTCTGACTCCCAACGCAAACTTCACTGTATGGGAGGGCGACTTCACCTTGACCGAGGCAAGCGAATGGAAATTCCGCGCCAACAAAGACTGGGGCATCAACTTCGGCGGCTCGTTCGATAACACATACTATGACGGCGGCAACTTCAACAGCCAGCCCGGCACATACCATGTGAAGATCGACTTCACCACCAATCCCTACACCACCACTGTGACGGCTAAGTAACCACCGCTTCAACAGATTCGAAACCACCTCACGGCATGGGCGCGCGCAACGCGCCGCAGCCGTGAGACCTCAAGGGCCGCAGGCCGCCTCTCGGGGCAGCCTGCGGCCCTTGCTTCATGCCGATGCGAGGGCGGAGTGCCCCCGCGTGGTCCTGAAGTATGAAAAATCTCACTTTTCGCAGGGATGATAGCGATAAATTCCGAAAAATTAGGTATTTTTGTATTTGGATTTGTTGTAACCACGGACGCGTACCGCATCACCCCTGCGGATACGCCCGAATGACAGACCCGAAACAAGACCGATCATCAGCTATGGCAGATCAAAATATTGACAAAGACCGTGAGGCAGCCGGACAGCAGTCCGCGCAGGACGTGCTGCGCGAAGCCACCGGCTCGGAATACAAATATGGCTTCACGTCAGACATTGACACAGACATAGTGCCCCCCGGACTCAACGAGGAGGTAATCCGCTTCATATCTAAAAAGAAGGGGGAGCCGGAGTGGCTTCTCGACTTCCGTCTCAAGGCCTTCCGCTACTGGCAGACCCTCGAGATGCCCCGGTGGGCCCATCTCACCATACCCGAGATAGACTACCAGGCGATAAGCTACTATGCCGCCCCGAAGAAGAAGGAGCTGAAGCGCAGCATGGATGAGGTGGATCCCGAGCTGGTGGATACCTTCAACAAGCTCGGCATCTCGCTCGAGGAGCAGAAGCAGCTCGCCGGAGTCGCCGTGGACGCGGTGATGGACTCTGTGAGCGTCAAGACCACACACCGCGAGAAGCTCGCCGAGCTCGGCGTGATCTTCTGCTCGTTCAGCGAGGCCGTCAAGGATTATCCCGACCTGGTGAAGAAATATCTGGGCAGCGTGGTGAGCTACCGCGACAACTATTTCGCCGCGCTCAACTCGGCCGTCTTCTCCGACGGTTCTTTCGTCTATATCCCCAAGGGGGTGAGATGCCCGATGGAGCTGAGCACGTACTTCCGCATCAACGCCTCGGGCACAGGCCAGTTCGAGCGCACACTGATAGTGGCAGATGACGACGCGTATGTGTCGTACCTCGAGGGGTGCACGGCCCCTATGCGCGATGAGAACCAGCTCCATGCGGCTATTGTCGAGATAATAGTCGAGGAGAGGGCCGAGGTGAAATACAGCACCGTCCAGAACTGGTATGCCGGCGACAAGGAGGGGCGCGGAGGCATCTACAACTTCGTCACCAAACGCGGCCTCTGCCGCGGCCACCGCTCGAAGCTCTCCTGGACGCAGGTGGAGACGGGATCGGCTATCACGTGGAAGTACCCCTCGTGCATACTCAAGGGGGATGAGAGCGTGGGCGAGTTCTACAGCGTGGCTGTGACCAACAATTTCCAGCAGGCCGACACGGGCACGAAGATGATACATGTGGGACGCAACTCCCGCAGCACAATTGTCAGCAAGGGCATCTCCGCGGGACAGTCGCAAAACAGCTATCGCGGCGCCGTCAAGGTGGCCAAGGGTGCCGAGGGATGCCGCAATTTCACGCAGTGTGATTCGCTGCTGATGGGAGACAAGTGCGGCGCCCATACTTTCCCATACATTGACGTGGCCAATAACACCTCGACCGTGGAGCATGAGGCCACGACATCCAAGATCAATGAGGAGCAGCTCTTCTACTGCCGTCAGCGCGGCATACCGACCGAGGAGGCCGTGGCGCTCATTGTCAACGGCTACGCCAAGGAGGTGATGAACAAGCTGCCGATGGAATTCGCCGTAGAGGCCCAGAAGCTGCTGGCAATCACCCTGGAGGGGAGCGTAGGATAGCGCGCGCAGCGCGCTATGCTCATGGCAAGCCATGAGCGCAATAGCAAAAGAATTTTTAAAATTTAGGCAGTTTGATAGAACGCAATGTGATAATCGACGGAGTCGACCCGCAGACTTTCTACGGGCCCAACAACTCCAATATGGTGCTGATCCGCAACCTCTTCCCGAAGCTGCGCATGGCCGCTCGCGGCAATGTCATCAAGGTCATCGGCGAGGAGGGGGAGACCGGCGCTTTTGAAAAGAAAATCAAGGAGCTGGAGGCCTATGCGGCCAAGTATAATAAGCTCCCCGATGATGTGATTATAGATATTATCAAGGGGGAGGCCCCGAAGGCTGTCAATACCGAGGGGGTCATAATCTTCGGCCAGAACGGGCGCCCCATCGCGCCGCGCAATGCCAACCAGGCCCGGATGGTGAAATCCTTCGCGGAGAATGACCTCACTTTCGCCCTCGGCCCCGCCGGAACGGGCAAGACCTATATAGCCATCGCCCTGGCGGTCGCAGCGCTCAAGAACCGCGCCTGCAAGCGCATCATCCTCTCCCGTCCGGCCGTGGAGGCCGGCGAGAAGCTCGGTTTCCTCCCGGGGGATATGAAGGATAAGATCGATCCCTACCTGCGCCCCCTCTATGACGCTCTGGAGGATATGATTCCCCCCTTGAAGCTCAAGGAGTATATGGACAACGACACTATCCAGATCGCTCCGCTTGCTTTCATGCGCGGCCGCACGCTCAATGACGCGGTCATCATTCTCGATGAGGCCCAGAATACCACTAAGCACCAGATGAAGATGTTCCTGACCCGCATGGGCATGAACGCAAAGATGATCGTCACGGGCGACGCTACCCAGATCGACCTGCCGCGCACCGTCCAGAGCGGACTGATGCAGGCTCTCAAGATACTGCGCGGAGTCAAGGGCATAGGCATTATAGAGTATGTCAAGAAGGATATCGTGCGCCATCCGCTCGTGCAGCGCATCGTGGATGCATACGAGGCCCGCGAGGAGCAGGTGGACCGCGAGTTCAATGCCGCCCTGCCCGCTATTAATAAAGATAACAAAGACTAACTCATACGCATAGATGGCAAAGATAGGAGATACCGTACGGTTCCTCAATGCTATAGGGGGTGGGAAAATCACCCGCATAGAGGGTAAGGTGGCCTACGTCGACGAGAATGGATTCGAGACGCCGGTGATGCTCAACGAGATTGTGGTGGTGCTTCCGGCAGGCCATGAGGCCAAGGCGGCTGCCGGGGCCAAGATGTTTGACCAGGCCGCTTTTGACGCGGGCCGCGATGACACCACTCGCCCCCTGGAAAAGACTTCCAAGGGCGCTGCGGCGCAGCCTGACGAGCAGAAGGCCGCTTTCGAAGGGTCGGTGCTTCCTCCCGCTCCGGAGACTGACCACGGCGAGAGGCTCAATCTGGTGCTGGCTTTCGAGCCCTCCAATGTCAAGAACCTCCCTGCGGCGACCTTCAATGCCGTGCTGGTCAACGACTCCAACTACAACCTTCTCTTCACCCTCTCGCGCCGCCGCGATGAAGAGCGGGGATGGACCCTGGTATATTCCGGCGAGGTGGCTGCAAATGAGATAATAGACCTCGCCCGGCTGACCCATGAGAATATCGGCGACTTCGAGCGCATAGCTTTCCAGGCCGCAGCCTATAAGCGAGGCAAGGAATTCAGCCTCAAACCCCCTGTCGGGGTGAGCCGCCGCCTTGACCTGACCAAGTTTCATAAGCTCCACTGCTTCCGTCCGGGCGTGTATTTCGATACCCCTGTGCTGGAGGTGCCTTTGGTGACCGACGACAGGCTCAACTCGCAGGTGGAGGTGGATGCCTCCGGCTTTGCCACGGCTATGGGAGGGCGCCGTCCCTCCGAGCGCAGCGACTCCGCTGATGAGGCCGCGAAGATGGCTACGGCCCTGGCCGACAAATTCCGCGTTGACACCCGGCGCGGGAAGAAAAATCCCGCTCCTGACAGCAACCCCACGAAGGTGCTCCCCCTCATAGAGGTGGATCTCCACATCGGAGAACTGCTCGACACCGTGGCCGGAATGGACAACAAAGCCATTCTGCAGCGGCAGCTCAGGGAGGTACGCGATGTGATGGGGGCCAATTCACGCCGCATCGGCCAGAAGATAGTGTTCATCCACGGCAAGGGTGAGGGCGTGCTGCGGCGCGCCGTGCTCGACCTGCTGCGCAAGGAATATCCCAAGGCCGAGCTGCAGGATGCCTCCTTCGCCGAGTACGGGTTCGGAGCGACTCTGGTGACCATCCACTGACCCGGGCCCCCTGATTCCCCCCCGTAGATTACGACTCAAACACCGAAAATAATCCATGAAATATACCGACAAATGGTGGTCATATCCCGCCGAGGCCGAAAATGGCCGGACAATCATTATCACCGGCCGTGACGACATAGAGCAGTATCGCGACAGCGGCAAATACCGCTACCGCATAGATGTGTCGTGGGACTACCGCGCTCTGCCCGACGGAATGCCCGAGGATGACGAGGCCCGTCTCATGGAGGAGGCCACCGATGCCCTGCTCGATGCCTTCAAGAAGGACAGGGTGGCCGTCATGACAGGCATCTACACCGGCGACGGCAAGCGGGAGTGGATATTCTATACGCGTAGCCTGCCTATATTCCAGAAGGTGTTCAACCTCGCCCTGGAGCCGCTCGATGCGATACCTCTGGTCATAGAGGCCAGCGATGACCCCGACTGGGAGGAGTATTCCGAGATGCGCGACAGGACCTACGTGCCCGATGAAGACTGACGGAATCCCCTTCACGCAGGTCAATTCCATTTACACAAGACAAATTTCATTTACTCAATAATTAACTATAAATTCTTATGATGAAACGTTTCCTGATGGCCATCGCGGCCATTGTGTGCGCCGTGACGGGCCTCCGCGCGCAGTGCACCAGCGAACCTGCCCTGCTGCAGGAGGATTCGCAGAACGTGGTGATCTACTACCACGCTGACCAGGGCAATAAGGTGCTCGCAGGGCAGCCGGCGTCAGCCGACCTCTACGCGCACACCGGTGTGCTGACTTCAACCTCCAAGGATGACAGCGACTGGAAGTATGCTCCGACCTGGGGCGACAACGCCCAGAAGTACAAGCTCGAATATGTGAGCCCCAATCTCTGGAAGCTCAATATCGGCGACATCCGTACCTTCTACGGCATCACCAACCCCTCGGAGACCATCAAGAAGCTCGCTTTCGTGTTCCGCAACGCCGACTGCTCCAAGGAGGGCAAGGCATCCGGCGGGGGCGACATCTTCGTCAATGTCCTCTCTTCGGGTCTTCAGGTAGCTCTCGAGAGCAGCCTCAACGGCGCGACCGTCATCACTCCTGACAACGCCAACGTGACCTTCCGTCTCGGCGCAACCCAGCCGGCCGACCTCAAAATCTCCATCAACGGAGTTGCTATCGCCGAGGCCTCCCAGGCTAAGGAGCTCGTTGCAGAGTACACCTTCACCGAGCCGGGCAATTATTCGGTCTACGGCACCGCGCGCGGCGCTGACGGCAAGCTCAAGGAGACGAAGCTCGCGCTGTGCTATACCAAGGCATCCGAAGAGATGGCTTATCCCGGCGGCAAGCCGGCTCTCGGCGCTACGCGCCTTGACAATGGCGACGTGCTCTTCTGCGTCGCCGCTCCCGGCAAGCACGGAGCCGTGCTCGTAGGCTCATGGGAGGACTACGAAATCAACCTCGACAACACCATGCACTACACCGACATCGACGGCTTCCGCTACTTCTGGACCACCGTGAGCGGCCTGAAGGTGAACGAGCCCTACATGTACTACTTCCTCATCGACAGCACAATCAGCATCGGCGACCCCTACGCGCGCCTCGTGCTCGACTTCGACAACGACAAGTATATCTCCAATACGGTATATCCCAACCTGCCCCAGTATCCCCACGACAAGGTGAAGAATGTCTGCCTGGGCGTGTTCCAGGACAACATTAACGACTATGACTGGAAGGTGAAGAACTTCAAGCCCGCATCCAAGGACAACCTCATTATTTATGAGCTCCTGCTGCGTGACTTCACCGGCACTGAGGGCCAGGCACGCGGCAACGGCACAGTGCGCCAGGCTATGGAGAAACTCCCCTATCTCATCGACCTCGGCGTCAACGTCATCGAGCTGCTTCCCATCAATGAGTTCCAGGGCAACAACTCCTGGGGCTACAATCCCAACTTCTATTTCGCTCCCGACAAGGCTTACGGCACTCCGGACGACTACAAGGAGTTTATTGACCTCTGCCATCAGAACGGCATAGCAGTCGTGCTCGACATGGTGTTCAACCAGGCTGACTGGCAGCACCCCTGGTACCGCCTGTATGCCGTCAACGAGAACCCCTTCTTCAACGCCACCGCCCCCCACGCATACAGCGTGCTCAACGACTGGAACCAAGGCTATCCCCTCGTGCGACAGCAGTGGAAGGATGTCGTGCAGTACTGGATGAAGGAATATCATGTGGACGGTTTCCGCTTTGACCTCGTCAAGGGCCTGGGCGACAACGACTCATACGCCAACAGCGGCGACAGCGGCACAAACGCCTACAACGCTTCTCGCGTGGCCAACATGCGCGAGATCCAGCTCGCTATGCTGGAGGTGAACCCCGACTGCATCTTCATCAACGAGAACCTCGCCGGAGCGAAGGAGGAGAACGAGATGGGCGCCTTCGGCATGCTCAACTGGGCCAACAAGAACGGCGCCGCCCTGCAGTATGCAGCGGGCAACTCGAGCGGCTCGGCTCTGAATGCCCTCTATGCCAAGTATGACGGACGCACCTTCGGCACCACCGTAAGCTATCTCGAGTCTCACGATGAACAGCGTCTCGCATGGCAGCAGGACAACTACGGAGTGCAGGGCGTCAAGGGCAATGTCGAGGTGTCGATGCAGCGTCTCAGCTCCGCAGCCGCCCAGATGATTCTTGCCCCCGGCTCGCACATGATCTGGCAGTTCTCCGAGCTTGGCGACTATGACAGCACCAAGGACAACAACGGCGGCAACAACACCAGCCCGAAGCCTGTGCGCTGGAACCTCCTCGACGAACCCGCGCGCCGCGGCCTCTACGACAGCTACTCCGAGATGATCGCCATCCGCAACAATCATCCCGAGATGTTTGCCGAGGATGTGGATTTCATGATGGTATGCACTACCTGGGCTACCGGACGCCGCATGATTGCCAAGAAGGGTGGCAGCGAGCTGTTCTGCCTCATCAACCCCGCTGTGAGCGGCACTCTGACAATGGATGTGGACTTCGCCAACAAGGACAATTCCGCTTATTACATCATGAGCCAGTCCTACGGCGGCAACGCCACCTTCGATGCAGTCAACGGCAAGGTCAACATCCCTGCGAACTGCTATGTGGTAATCGGCACCAACGACCTCAAGGAGAGCGGCGTCGAGGGCGTCACAGCTGACGAGGCCCGTCTGCAGGTGTACACCGTCGGCAAAGTGCTGACAGTAGCCGGAGCCGAAGGCGAAGTGAACGTCTACAGTGTGGAAGGCACCCGCGTGGCAGCTTTGGCCGACGGCCAGAGCGTAGAGCTCCCCGCCGGCGTCTACGTAGCCGTCTGCGGCCGCGAGTCACGCAAAGTGGCCGTGCGCTGATCCCCTCATTCCCCCTTACAAAAGCCAGGCTGCACCATCCGGCGCAGCCTGGCTTTTGGTATCAAAGCTAAAAAATTAACTTATAACGCAACTTTCTAATTCGAATTCTTGTTTATCACATAAATAAACACTACTTTTGCGGAAATTAACTCCGAGGCTAATATTTTGGAAATAGTCAGCATATACCCCGATATTCTTTTCGCCGTCAAATTTGACGAGAAGGACCATAACGAATACGAAAAAGCGTTTTCGTTATGGCGGGACTTGGATTATCTTGTTGAATTCTTCGATGAGAACAGGCATCTTCTTGAAACGGACTTTTGGCGCAATGCTGTTTCCTCTACGGATTCAGAAGATTTAGCTCAGAGGGTGGTTGATGAATCTTTTGACTTTGAAAAGAGCATCAAAGAAATAGCAGTGAATACTGTAAATAAGGAAACGCCTGATTTCGATGATTTTTTCCAAGAGTTGGGTGGACAGTATAAATTTCTGCGTGAACATGTGCCCCACAAATCTTATGGCACAGCCACGCCTACTATGCTGCGACTTTATGCTATCCGTGTCAACGCAAATTGCTATGTTGTATTACATGGAGGCATAAAACTCACCAAGAAAATCCAGGATACCCCTCAACTCAGTAAAGAGCTGTTTCCAAAAATTGATAACGTGCTTCGGTTCTTTAAGGCTAATGGCATAATAGATACCGAAGACTTAAAAAGTTGAATTATGAAATTCAATGTCGCCAAACTCAAAGCAGTAGCGTGCCCTATGACTGAGGAGGAAAGGGCAGCTATGGACTACCGCGCTGAGAACGCCGAGTGGCTTCAGCTCTCGGCTACCATCGCGTTGAAAATTCGTAAACTCCTGCGTCTGCAAGGCATGACGCAGGTAGAACTCGCTGCTCGTCTCGGAGTGACGCCTCCGCAGGTCAGCAAGTTGCTTTCAGGTAAAATTAACTTTGAGCTAAAAACGCTTGTCAATATACAGAACGCTATTGGGCAGCCCCTTATTGATGTCTCTTTTTAAGACTCCCATCCATTTATTTCGGATGTCAATATAGATTCTCCTCCGCTTATCTGAAGCCGGCAAGCGCACTGCC
Source organism: uncultured Sangeribacter sp. (assembly GCA_964637105.1). Classification (GTDB taxonomy): domain Bacteria; phylum Bacteroidota; class Bacteroidia; order Bacteroidales; family Muribaculaceae; genus Lepagella. The sequence goes on along the minus strand of CAZWVY010000020.1, from coordinate 24,756 downwards.
TCCGGGCCGTTGTAAACGGTAAAGCGGCGGGGCCGTGGATGGCTCCGCCGCTTGGTGGGATTAAGACCCCGTTTCACCAAATTTATAAGTTTCAGGGGACTCAGGTGTAAGTCCGATTATTTTACGATGATTTTTTCGGTCTTTGCGCCCTGACGGCGGATGTAATGGCCCGGAGTTAGACCGTCGAAGCTGCTGTCAGCTACCTTCACGCCGCTGAGATTGTAGACCTCATAGGGCTTTTCGGCATCGAAGTCAGCCACGATGTCTTCAATCCCGGCGAAGTTGAAAGCTTCAATTTTCTTAAACTTCCTCCAGGGATCAATCTCCTTGCATCTCCCGATTGCTTCTTCGGGTACATACAGAGTTGCACCCTCATACACCTCATCGGAGAATGTACCATCATACCCAATTCTTGGCACCTTAGCACCGTAATATACCGAAATCAGGGAAGTGCAACCCCAGAAAGCATTCGCTCCAATTAAAGTGATGCCTTCGGGGATAGTAATGGAGGTCAAGGCGCTGCAACTCCCGAAAGCACCCATTCCAATATAAGTCACGCTTTCGGGAATTGTGACCGATGTCAAGGTGGCGCAACCCTGGAAAGCACTGTATCCGATTTCAGTCACGCCTTCGGGAATTGTGACTGAGGTCAAGGCAGTGCAACCCTGAAAAGCACTGTATCCGATTTCAGTTACGCCTTCGGGGATAGTGACAGAGACCAAGTCGGTGCAATGCCAAAAAGCATGTTGGTCTATCACTTTTATTGTCTCCGGAATAGTGACTGATTGGAAAGTGTTGACTCCAAATCCAAAGGCTCCGATTTTGACAACCGAGTATTCCATATTATTCTCGTCTTTCACCGAGGCCGGGATAACGAGATTGACAGCTCCTGTGGAATTCCCGGGATAGATTGTGGTGGCTCCGAGTGTTCCGGCTTTGGTTTCACATGTTTTTGCGTTTTCATCGATGACCGTATAGGTCAGTGTCTGCCCTTGGTACTCATACTCGAAGTCTCGGGCGAATGTCGTTAGTGCAATGAGCCCCCCTGACATCAGAAGTAGAAATTTCTTCATGCGTTAAAATAGTTCAAGTTATTATGATTGATTATCTCCATGATTGCCTCAGCGGGTAAATTGTTTCGCGAACCTTCACTGCATCAGGCCCCTTCAACCCATATCGGGGCTATGCAGGCGATATGCACCTGCAAATATAGTGAAAGATTCCGGAATAGATGATGTTTTCGGTGCATGATTTGTGTTAAATGATGAGTACTTTACAACAGCGTAGGTTAGCGGTGGCGGCGGAGGGCGGCGAGGGCGTCCGTCAGCTCGGGGTTGCGGGTCAGGCGCAGGGCGGCGGTGTAGACGGCGGCGGCTGTGGTTATGGTCAGGGCTAACTGGCAGAGGGGGAGGAGCGTGACGGGGCCGAGCACGGTGATGCGGGCCAGTCCGGGGGCTGCGGCTGCTAAAAGCGTGGCTGCGCCCCAGCCTGCGAGGCAGGCCGATGAGGCGTAGATGAGGAAGGGGAGCATGTCCCGCATGGCCGCCAGGGCTTTGTAGCCGATGGCGCGCCCGGTCAACGGCGCGACTATCAGCAAGGTCAGGGCAGATGCGGCCATCTGCCCCCATACTAACGTCTCGAGGCTGCGCGACCAGACAGTGCACAGTATTGCGACGGCAATGGCGCCATCTTTGATGACCTCTACCCATAACAGACGCTTGCCGTAGCCGAGTGAGAGCAGATAATTGGTGCAGAGCGAAAGAAGCACCACAAAGGTGCCGCGTATCGACAGAATGGCGAAAAGGGGAATGGCGGCATCCCATTTGTTGCCGAAAAGAGTATGGAAGATAGGCCCCGCTGCCGCTGCCATCCCTAACAGGGCAGGGAAAAGGATGAAGGCGGTGAAACGGTTGATTCGTTTCACATAATGGTGAAACTCCTCCGGGTCATCCTGCGCCTTGGAGAGCAGAGGCACGAATGAGGCCATGAGTATCTGCGATATTGAGGCGCTCCCCATCTTGCTCCATTTGTCGCCCTGGGTATATATGCCTAAGTCCGCCATTGAGTAGAACGCCCCCGTCACGAATGAGTAGGCCTGGAGGAAGAATGTGTTGAGCAGCGAGGTCCCGGCCACGCTCCCCCCGAGGCGCACTATGCCTCGCAGGGAGGCGAGGCTGAAAGTGAGGCGCGGCATCCACCGCTCTGTCACCCAGAGCCACCCGCTCTTGACGGTCGACAGCGTCAAGGTCTGCCACACCAGGGCCCATGCTCCGGCTCCGGTGAGAGCGAGCCATATCCCGACACCTCCCGAGAGAATCAGCCCGGCAGTGTTGGAGAGGGCTATCTGGCGCACATCCATGCGCTTCATGAGGCGGTTGGTCTGGATGATGCCCAAGGCGTTGACTATCAACGTCAGGAACATCACCTTACTCAGTGGGATGAGGCGCCGGTCGCCCTGGAATATGTCGGCTATCAGAGGGGCGGCTGCGAAGAGGATGAGGTACAGCAGGGAACTCGTGCCGAGGTTGAACCAGAACACGGTGGAATAGTCGGTCTCCATCGGAGATTTGCGCTGCAGTAGCGCAGCCCCGAACCCGCTGTCAACCAGGACCATTGCGAAAGCCTGGAAAATCAGCAGCGCCCCCACCAGGCCGTAGTCCTCCTTGGAGAGTATGTTGGCCAGTATGACCCCCGTCACGGCATAGAGCACCTGCGTGGCCACACTGTTGATGGTGTTCCACTTGATGGTCTTCGCCGTGGTCTGTTTCAGCGACATGGAGTGCGGGAGCCGAAGGCGAGGCTCAGGACTCTATGAAATAGTCGGTGACATGCTCCTGCTCAAGAGGGAAGAGTTTGCCGCCGCCCGATTTCTTGATTGAGGGGTTGCCGTTGTAATAAATCTTGGTTGAGCCGATGCCCTTTACCTTGAGCAGGCTTTCCGCCCAGCATCCGATGGAGCCTCCTCCGAAGATGGAGCAGGTGACCTCCTCAGCCTGCAGGCGGTCCGCCTGGATGGAGCCGGCTCCGACCATTCGCAGGGAGGCCTTGGTGCACTTGCCCCCTAACACGATTGTGCCATTGCCTGTGGCAAGGGTTGCCTTTACCTCAGTGGCGTTGACATCCTCCACGATGACGCGCCCGTTGCCCATCTGTGTGGCCTTGAACTCCGGGCATGGCTGCGGGCCCTCGACAGTGAGCGTGCCCAGACCGCCGTTTTCCACCGAAGTGAGATAGTCCGAATATAGATACACCGTGGGGAGTTCGGGCCTGTGCACCATTTCAGTGTTGATCTGGACGCGCAGGCACCCCTTGTTGTTGGTGAATATGAAGGCCTTGGCCATCGACTCATCAGCTGTGAAGGCTATGGTGCCTGTGGAGTCGGGCACGCAGCGGTAGACCACATTGATGTCATCCGTCACATTTATTTTGTTGAACTGGCCCACCTTCAGTGTATGCGTGCGGGGGGAGGCCGCGGCAGTGGCGGCGCATAATGCAAAAATCAGTGCCAGCGCAGGGGCCATGCGGCGAAGCAAAGAGGATTTCATTATTAATCCAAGTATCATGTCAATCAGTCAATTAATCAATTAATTCAAATGCGGTATCAATCAAAATGTCAAAAAGCATCGGCGTAGTATCTTGTTTCCACATCGCGCAGGATGTCGAGTATCTCCTCCTGCGTGTCGGCCCGCAGCAGCCGGATGCGGGTTTGGCGGAAGTCGGGGAGTCCCTTGAAAAGGGGAGTCGCGGCTAAATGGCGGCGTATGTGCAGAATGCCGCGGTATTCATCGATGCGCTCTATGGACTCCCGTATCTGGCGGCGCAGCAGCTCGAATTTCTCCTTCGCAGGGAGAGGCGTCCGTTCGCCATGAGCCAGATGCTGCGTCACGTCATGGAATATCCAGGGGGCGCCGAAGGAGGCGCGTCCTATCATCACGCCGTCCACCCCGTAGCGGTCGAAGGCCAGTGCAGCCTGCTCGGGGGTGGTGATGTCGCCGTTGCCGATCACGGGGATGCGCATCCGGCCATCCTCCTTGAGTTTGCCTATGAGGGTCCAGTCGGCCTCGCCGGTGTACATCTGCGAGCGCGTGCGCCCGTGCACCGTCAGGGCCTGTATGCCGCAATCCTGCAGCATGGGGCCCAGATCGGTGATAATCTTGTTTTCGCAGTCCCAGCCCAGGCGTGTCTTGACAGTGACGGGAATATTCACGGCCTTGACCACGGCTGAGGTGATGGCGAGCATCTTGGGAATATCGCGCAGCATGCCCGCGCCGGCCCCCTTGCGGGCCACCTTCTTGACGGGGCATCCGAAATTTATGTCGAGGATGTCGGGACGCGCCTCCTCCACCATTTTAGCCGCCTCCACCATATCGTCAGGCTCGCGGCCGTAGATCTGAATTGCCACGGGACGCTCGCGCTCGTCTATATGGAGTTTGCGGGTGGTAGAGTTTATATTGCGCACGAGGGCCTCGGCCGAGACAAACTCGGTATAGACCATCGCGGCCCCCTGTTCGCGGCAGATGAGGCGGAACGACGGGTCGGTGACATCTTCCATAGGGGCGAGCATCACCGGACGCTCGCCTAAATCGAGGTTTCCAATTTTCATGTTCGGCAAATTAGAGGGTAGTAGCGCTTTTCATCATTTTCGGGGCGTGTCAGCGCAGGGTGAGCGTGGAGCACAGCGAGGGGACAAGGAGCTGGGCCACCTCGCGCATCTGCTCGGCTGTCACCTCGCGCACCTTGCGGGCAGTGTCGGCTATCGTATGCACCTCGCCGAAGTACATCAGGCTCTTGGCCATTGACATGGCCGAAGACTCGCGGTGGTCGGAGCCGACGAGCAGTTGTCCGCAATACTGGCGTTTGACAGACTCGAAAGTGCGCTCGGGCATGCGTGACTGCGCCAGGCGGTCAAGCTCGCGGAAGATGAGCTTCCGGCACTTGCCCACATTAGCCGGGTCTGCGCCGAAATATATGCTCAGCAGCCCCGTGTCGCTCATCAGGGCGACATTGCTGTCGACGGCATAGACCAGGCCGCGCTGCTCGCGCAGCTCCTGGTTGAGGCGGGAATTCATGCAGGGCCCTCCGAGATAGTTGTTGAGCAGCAGCAGGGCGTGGCGGCGCGGGTCGAGGCGTCCGAAAGTGCGCGCTCCCACTATGGTGTGCGCCTGGTGTCCCCCGCGGTCACGTACCTCGTCAAAGGGGGCCGCGGCCGGGGCCTGCGGATAAATCACCGGAACGGACGTGCGGCTCAAGTGGCCGAAATAGCGCTCCAGGAGCCGTGCTATCTTCTCCGGATCACCGGGGTCAGCCGCGTAGATCACCATGTTTTCGGGAGTGTAGCGGGTGGCGAGAAACTCCCGGCAGTCGGCCGGGGAGAGGGAGCGCACTGACTCGGGTGAGCCCAGAATATTGTGCGCGAGTCCCGAACCGGCGTATGCCAGCTCCTCAAACTCGTCATAGACCGCCTCTCCGGGTGAGTCGAGGTATGAATTGATCTCCTCTATGACCACCTCGCGCTCCCGCTCTATCTCCGCCTCGGGGAAAACCGAATCCGAGATCACATCGGCCAGGAGCTCGATGGCTCGTTCCGCATAACCTGCCGGCGCGTTGGTGTAGACCAGGGTCTCCTCTTTGGAAGTGTATGCGTTGAGCTCCCCTCCGATGCTCTCCATGCGGTTGGAGATATGCCAGGAACGGCGGCGGCGCGTCCCCTTGAAGATGGTATGCTCCACAAAGTGGGCCAGTCCGTAGCGGTCGGGCCCCTCGTCGCGGCTGCCGGCTCCGATGGCCACGCCAATGTAGGACACCATGCCCGGAGTGCGGCGGATGACCGCCCGCAGACCGTTGGAGAGAGTTATGATATTGACCGGATTATCCGTGTCTGGCTGAATATTTTTCATTAAAATTTATAACTACTGCTTACTCAAACTGCAAAAATAGTGAATATTCGCGGGATTTTCACTATTTTTGTCCTATAATTTCATCCCCCTCTGCATCAGCGGGGCCGGGAAGGGATTAAAAATCGGGGAAAGGAAGTATAAAATAAGGTTAACCTGAGAAACTCGTATTATGGAATACCGTCACATACCGGTCAGGCGTGCCGTCAGCCACGTGATAGCCGCAGCCCTCTGCCTGATTTGCTCGGCGCAGGGCTTTGCCAACAAGGCGCGGGTGTCGCTGCCACGCAAGGAACTCGCCGAACTGCAGCAAGCCTTCGCCCATGCCGATGAATACAGCCGGCGCCGCGAGGGGGAGCTCGAGGTGATGCGCGACAGCATGCGGCAGGCCCCCGACATGGCCCGGCGCTGGGAAATCGCATACCGTCTTGGAGAGAAATGGCTGACTTTCAACGCCGACTCGGCCCTCTATTATTCCCGTGCCGCCCTAAAGATGGCTACGCGTACGAATGATGCCGATTTCGTGGCTCTCAGCCGGATGCAGGAGGTAAGGTGCCTCGCCTCGGTAGGTCTGCTCATGTGGGCGCAGCCCAAGTTTCTTGAAATTGACACAGTGGCCTTCAGCAATGAGTTGATGATCAACTACTGGCGCACGGCGCGCCACTTCTCCTACTCTGCGCAGGGCATAGCGAGCAAGCTGGAGCCGTATGCTTCGGAGGCGGCCCAATGGTATGCGGATGCAGACAGCCGGCTCCTGGCCGTGCTCCCCAAAGGTGAGCCCTACACGGATTACCTGGAATGTGAGAAGAAGGTTGATGATGGCCAGTATGCGGAGGCGCGCGCAGGCCTGGAGAGGCTCCTGAAGAGTCTTGAGCCGACTGACAACCTTTACGGCATGACCACATACCGGCTTGCATCGGTCTACCGCCTCCAGGGCGATGATGCCAGCTATGCCAAGTATCTGACTCTCGCGGCGGTCTCTGATATCAAGGGTGCGGTGAGGGAGGGATGGGCGCTTCCCGCCCTCGCGATATTCCTATATGAGCAGGGGGAACTGGATGACGCCTACAAATACATGAACTTCGCCTTCCGAGAGGCGACTGTATCGAGCTCGCGCATGCGCACGTTGGATATCGCCCGGGTCGTGCCGATGATTGACGAGGCATACCGCCACGATATCACTGCCAAAAGAGACCAGCTGGTGACTTATTTCGCGCTGATGACTTTCCTGCTTCTCCTCTCCCTGGGCCTCTCGTTGGGCTTATGGCAGCAGATTAAGCGCGGCAGAAAGAATGCCCGGCGCCTCAGCGAGGTCACCAAGCGCCAGGAATCGTACATAGGCAACTTCGTCGCTCTCTGCGCATCATACTCCACCCGGTTTGATTCGATGTCGAAGCTCGTGGTGCGCAAGCTCTCGAGCGGGCAATCGGATGAGTTGCTGAAAATGATCAATTCCGGTAAGTTCGGCTCCTCCGATCAGGATGAGGATTTCTACAAAATCATCGACTCGGCAATCCTGGACATCTACCCGACCTTTGTGGAGGATGTGAACGCCCTGCTCAAACCCGAAAGCCGGGTTGAGCTCAAGACTCCGGGCGAGCTCACTCCAGAGCTGCGAATATACGCCATGATACGCCTTGGCGTAGATAACGGCGGCCGCATAGCCAAGGTGCTGGGATATTCCGTCAATACAGTCTATGCCTATCGCAACCGTTTGAAGCAGCGCGCTGTAGACCCGGATACGTTCACTTCGGCCATTATGGAGATTGGCAGAGGTGACGAGGAGTTCTGATAGCCGCCAGCACTTTTTCAGCACTTTCCCGGGTGGTCGGGACCCCTTTCCAGTACCTTTCAAGGGTCTTTTCAAGTCTGTATTATTTCCGGCTAACTCTATATTAAGGTCTATATTTTGATTTTATAAATCATTGATTAACAGTGGTCAATCATTTATATTATCTATATTTGCACCGTCACGCGTCCATATTATTTTGCGCTCCTTGACTTATTGACTAATTTTGCAGCGTGGGAAATCAACCACAATGATTTCTTCATCTCAGACTAGTAAACAAGGCAAGACTAAATAAGTAATAAGGATTTCATCCCGAAAGCATGGACAGGGCTGAAAGGTTACCTTGAAGGGTCGTGAAGACTTGACGAGGGAATCGCAAGGAAAGATTTTAATAGGTTAGTAAAGGTGTTAGATGTTCACCCTTATAATTAAGGTGACAAAGACAATTTTAATCGTTTATGTTAGGTTTGTAGAAAAAATTTGATTCGCAAATTTTGGGTCTGAATCTTGGGAAAGATTCAGACTTGCTTTTTTATTGGAGTAATTGGAGGGATTGGAATAATCGGAGGAATCGGTCCATAAGCTGTATTTCCGGTGCATATGTTAAAATCGGCAGTATCTATATGGTGCTGAAATGGCCCCGAAAGGGGCCTCACGGCGTTAACCCCGAGTGCAACTCGGGGGAACGGCCACGATATCCCAATCCACCACCCCGGAGGGGTGGCACGTTAATCTGAGGTGCCACCCCTCCGGGGTGGTGGAAGTAAGAAGATTTTTGCTGCCCCGGGTTACACCCGGGGTTAACGCTGTAGCCGCCCCTCCGGGGCTTTGTTGACGGGGCGCTTATGCTGAATCGCCACATCATCTCATGCACTGGAAAGGCGGCTTATGCCTGTAAAAAGAGGAATCAGAAGCCGATTCCTCTTTTTACAGGCATTGTTACGGGCACTGGATTTACGGGCACTGGATTTATGGGCATTGGATTTACGACCATTGATTTTACAGGCATTGTTACGGACATTGATTTTACGAGCATTGGTTTTACAGGCGCTGGCCGAACCAGTAGCCTAAGGCGCAGCCGAAGAGCCCTGTGAAGATTGTGGCGCAGGTGAAGATAGCCCAGGCAAACACCTGCCCCTCCTCAAAGTAGTGTAGGGAGTCGAGGGTGAATTCCGAGAAGGTGGAGAACCCTCCGCAGAAGCCTGTCATGGTGAGCAATGTGAGAGCGCTCTTGTGTTCGTAGCTCCAGGAGGAGTTGACAAGTATCCCGGCGAGCACACCTATTATAATGCAACCCAAGGAGTTTACGACAAATGTGGCCAGGCCGAGCCATTCCCCTTTGTGAGGGGTGGTCAGGCTTACCAGGTAGCGGCACACGGAGCCTACGCCTCCGCCGGCGAATACGAGCAGCAGTTTGACTGTGAAATCCATATGTCAATAGTTAAAGATGTCAGTAGTGAGGGATGTCAAAACTGAAGGCTATCAGTAATGACAGGTGTCATTAGTGAGAGTTGTCAGTAATGAAAGAGAAAAGGGCGTGGCTCGCAAGCCGCCGCCCTTTTCATAAAATAAGCAAAAGGTGTTTTATTATTTTATGAGAATAATCCTTTTTATTTGCCGATGCGGGCTTTTTCGCGCTCGATGTATGCGTCGATGGAGATGCCGTTGCCGAGCTGGAACTTCGGGAAGTCGCGCTTGATGATGTTGTAGCACTCCAGGGCGTCTGCATACTTCTTCTGGGCGTCATATACGACGGCCTTTTTCAGCAGGGCGCGGGGCACAATCTGGGGGTTGCCCTCTCCTTTGCGGACGGCAGTGGTGAAGGCTTCGAGGGCCTGGTCATATTTCTTGAGGTTGACGTAGCAGTCGCCGAGCAGAATCTCTGCGTTGGCCTCGAGCACTTCGTCTTTGGTCTTGAACTGCTTGAGATATTTGGCAGCCTCCTCATATTTGCCGGTGTTATAGAGGGCTTCGGCGGCGCTCAGGGCAGCAAGGTTTCCGGCGTCCGTGCCGGAATACTGGTCAGCCACCTGCTTGTATTGCGCTGCTGCCAGGGAGTCGTTGCCCATAGCCACGGTCTCAACCTTGTTATAGGCCTCGTAGCTCTTCTCGATTTTGGGGTTGCGCAGGAAGTATATGTAGCAGAGTGTTGCGGCAGCGATGACGATGATCGCGCCGAAGGCTACATAAAGGGCGGTTTTGTTGACTGCGACCTGACGGCCCATCTCCTGGAGATTGCGGTCAAGGACGTCGATGCCGGTTTCTTCGGTCTGTTGCTTGTTGTTGTCAGATGCCATAATATGTATATGTGGCTGTGGTTTTTTCTACAATTATGTGCAAAATTAGCTAAAAATTCGCGGACTGCCCAATTTTTCAATGATTTTTTGACCTTGATGACCGTTTTTTGCATTTTCCACGTTAAATATTAGACGGGATCTTAGTACTATCATGGCCGACTCTCAGAATCTCACGCAAGAACAGACGCTCGCGCTGCGTCTGACGCCTCAGCAGCTGCGCTATGTGCGGCTGCTGGAGATGAACGCGTCCGAGCTCGATGAGGCTGTCGAGCGGGAGCTGGAGGCGAACCCTGCCTTGGGGGAGGCTGAGGGGGCGCCTGCTCAGGAGGATGAGGCCTCCCGGGGTGAGACATTCGGTCTTTCTGCCGGATACAGAGGGAGGTATGGCGCCACCGATGATGAGGGTCCGGCCTACGTGCTCCCGGCCGAGGGGGCGACTATGTATGATATTCTTGACGAGCAGTTAGGCGCGCTGGTGCTCCCGGCCGATGTGCTGACGGCCGCGCGCTACATCGTGGCGAGCCTCGATGGCAACGGGTACCTGCGGCGCGACCTCGCATCCCTGGCCGATGATATGCTCCTCAATCATGGCCTTAATGTTTCCGAACCGGTATTGCGCGAGGCTCTCCGGGCCGTGCAATCGCTTGACCCGGCGGGAGTAGGTGGCGCTTCCCTTCAGGAGGCTCTGCTGCTTCAGCTCCGGCGCATGCCCGCTTCGGAGGTGCGCGATGATGCCATACGAATTATCGCCGATGACTTTGAGGCTTTTTCCAAGAAGCATATCCACCGTCTGCCGGGCTCCTTGGGAATCAGCCGTGACAGGGTGGGGAGGGCTGTTGACCTTATCCGCACTTTGAATCCCAAACCCGGGGCGTCGATAGGAAGCGGCAGCGGGGATGAATCGGCTGCAATCGTGCCCGATGTCGTGCTGGAGCGTGACGAGGGAGGCAACCTCTCAGTCAGTCTCAACAACCGTTTCCCCGAGCTGGCGGTCCAGAAATCCTTCTCGCAGGCTGTGGCTGACATGGAGGCCGGCGCCAAAAGCCGCAGAGCGCCCGGAGGGGAGAGGGAGTATATCTTGAGCAATTACAATGACGCACGGGAGTTCATGCGTGTGCTGAGCCGCCGCCAGAAGACTCTGTCGGATGTCGTGACGGCCATAGTGAAGATTCAGAAAGATTATTTCGACACTGAGGATGTCTACGCCCTGCACCCTATGATGCTCAAGGATATAGCGGCCTTGACGGGGCTCGACCTGTCGGTCATATCGCGGGCCACCTCCGGCAAATATCTCCAGACCCCCTGGGGCATATTCCCGCTCAGGTTTTTCTTCAGCGATTCCAAAGGTGAGGAGCGGAGCGATGGCCCGGAGGGTGCCAAAGCCGGGGAAGAGGGTGTCCGGGGTGGGGAAGAGACGCGCTCCGATGATGCGAGAGAGGGGGAGAAGACTTTGACCAACAGGATGATAGAAGCTATCATACGCCGTCTTGTAGAGAATGAGGACAAGCGTCATCCACTGAGCGATGAGAAACTGCGCATGGCAATGCAGGAAGAGGGCCATGAACTGTCGCGGCGCGCCATAACAAAATATCGCGACCGCATGGGGATTCCTGTGGCCCGTCTCAGAAAGGAATTCAAATAAGACCCCGTCTCATAAAATTTTATGAGACGGGGTTTAAATCAGAAGCGCAAGCCCGCGAGGGTATCTCACGAGGTCTCTGAAGCGGCGGAGCTGAGGGGGCAGAAAAATAATTTTTGCAGTGTGGCGAAATTTCCTTAACTTTGCGCACATTCCCAGGGAATGTGTCATACACCATCAAGACTTCATAATACAACAACATACCTTATGAGATACTTCAACCTTTCATCTGCGTCAATGCGCGCTGCCGCGCTGCTCTTGAGCCTGCTGGTTTTAGGTCTGCCGGCGTCGGCAGTGACAGACCAGGAGATGGAGCAGGCCCGCACCATCACGGCGCAGACTTATCTGCGTTATGCCAACGACGGCTCCGGCTATCTTGATGATCTGCATCCTACCACCATGTCGGCTCTCCAGAAATCCTTGAAAGAGAAAGAAAAAGAGAACCTCAAGGCTTTTCAGGCAGTCCCCGTCCCTAAGGATTACGCATCATGGGGCAAGGATGAGCTTGTGAAATTCTGGTCAGTGACCTTTTTCAAGTCCCAGGGGCTTTCGGAGAAGGGCAAAATCGGCAAGACGCGCGTCAAATCGCGACTGCTCCGCATGAACGTCACTCCTCCGGCAAAGAAGGAGGAGCCCAAGAAGGAGGAGCCCAAAAAAGAGGAGACTCCGAAGCCGGAGGAGGCCCAGGCTGCTCCTGCGGTGCCCGATGAGCTTGCGTCCCCTTCGGAGTCGCGCGCCGATTCGCTGAAGCGTGTGCAGGAAGCGGGCGCCGAAGCGCAGGCCGAGCGTCTCAAGGAGATGGAGGCCAAGGCCGACAGCCTTGAGGCGATGAGCGAGGAGTCAATCGCTGATGAGGCTGTGCCTAAGCGGCAGAGTTCCACATGGATATATGTGGTGATTCTCTGTGTGCTGGTGGCTATCGTGGTGGCGTTGGTATTCTTCGCCTCGTCTACGATGAAGAAAAACCGCCTGGAGGACTACAGTGATGAAACTCCCGAGGGGCGCAACCGGCGCAAGCAGCTGGAGGGGGAGATACGCGCAGAGGAGGCGGAGCGCGCGGCTCAGCTGGAAGCCAGGCAGGCCAAAGCGCTTGACAAGGCGAGGAGCGAGACTGAGGCTGCGGCCACTGCAGCCCGGGAAGCAATAGCGGCTGCCGATGAGGAACGCGCCCGCGCCGGCGAGGCGCTGCGGGAGGTGGAGGCGCTCCGCAAGCGAGTGCAGAGTGCCGAGCAGGAGGCCCTGGCCATGCGCGCCGAGCGTGATGCCCTTGCCGAAAAGGCGAGGATGCTTGAGGAGTCTCTGCAAAAGATGGCGGCCCGTCAGAAAGAGCAGGCTGCGGCCGCTGTTGCCGCTCCGGCTAAGCATGTGGATACGGCCTCGGTGGCCGCTCCGGCTCCCGCTGCCGCTCAGGCTGAGCCTGCGGTTGCATCCGCTGCTCCGGCATCCGTCCGGCCCGAGCCTCGTCCTGAACCCCGTGCGGAGGCGCGTGCTGAGGCTCGTCCTGATGGGCGCCCGGAGGTGAGAAAAAGCAAGATTTATCTGGGCCGGGTAAATTCAAGGGGGCTCTTCGTGCGCGCTGACCGGGGACTGAACCTGGAGAGCTCGGTGTACGTGCTTGAGACAGAGGATGGTTTCTCGGGCTCATACAGGGTGGTGCGTAACCGTGAGGTATGGGCGCGACTGCTGGAGGACCCTGAGCATTGGCTTGAAAAGGGGTGTATCATACGTGACGAGGACACCGACGAGGATGTTACCTCCGTTGTCACGGAGAGCCCCGGAACAGCGGTGTTTGAGAATTCCTGCTGGCGCGTGATCCGCAAAGCCAAAGTCCGCTTCGAGTAATGTCCAAATGAAAACAATGTAAAAAACATCGGAGATTCAAGAACGAAGTGAAAAAATCATGACTGCACAGTTGGCGGAGTGAAAAATAATCGCTAACTTTGCAGTCCGCAAGCCCTGATGGCGGAATCGGTAGACGCGCTGGTCTCAAACACCAGTGGAGCAATCCGTGCCGGTTCGATCCCGGCTCAGGGTACGTGAGGAGGACGCTCCATGGGGCGTCCTCCTCTTTTTGTTCTCGGTCTGACTTTTTTTTCGGCCTGACGTAATGTCTTATCGAGTCTGATCGGTGAGGTCGCGCATGCGGTCGGCAAAGCGGGTGTTGCGCGTGGATGCGGGGGCGTTGCCTACTGCATAGCGCAGGGCCTCCTCTTCGCCGACAAGGACGCATAGGTCAGTGGCGCGGCTCACGCCTGTGTAGATGAGGTTGCGGTAGAGCATAGGCTTGTGTGCCATGGTCACCGGGAGGATCATGTTGCGTATTTCTGAACCCTGGAGCTTGTGGACGGTGGTGGCGTATGCGAGGGTGAGTTCGCTCAGCTCGGAGCGTTGGTAAGTGGAGCGGCGTCCATCGGAAAATGTGACAGTGAGCGTCTGCTCATCGGGATTCACCTCAGTGATGCGCCCTATTTCACCGTTATAGACATTACGGTCGCGCGAATTGGCTGTCTGCATCACCGGGTCGCCCAGGCGCATCACCGTGCCGCCGCGCACGAGGGAGGGGCCGTCGGGATTGAGGCGCTCCTGGAGGTCAATGTTGAGCTGGCGCGCGCCGAGAGGCCCTATCTGCTGCGGGGTTACCACTAAGATGTCCGTCGGGCTTATGCCCTTTGATGAAGGGAGCTCTTCGGCCACGAGGGAGAGGATCTTGTCATGTATGCGGGGCACGGTCGATTCCGGGATTATCATGAAATCGCCTGCGGGGTCTGACTCAGGCATTTCGCCGGAGTTGATGGCGCGGGCCCCCGAGGCGATGAGACTGCCCGAAGACTGGCGGAAGTTCTCATTAAGGCGCGCCACCGGCACGGTGCCCGACTCCATCATGGAGCGGAGCACATCACCGGCCCCGATGGCCGGAAGCTGGTCGGCATCGCCCACCATAACCACGCGCGTGCCGGGCCGCAGAGCCTGCAGAAGATGGTTGAAGAGCACCTGCTCCATCATTGAGCTTTCGTCAATGATGAGAGTGTCAGCCTCGATGAGGCGCGTGTTATAGCCGCGCCCGGAGGTATAGCCGAGCAGGCGGTGGATGGTCATGGCCTCATGGCCGGTGAGAGTGGCCATGCGCTTGGCCGCCCGTCCTGTGGGAGCGCACAGCACTACTTTTTCTCCCTGTTTTTCAAGAGCCTCTATGACTCCGCGCAGCACGGTGGTCTTGCCCGACCCGGGGCCTCCGGTCAGGACGCTGACAGGATTGTCAAGCACCATGCGTATGGCCTCTTTTTGCGCGGGGGTGTAGGGGGCGCCATTGCCCGTGACATCGGGTATATCCTCCTCGGGGACAGGCTTCACGGGTGCGGATGCGAGAAGCGCGAGTTTCTCGGCACCCTGTTTCTCGGCCTTGTAGAACACAGGCAGGTATAGACCGCCCCGGCTCTCAACGAGCCGTCCCGAGGCCACTGCCTCCGGGATTGCGGCACGCGCTGCGGGGAGCTCGGCGCCCGTGATCATCGCGGCGCGCTCGGCCGCCTCTTCGGGGGTGGCAAAGACGCTCCCCTCCTCGGCATACAGTTTCACCGCCGTGACCAAGGCCCCTTGGAGCCGCCTCGGGTCATCGGCAGGGATGCCGAGAGCCTTCCCGGCCTTGTCGGCTGTGAAGAAGGAGAGCTGCCAGACATCCTCGACCATCGAGTAGGGGTCGCGGACAATGACTTCTGCTGTCCTGTCGCCATATTTGTCTATGATGCGCTCAATCAGAGTGTCGCCTATGCGGCAGGAACTCAGAAAAGCGAGCAGCTCGGGCGAGCAGGGGAGAGCGCGCAGGCTGTCCGAAGCTTTGGCTGCACGGGCGGCTCCGAGGCCGGGCACTTTCTCGGCAAGCGCCGGAGTCTGGGCGAGCACGCGGAGCGCGCCCGTGCCGAATCGTTCAACGAGTTTGCGCGCGTATGCAGGTCCGATGCCCTCTACGCAGGGGCTTGACAAAAAAGCCTCCACCCCTTCAGGGGTGAGAGGCAGTTGGGGAATATCATCAAATATCATGAGACGGGGTCTTACATGCTGAGCAGGTATTCGGGCACCTGGAGGATGCGGAAGAGGATGAGGTTGCAAAGGCACACCGCAACGGCGGCGATGAGAGTGCCGTATATAATTATGTTGCGGTTGTGGGCACCGTGTCCCATGTACCACCACACCCAGATGAGGAAAAGCGTGTAGAGGGTGGGTATGATCATGTCTACAGCGATATAGCGGAAATCAAGCGCGAAGCACATCCAGAAGAATATGCCATAGGCCACGATGTTGCATGCCAGGAATGTCCATCGTGTAGCCTGGCGCCCGAAAGCCACCGTGAAGGTGCGTTTTGAATTGCGCAGGTCCACGGGATATGACACATAGCAGTATGCGAGGTGGCAGCACACTATCATGAGGCCGATGCGCAGGCTGAGAATGGCAGGAGGAAGAAGGTCAAACTCATTGAAGGGTATTGGGGTGCCCATCTGCGATTGCACCAGCGATGTGCCGATCACGCCGATGGGGCCGAACAGCAGGAAGGTGATAATGAGTCCGAAAGGTGTGCGCACCAGTGCCATAGGGGGAGCCATGTCTATCCAGGTCAGGATAAAGATGATTGCGGCCAGGCCGATGCTCCACCATCCTGAGAGCTCCATGATGGCCAGGCCTGACATGGCTGTGATGATGAGCAGCCCCGTGCAGAGGGCCCGGTAGACGGGGAGGAGCGTCTCGCGCCATGTATGGCCGGTGTCAAACACCCCCTCGCCGAAATTGTGCTTCAGGGAGATATAACGGTATGCTATGTTGGCTGTCAGCTGAGCGAACCATGCGAATACCAGGCAGGCCAAGGCCGGGAGGAACTCAAAATTATTGTGAAGATAGGCGGCCACGCAGCCGGCCAATACAGTGGCTGTGCCCATGCATAGCGAGGGGAGGTTGAAGGAGCGGATCACCGCTTGCCTGACCTGGTCGCCGGTAGGCCGGAGGAGTCTCTGGTGGTAAGCTGAAGACATGGGGTCGTCGGTATTATCTTGGGTTGGGGATTATGGGAATGATTGAAGAGATTAAAATAATCGGGCAGGGGGCTCAGACGCCGAAATACATTATCACGAAGAGGCTTCCGGCTCCTATAACCATCCAGAGAGTCAGGGCCTGGATGAGGGGCTTGACTCCTACCTGCTTGATGACCTTGAGGCTCAGGCTGGCGCCGATGGCAAAAAGGACGGCGACCAAGCACTGTTTGGCGGCTATGACCAATCCGTCATAGACGGGGCGCATGAACCCTATGATGCTTGCGGGCGTGTAGGTGTTGATGATCATGGCAAGCACGAAGAGGAAGATGAACCAGGGGATGGACACCTTGGCCTTGCCTTCCCCCTGCTTGTCGTTGCGATTATACCACATGGTGAAGAATGCCAAGGGTATGATCCAAAGGGCGCGGGTGCACTTGATGAGGGTGGCGAGTTCGCAGGCTTCGTTGCCATAGGCGGCTCCGGCTCCGACCACGGAGCTGGTGTCATGTATGGCTATGGCGGCCCATGTGCCGAACTGCTCCTGGGTCAGCCCGAACCAGTGGCCCAAGGGGGGGAATATGAAGAGGGCGATGGCATTGAGTATGAAGATGACTCCCAATGAGACCGCCATCTCGTTTTCGTTGGCCTTGAGCACTCCTCCTACGGCCGCGATGGCGCTGCCGCCGCAGATGGCCGTGCCCGAAGACACCAGGTATGAGGTCTTGGAATCAATGCGCATGTAGCGCCCGAGCAGCACGCCTATCACCATGACACCGATTACAGACACGATGGTGAAGAGCATTCCCTCGGCGCCGGACTGCAGCGACTTCTCGAGATTCATGCCGAATCCCAGACCGACCACAGAGGCCTGGAGGGCGAATTTGGAAAATTTCTTATTGAACTTTGGGTGGGGTATTCCGAATATGAATGCGAACACGAGGCCGGCGAACAAAGCGATGGGAGCGCTTATGTATTCGACGCCGCATATGACCTTGAAGGGTATGAGCATCACTGCAAGAAGCACCCAATAGAGCCACTTGCCCGCCTGGCGCACGGGCGACTCAGCCGCTGCGGCCTGCTCCGGATTTGTAGTCATAATTCAGTCAGTCAGTTAGTGTTGTTCCAATAAAATAGTTGAGGCAGCCTCCCTACGGCCGATGCCCCGGCCCTGCGAGGGGATGAGGCAGCCTCCATAAAGAAGATGCGGCTTTATGCAGCTGCCGACGCCGGATTGCCGGGCTGATGTTTGGCAGCTTCCATATATAAAAACACTCCGGAACTTAAAATTATTACGTGCAAGGATAATTTTTTGCAACATTTTTGCAACATTATTTCCCCCTGCGCTATTTCTTCGCCTCCCTCTTCATGGCTGCCGGGAGCTCAATGCGGAATGTTGTGCCCTTGCCGAGCTCGGACTCCTTGACGAATATGCGGCCGCCGTGATACTCCTCTATGATACGCTTGACCAAGGTCAGTCCCAGGCCCCAGCCCCGCTTCTTGGTGGTGTATCCGGGATTGAAGACATTGCCGAAATTCTTGCGGGCGATGCCCTTGCCCGTGTCGCTGACCTCTATCCAGACTTTGTCGGCCCCTCCGCCGGTGGTGATAGTCAGCGACCCCACTCCCTCCATTGCGTCGACGGCATTCTTGGTGAGGTTTTCCATGACCCATTCGAATAGGGCGCGCGAGAGCCACACACCGTGGTCGTCATCGCTGAGGCTCATTGTGACATTGACCTTGTCGGAGATGCGGCTCTTCATGTAGTCGAGCGATCCGGCCACTGTCTCGTTGAGGTATTCCAGCTGCAGCTCGGGCACGCTGCCGATTTTGGAGAAGCGCTCGGCGATGGTGCTGAGGCGCTTCACATCCTTGTCTATCTCGCGTGTCACCTCGGGATCTGTGCCTATGGCTTCGAGGTATTGCGTCCAGGCCATAAGGGAGGATATGGGAGTGCCGAGCTGATGCGCGGTCTCTTTGGAGAGGCCGACCCACACGCGGTTTTGTTCGGCCCGTTTGGTATAGAACACTCCCGCGACGACTATGATGCCTAAGAGCATCATGACACCTAACTGCACGTAGGGGTAAAGGCTGAGGCGCCAGAGCAGGATTGAGTCTTCGTAATATATATATTGATAGGTGTTGTCATAGACCTTCACCTCCAGAAAGTGGGGGTTGGTCTCGGCCAGCTCATGCAGGGGCCTGCCTCCGCGGGCTTTGGCAAGGCGGTTCTGGAGATACTCGCGGTTGCGGGGCGAAAGCGCCTCGAAGCCCTCCTCCCCCTCCCGGACCTTCTCGGGGAGTTTGAAGTTGCGGTGGTCGAGGATGTGGGACTGGTCATCGGCTACAAGCACAGGGATGCTGTTGTTCTGGCTGATGATGGAAAACAGGAATTCGAGGTCGGCCTCGTTTTCGGCCTGGGCGAGTCGTTCGGTGGCATGCGCCCAGATGGACATGCGTTCGCGCTCCTGCTGGGCCAGCTCCTTGACGAGGCTGTTGGAGATGAGCAGAAACATGATGATGGCCAGGGAGAATACGGAGAGGAAAAGATATTTTCCAAGTCGCTGCCGCTCGTAGATCGCTATTGCCACGGGATTGGGAGGGGTTAGGGGTTATGTGAGTCCGCTGCGTATTGCGCAGAGTATGTCTTTGGCCACGGAGTCGGATGTATTGGGGCCGATGATGCGGTCGGCCTCCTCCTTGACTTCCGGGATCGCGTTCTCTACGGCCACCGCCTCATCGGCCACGCGCAGCAGGGGGCGGTCGTTAAAGTTGTCGCCGAAGGCCACTATCCTGTCCGCGCCGGTCATGCCGGCCAGATGTCTGACAGCCTTCGCTTTGGTGGCCTCGGCCGGAAATACCTCCATGTTGGCGAATTCCGGGCCGTTCTGGTCATGGTAGTACATTGGCGAGACCCCGGGCACCATCCTCTTCACCTCCTCGAATATCCTGAGGCCGGGGGCGGAAGGCTGCATGGCAAACAGCAGCATGACATTGTCAAGCCGCTCGGGGAGCTGCGAGCTCCCGTCGGGATTGATATGGAACTCCTTGTAGGGATTGCCTATGCGCTCCTGCATGAACTTGCGCTCAAGGTCGTTGAGGGGCCCCTGGTGATAGATGTGTATCTTATGGTCGCGCATGGTGTAGATGAACGTCGGAAACTCCTCGCGGGCGTATAGCTCGAGGAGCCTGCGGACGGTCTGCTCGTCATGAAAGCGGGTCTCGAGATAGCGTTCTGTCACCGGATCCCATATCACGGCCCCGGTCATGAGCACCAGGGGATGACGCAGGTGGACATCCTTGAAAATCCCGGCCACTGTGGCGGGAGTGCGCGCCGTGGCCACGGAGAACAGCGCCCCCTGCTCAATGGCACTGTTGAGCATGGCGACCGTAGCGGGGGAGAGGCGGCTGTCATTGCCCAGAAGTGTGCCGTCCAGGTCGCTTACGAATAGAGTCTTGTCCATATGCGGGGGCTATTTATGCGAGTCGCGAATCTCGACCCATTCGGCATCTGTCACCTGGCTTTCGTGCCACTCCTCCTTGCGTCCCGTCACGGGGTCTTCTCCTATCACGGTGGTGGAGGAATAGTCGTGAATCTCGACATACTCCACATCAACGGCGTATTCCTTGGGTATCAGGGGGCCGGAGCGGCGGTACCGGCGCGTTTGGGCGCGCTGACGGTCGCGCCCCCCTTTTTCTCTCTTCTTCTTGGTTTTGCCGCTATCCTCCTCGGGGGGCATCCCGGCCGCATCACGCATAAAGCGGAAAGCTCTTTTCTGCAGCCTTCCGAGGGCCCAGCGGGTGATGGGGCGGCGTATGCGGGGCCATAAGAGCCACAGGCCGAATATTATGATGAGTATGATGAGTAATCGTGTCATTGCTTAGTGTCTTTTAGATAGACTCTTGGCGGAGTGTCATTTTGAAGTGCGCTTTTGCGCAGCCCAGGCTGCCAGGGAGAGGGCCACATACCAGCCGATGATGAGCATCAGGGCTGTCAGGCCGGGAAAGAGGATGATGAGGGCGCATGTGCCGATGACAAGCAAATAGCGTGCCTCATTGCCCTTCCATGAATATTGCTTGAATTTCAGTGCGAGCAGCGGAAGCTCGGACACCATGAGCGCGGCGAGCAGCACGATGGCGCAGACTGCGAACCACGGCGCGGCGAAGAGGCTCCACCCTCCGTAGAGGGCGGCTGCATATCCCATCCAGAAAATGGCGTTGGCCGGTATGGGCAGGCCGAGGAAGGATGTGGCCTGGCGGGTGTCGATGTTGAATTTAGCCAGGCGCACCGCTCCGGCCACAGGAAGGAGGGCGGGGATCCAGGCCACCCAGCCGGGCGCGCCGGCGCTCTCGAGGGCCATGCGCAGCAGAATGGCCGGGGCCACTCCGAAGCTGACAAGGTCGCTCAGCGAGTCAAGTTCTTTGCCCAGGGGGGCGGACACCCCGATGGCGCGCGCCACCAGCCCGTCGGCAAAGTCGGCGACCGCCGCCAGGAAAATCAGCAGGCAGGCCATCTGCCATGAGGGGAGCCCCCACACGACATCGGGGCCGAAACATACGAATATGGCGAGGGTGCCGCAAAGGACATTGCAGCATGTCACGGCGTTGGCGAGATTGTTCTTTATTGGATTCATACACTCTTGGCTTTATGAATGGGGCAGCGGAGCGCTCAGCGGCTTTCGCCGCTCAATACCGCTACCGGAGTAACGCCGCCGCGAGTCACCTGGTTCGGTTCGACCAGTATCTTGGAGTCCATAGGCAGGTATAGGTCCACGCGCGAGCCGAATTTGATGAAGCCTAAATGCTCGTCGATAGAGGCCTCTTCGCCGACGCGGGCGTAGGTCACGATGCGGCGCGCCATCGCGCCGGCCACCTGCCTGAGGGTGATGCGCCGCCCGTCGGCACACTCTATGCCGATGGTGCAGCGCTCGTTCTCGGTGCTGCTCTTGGGAAGATACGCGCTCAGGAAGCGCCCGCTGTGGTGCTTGACATAGACCACGCGGCCGTCAACCGGAAACCAGTTGGCATGCACATTGAGGGGCGACATGAAGACAGACACCTGTATGGCCTCGCTTTTGAGAAATTCCGGCTCGTAGGTGGGCTCGACCACGACCACGCGGCCGTCGACCGAACTGACCACATGGTTTTTGCGCTCGCCCCGGTAGACGCGCCTGGGGCAACGGAAGAAATTGAATACAAAGCCGTAGACCAGCGCCGACAGGGCCGTCAGGCAGGCCGGGATGACCACAGGAGGCATGAACAGCCACACGGGGATGTTGATTGCCACCAGCACCACGGCCAGCAGAATCAGTATATTTGTACCTTCGTGATGTATCTTCATAATGTGCTTTTCGCGCCCCAAATTTACAAAATCCTCCCCAACCCCGCAAATAACTAATGATTAAAAAGCAAAGAGGCGCAAAAAAATGAAGTAAAAGGGGCCTGCGGGTGGCAAATATACTCTTTTTTTGCTAATTTTGCAGTCTGAAACTCCCCGCCGGCCTCCCGGACGGGACATCGTACGATATTTACAAGATTTATGAATATTTCATATAAGTGGCTCAAACGCTACATTGACGTTCCTCTCCAGCCCCGCGAACTGGCGGCCGCCCTCACTTCGACGGGCCTCGAATGTGACTCTGTGGAGGAAGTGGAGACCATACGCGGGGGCCTGCGCGGCCTTCGCATAGGCCGAGTGCTCACCTGCATTGCCCATCCTGATTCCGACCACCTGCATGTCACCACCGTGGATGTCGGGGAGGCAGAGCCGCTCCAGATAGTCTGCGGCGCCCCCAATGTGGCGGCCGGCCAGACGGTAGTGGTGGCTACAATAGGCACCGTGCTCTATGACGGCGACAAGGAGTTCAAGATCAAGAAATCCAAAATGCGCGGCGTGGAGTCATACGGCATGATTTGCGCCGAGGATGAGATAGGACTTGGCACCGACCATGCCGGCATCATGGTGCTCCCCGACGGCATCGCCCCGGGCACTCCGGCTGCCGAATACTTCAATGTGGAGAGCGACTTCCGCCTGGAGGTGGAGCTCACTCCCAACCGCGTCGACGCAGCCAGCCATTACGGTGTGGCCCGCGACCTCAAGGCGTGGATGACGGCCCGCGAGGCCATGGGCGAAATCGCGCATGCCGACACTCATATCACGCTGCCCGATGCCTCCGCTTTCAGCGTAGATTCCCCCGAGGGGGCGGTAGTGGTCAGCGTCAATGACTACAAGCTCTGCCCGCGTTACAGCGGCGTGACCGTGCGCGGCGTTAAAGTGGCCGAGTCGCCCGACTGGCTCAAGAACCTGCTTGTGGCCGCAGGGCAGCGCCCTATCAACAATGTGGTGGATATCACCAACTTCATACTGCTCGGCCTTGGCCAGCCTCTGCACTGCTTCGACCTGGCGCATGTCAAGGATGAGACAATTGTAGTGCGCACATGCGAGGAGGGGGCCCCCTTCACCACCCTTGACGGTGTGGAGCGCAAGCTCAGCGCAGCTGACCTGATGATATGCGACTCCGAGAAGCCTCTCTGCATAGCCGGAGTGTTCGGCGGACTCAACTCGGGCGTGACTGAGCAGACGACTGACGTATTCATCGAAAGCGCGTGGTTCAATCCCACTTCGGTGCGCCGCACGGCGCGCCGCCACGGCCTGAGCACTGACGCCTCCTTCCGCTACGAGCGAGGCACCGATCCCCTCATCACCGTCTACGCAGCCCGTCTGGCTGCAGTGATGATACGCGACCTGGCCGGAGGACGTATCTGCGGCGAGGTCATTGACATCTGCCCCGAGGTGCCAGAGCCGGTCAAGATGGAGTTCTCGCTGGAATACTGCGACATCCTCATCGGCAAGCATATTCCCCGGGAGCTGGTGGAGAAGATACTCCGCGCCCTGGACTTCGATGTGAAGGCCGGTCCCGACCCTGACACACTTTCGCTGGCGGTGCCTCCGTACCGCGTGGATGTGACGCGCCCCTGCGATGTGGTGGAGGAGATACTGCGCATCTACGGATATAACAATGTGGAGACTCCCTCGCGCGTGTCAGCCACACTGTCGCGCAAGACTGCCGTTGACGAGTCATACGCCCTGCAGGAGCTCGTAAGCGAGCAGCTCACCGCCGAGGGTTTCCATGAAATCCTCAACAACTCCCTTTCTGCCGCCTCCTATTACGAGGACAACGCCCTCTTCGCCCCCGAGGCCTGCGTGAGGGTCATCAACCCCCTGAGCGGCGACCTGTCGACCATGCGCCGCACGCTCCTCTACGGAGGCCTGGAGACGCTTAGCCATAACATCAACCGCCGCGCCTCGGACCTGCGCCTCTATGAGTTCGGCAACGTCTATGCCCGCAATCCGGAGAAGGAGTCCACCGCGGAGGCCCCCCTTGCCCCCTTCCATGAAGAGCCCCGCCTCGACCTGTGGATGACGGGTAATGCAGCTGCGGCGTCATGGAACGCTCCGGCCGCTCCGCTGACCGTGTTCGACCTCAAGGCCACCGTGCTCAACATCCTGCGCCGCGCCGGCCTCCCCGAGGGTGCGATCGCACAGACGCAGTCGAAGGATGATATCTTCTCGGCGCGCCTCGACCTGAGTCTGAAGACGGGCAAGAAAATCGCCTCGCTCGGCATGCTCAGCCGCTCCGTGCTCAAGAAGTTTGACATAGAGCAGGAGGTGTGCTACGCCACCATAGACTGGAATGCCCTGATGCGCGCAGCTTCGCGCACGGAGATAACCTTCACTCCTCTGCCCAAGACGCAGGCTGTGCGCCGCGACCTGGCACTGCTGCTGGACCGCGATGTGCCTTTCGCCCGTGTCGAGGAGGTGATCCGCAAGGCTGAGCGCAAACTGCTCGGCGAGGTGCGCCTCTTTGATGTCTATGAGGGCGACAAACTCCCCGAGGGCAAGAAGAGCTACGCGGTCTCCATGACGCTCCAGGATACCGAGAAGACTTTGGCTGACAAGCAGATTGATGCCGTCATGAGCCGCATCACCGCCTCCCTGGCCAAGGAGCTGGGAGCCGAGCTACGCTAATCACTGATAAAAACATACTGAATCACCAATATACCAATGGGAAGAGCATTTGAATTTCGCAAAGCCCGCAAGCTGAAACGCTGGGGCAAC
>CAZWVY010000019.1:0-38776 GCA_964637105.1 uncultured Sangeribacter sp. | reverse complement strand
GAGTCCTTATTCAGCTTTTCCATATTCTTGATTAGATAAAGTTGTCTTTCCAGTTCTGATTCGCAGTCATCCCATTCGCCGGGCACCCGGGCCAGTGACAGGAAGAAAATCTTGAAGTCCTCCGTGAAGACCACATGCGAGGTACGCTCCATGAGGACTATCTCGTTGACAAGCCTGTGCTCCAAAGGCCTCATGTCAAAATCCGTAATCACTATCAGGTACACCGGATCAAATTTGTAAGACCCTCCGCTCTCGCCCTGGCGGAATATACACGAGGATATATAAAACACCATCCTCTTGCCGAACAGTTCGGATTGCTCCTGCTGCATCTCAACTACAAAATGGTACCCGGTGCTTGTGGTGCAGTATGCATCGTAGACAATACGTTTGCCATCGCGGTCGGGCGGGAGCACCTCCTTGTCATGAAAGGTGATGTCGGTCACGACCATGCGCCCCTCAAACAGGGCGTTGAGGAACTGCCTGAGCACCTCGGAATGCTCGGGGGAGGCGAAAGCCCGCTTGAAGCCATAGTCGGAGCGGAGCTTGATAAAGGTCTTTTTCAGCAGGTCGTCAACTGTCTCTTTCATCCTTGCGGGGTTTTAGGGACACTAAATTAGCAATAATATTTGAAGATTGCAAACAAACAGGGATTTAAGGTCTGAAAATTAGCAGAAATTCCGACCGGAGGCATGCCGGCCGGAATTTCGTATAATCACAAAATAAGCGAATAGCAGGACGTCATTTGAGGATGGCGGAGCCGGTGGAGCCGCCGCCGCCGAGCTGGTCGCCGTGGCTGATCTTCTTGCCGTAGGAGAAGGTGTAGGAGAGGTTGAGGCTGATGCTGGGGGCCATGCCTTGGTTCCATGACCAGCCGGACTGCGAGTAGCGGGGCGAGGCGAAGGAGGTCTCTGTGCGGGCCCGGTTCCACCAGTTGCAGCTGCTCAGGCTCGCCTTGAAGTCGCCGTTGCTGTATGAGACCTGAAGGCCGTACCCGCTGCTGCGTATGGTTGTGACTGTGCCCATACTCCACGCGCCTAAGTATTTGGCCGGGGAGAAGTACCATCCGTCGAAGGAGAAGTTGCCGAGCATGTAGGTGACATTGACTGAGGTGCGCCCGGCATTGAGTGACTGCGCGTCCACACCGGTAAGCACTACGCGGTTGCCGACAACGTTAACCTTGATGACCAGCGAATTGTCGAGCAGGCGCAGCGTGCCCGTCACTGTGGCCGTCCAGTCGTGGGCAGTGCCGCTGTTGATGGTGCGTCTCACCAGCCCGTCGTATCCGGGGAGCACCATGTATTCGTAGGCCTGCTTGTGGGGATTGCCTTCATATTGAGCATAGAAGGCGAGGCTGAAGTGATTCGTAGGGATGAAATCGTATGAGAGGTTGACCGACTGGAAGATGGTGTTGCGCAGGTCGGGATTGCCCATGAGCCATAGCAGCTCGTTGCTCTGCACTATTGCGGTGTTGGAGGCCGAAGGGCCGGGATGGCTGTTGCCCCACCAGGCCGAGATGCTTGCCGAGTGCTGCTCGTTGATGCGGTAGCGCAGCTGCATGCCCAGGCGGGGATTCCACTGCTGAAGCGTGTTGACACCGTTGACGCGCCCTACGACGTATGACATTCCGAGGCGCGTGTAGAGGTCGAGTCCTGCGGCCCAGTTCTGCATGTATTCCAGGAAAAGCATGGTCTCGGATGAGAGCAGTTTCTGTCGGCCGTCGTATGACCCGGCGTAATGCGTGTCGTAGATTGAATTATAGGTCATCAGCGCGGTGCGGAAGGTGTTGTCGTGGTTGAAACGCTTGGAGTATTGGAGCGTTGCGTTAGGAGTGTAGACCTTCTCGCGGTTGTCGTTGACAATCGGGCTCAGGTCGCCCAGGCGGTAGGAGGAATTGCGGCGGGTGCTCTTGTAGGAGAAGTCCCAGTAGATGTTGAGGGAGTTCCCTTTGGGGAGTGTGAAGAGGTAACCTCCCGACGCGTAGGGACTGAGCGAGAGGGTGTACTCCGCGCTATGCGACATTGACAAGGGGAAGGCGCCGGCCGTAAACTCCACGCGGGCGTCGGAGGAAGAGACGGGCTGCTCCGAGCGGTTGAATCCGGCGGTATGGCGTATCTGCATCTTCTCAGTGGCATAGATAGCCCGGATGGAGGCCCACTCGCCGTTGTGCTCCCAAAGCGCATTTTCGGAAGTGGAAATGCGCTCCATGGAATCGATATGGCGGTCGCCGAGATAGAAATCGCGGTAAGTCTCCGTATTGACCCCCTCGGTCTTATCCTGGCGCGTGCCCGAGCCTCCGGCGTTGAAATCGAACGTCCATTTCTTTTTCACGAACTTCGAGTAAATGTATCCGTAGCCGTTGAGCACATCGATGAGGTTAAGATTGCCGCCTATGTTGGTATAGCCGCCCCACTCGTATTTCTGCATGATATAGTTGATAACGTATTCCGCGCTCTCGAAGCGGGGGTCTTCGGGGTATTGGAGCACCTCGACGCGCAGCACATCCTGCGTGCGCATGCCGCGCAGGTCGGCCTCCGTGGCGGGCACGTAGTCTATGAAAATCTTGGGGGTACGGTTGCCGATCAGTTTCACCTCGAGCGACCCGGGGGTGAGATCGAGCTGTGGGATGGCCATAAGCTGAAGGAGGGAGACAGCGTTCATGGCCATCTTCTTGGTGCGTTTGTCGGGAGTGTATTCCACCCCGTACTTGATCACGCGCTGGGTGCGCCCCTGCACCACCACCTCTGCGAGGTCAGTCACCTTAAGGGTGTCAGCGGCAGACACGGAGTCCGGTGTCAGCGCCGGAGCATCAGCCAGAGCCCATGCCGGGAGGGATGAAAAGAGGAGAGGGAGTAAGAAAGCATGTTTCATATAAGTTCAGTTTAGCGTTCTTCCGGCCGGGGCAGGAAGAATCGGGTTGATTTTGCAAACGGATGTGCAAAACCTGTTCCTGAAATTATAACACGCAAGAATATAAAAAGTTAGCAGAATATTGCAGTGTCCGAAAACGTACACTGCATCTGAATTCGTACACCCTTGGTGTCCGCATTTTCGGCATAGCAAGTGTGTGGCCGACCAACTTTAATAGAAATAATTTTGTTAATAGTATCAAAATTAGTATCTTTGCAGTCATAATCCTTGATTTGCTATGAGTACAAAGGATAAATTGATACAACGATTCTTAACCCTGCCGAAGGATTTTACATATGAAGAGGTGGTGCGTTTATTTGCCATTTTCGGGTTTGAGGAGTTCTCAAAGGGGAACACTTCAGGGTCAAGAGTGCAGTTTTACCGTAATGAAGGGCAAAGCTATATTATGCATAAGCCGCATCCGTCCTCTATTATCAAGCCTACTGCGCTCAAGCAGTTGGCTGCGTATATAAAAGAACAGAAGTTAATCAGCGAATATAAAAAATCAAAACATTGACATGGGAACTTTAAGATATAAGGGCTATACTGGAAGCGTTGAGTATAGTGAGGAGGATAACTGCCTTTATGGAAAAGTGCTTGGAATGGGTGGGAACCGCATTACATACGAAGGCGAAAGCGTAGAGGCGCTCAAAGCTGATTTTGAGGGAGCTGTGGATTTTTATCTTGACTGCTGCAGGCAGCGAGGCGAAGAACCTAAGAAAGCTTACAGCGGCAGATTGGTGGTACGCATGCCTTCCGAACTTCACAGCAAAATAGCAGCGGCAGCTCTTTCTGCCGGCACTACGATCAATGAATTCATTAATCGTGCTCTGGCTAATGAAGTGTCGCACTCAGCAGGATGCTGAATAAGCTATGAGGATAATTCATCTGGTGAGGAGCACCTCCTGGGGTGGGGGCGAGAGGTACGCGCTTGACCTTTGCCGGGAGGCGGCAGAGGAGGGGCACTGTGTGACGGCTGTCACGCGCGGCAAAAGCGTGGTGGACGAGCATTTTCTTGAAGCCGGTGTCCCGGTGTCGCGGATGCCCTTAGGGGGGCCGTTTGATGTTATCACACCTTGGAAACTGGCCCGACTGGTCATGGAGGCGCCGGAGGAGAGGGTGGTGGTGCATGTGCATAATTTCAAGGATGCGGAATTAGTGGCGCGGGCGAAATTCCTGCTCGGAAAGCGACACGCCGCCAAGATATGGCTGGTGTGCACGCGCCATCTTGTGAAGCGCGGCAAGCGTTCGCTGAGATGGAAGGGAATATACAAAGTGATTGACCGGCTGATATTCATTTCCGACCTCACGCGGAGGGAATTCCTCTCTTCTGCGCCTCCGGTCGATGAGTCACGCATTGTCACGGTGCCAAACAGCGTGATTGTGCCGCAGGAATACAGTGTGCCGACGCCCCCGCCGGAGTGCGATGAACTCAATATCCTCTATACCGGGCGTGTGGCAGAGGAGAAGGGGGTTGATGTGCTGATAAAGGCTGTGGCTAAGCTCAGCGATATGCCGTTGAGACTCACTATCGCCGGAACCGGACGGCCCGAATATATTGCGGAGCTAAAGCGGTTGGCGGCCGAGAGTGGAGTGGCCGCACGCATTGAGTGGAAGGGGTTTGTGGATGATGTGTTCGCTGAGATCCGGCAGGCGGATATCTGCGTGGCCCCGTCAGTGTGGCGCGAGCCCTTCGGGCTTACTATCCTGGAGTTCATGTCGCAGGGTCGCCCGGTGGTCACCACTTCCAACGGCGCGCAGCCGGAAATCATCGCCGACGGGGGCGACGGCCTGCTGGTTCCCCCCGGAGATGACGGTGCGCTTGCGCAGGCCATACGCCGCCTCGCTGAGAATCCGGACCTTCGGAAACGGATCGGGGAGGGCGCTTGCCGGACTTTCTCCGAGCGGTTTACGTATGATCAGTTCTACCGGCGGGTAATGGAGGCTTACGGATGTTGACAAAGGGTCTGTATTTTGACTTGAAAATGGAAAGTATAACAGCGAAAACTTATGGCAGATAATTTTCTTGAGCGCAGGATGGAGGATATGCGCAGCGGGCGGCTGGGGGCATCCGCAGCCCCGAAGGAGGGGAGCCGGAAGGGGATGCTTCAGATACCTTTCCCCGAGAGGCGCGTGCTGGTCACGGGGGGCGTCTCGGGCATAGGAAGGGCAGTCGCGCGGGCCTTTGTGAAGGCCGGGTGCAAGGTGGCGGTGTTTGATTGCGACCGCGAGAAGGGGAGCGAAATGGCACAGAGCGAAGGGGTGAGGTTTTATCCCGTCGATCTGCGCGACACCCATGAGACAGAGCGGGCGATGGAGTCCCTCCTGAAGGCCTGGCGCGACATCGACATCATAGTCAGCAATGCGGGCGTGGCCCGGTTCGCTCCGATTACGGAAACCTCCATCGATGATTTCCGCGATGTGCTCGATACCAACCTGCTGCCGGCCTTCGTGATGGCGCGGTGTCTGGCCCGGCACCGCAGCCGCCTGCCGCTGCCCAATTCATTCGGCGGACGCGTGGTCATTATCAGTTCCACGCGCCACATCCAGAGCGAGCCGGGCACGGAAGCGTACTCTGCAAGCAAAGGTGCGCTGGCCTCGCTGACTCATGCGCTCATGATGTCGCTTTCGGAATATGGCATCACGGTCAACTGCATCTCTCCGGGATGGATCAACAGCGCCTCAGAGGAGCTGACTGAGGCCGACCGCATGCAGCATCCCTCGCGGCGGGTCGGTGAGCCGGAGGATGTGGCGCGGCTCTGCCTGTTTCTGTCGGCGCCGGGCAATGACTTCATCAACGGCGCCGACATACCCGTAGACGGAGGGATGACGCGGAAGATGATTTATGTCTGAGATGTATCCTCCCTGCGCAGACCCGTGGGAACCCAGGTGATTTTTTTCTCCCGGGCCTCGCGGAAGAGCTTGGCGTTGTTGGGAGAGCTGAAGTCGAGGCGCTTGTGGTGGCGGTGCACCATAAGGGCGTAGCGCGGGGCTGTGAGATGGCCTATTCCGGCGTTGCCTAACCGCGCGTCCAGGTCGCTGTCTTCTCCGGTGCCGGGATCCACGTAGCGCTCATCAAACCCGTTGACCTTTTCAAGATCAGCGCGGTATATGCCGAAATTAGCTCCTAAGAAACCCTGGTTTCTTAGGCCTGCGGCATGGCCGAAAATGAATGGCAGGCGAATGGAGCGCCTGAGCTGGGCCAGGCCCGAAGCAGACCGGTCGGCCAAGATGTTGGCCACGATGGAGCGGCGTATCTTGCCAAACCAGTTTTCCGGCAGCGCATCCCATGATTCGACCAGGCGCGTGAGCGACTCGCCAGATTCAATCCGGCGCCCTCCCATCACATAACCTCTGCGGCGGAGGCGGAGATGGTCTTCTATGAAGAGGGGGTGGGGGATGCAGTCGCCGTCAATGAAAATCACATACTCTCCCGAGGTCATGCGCAGGGCGTTGTTGAGGGCGGCGTTCTTGCGCCACCCTTTGTCAGGGTGCCACGCATGGAGGATGTTCATCTCGGGATGGCCGCTGATGTAGGCTTGCAGCTGCCTGACGTTCTCCTCAGATGACCCGTCGTCGGCTATCACAATTTCCATCTCCGGAAGACTGAGTGAGCGAAGCCTCTGGGTCCGCAGAGACTCAAGAATCAGGCGCAGCCATTTAGGGTTATTGTAGACGGCTATTACAACGGTGATTTTGGGTTGGTTTGCCATAAGTCATTGCCATAAGTCAGTATAAGGTCAGGCCGGATAGGTGAGGTTTTGTTCTGTGGCGTGGCTCAGAAGGTCGGCATATTTAGACGCAGCTTCCTTCGCAGCCTCAAGATCCATGAACTGCCAGTTGCCGCAGTCGCGCGGAGAGGCTCCGGGGATGTCTCCATCGAAGGTGGCCACGAAGCGCATTGTCTCCTCCACCAAGGGGAGGATGTCGCGGCTGTCGTGCTTGCCTGAAAGCAGAAGATAGTTGCCTGTGCAGCAACCCATCGGACCCCAGTAGATCACTTTCTCTTTCCATTGAGGATGGTTGCGCAGGAATGTGGCGGCCAAGTGCTCCATAGCGTGGAGGGCCTCGGGCGAGAGGGCCGGCTCACGGTTAGGGCGCGTCATGCGCACATCGAAGGTGGTTATTACATCGCCCGAGGGGGTCAGGTCACGGCGTGAAACGTATATGCCCGGCTCGAGGCGCGTGTGGTCAATGGTGAAACTGGGTATCTTTTCCATATCGATATTTCTTTTGCTGCAAAATTAAGCAATCCCGGCGAAACTGCCAAATATGCCATGTAAAACAAAAATGTGTTTATAATTGTTAAAATATGTATATAGATTCTGCTAATTATGATAACAACTCCGATTCCTTGCCGCTCTCTCGCGCTCGCCCTGTCAATGGCGGCCTGCATGGCAGCCTCGGCTGTCTCTCCATCGTATCCGTCATCTGCCGCCACTGATGTGCAGGCCTCCTCAGCCGCGGCTCTTTATCCGGAGGAGCAGCAGCGCGCTGAGGTGCTGCAGGGGGCCAAGACGATATTCATGGGGGGCGGCAGCGCCGAAGGCGCCTCGCGCGATTCGGTGCTCGCCCTGATGTCGCGTTTCTATGACGACCAGTTCCGCCACTCCCAGGATCCCGAGGCGCCGATGTTCACCTTCCTCAGCAATGACGCTAACATAGCTATGGGCGTGGGTGCCAATCTTGTGCTGAGCGGATGGTATAACTGGAACGGCATGATACCCGGCTCCGATTTTTCTCCCTATAACATCCAGATACCCAAATCGCCCGACAATAACCGGAGCCTCAACGGAGGGGCCTCGGGCACCAGCCTGTTCTTCTCCTTGCTGGGCAATCATGAGAAATTAGGCAATTTCAGCGTCTACGTGCAAGGCAAATTCAACGGCACCGGAGGCAAGGGTTTCAAACTATCCAAGGCGTGGGTGCAGATACGCGATTTCACCGCCGGCCTGGCCAAGTCCACCTTCTCCGACCCCGCTTCGGAGCCTGACGTGCTGGACCCCGCCGGCTCAAACGGCGTGATGAGCAAGACCAACGTCCTGGTGCGCTACCTCAAGACTTTCAAGGGGCGCTGGAGCGTGGCCGGATCGGTGGAGCTCCCCTCGAGCCAGCCCGATGTGAATGACGAGCACGTCAACAAGGTGACAGACTACGTGCCTGACTTCGCAGCTTTCGGCCAGTACCAGTGGAACCGTGGCCTGAGCCATGTGCGCCTGGCCGGCATACTGCGCACCATGGCCTACCGCGACCTGACCACGGGAGCCACGCATCATGTGGCGGGGTGGGGCGCTCTGTTAGGCACCACGGTAAAAATTGTCAGCCCCTTGTCATTCCAGGGCCAGGTGAGCGTGGGCCAGGGCATCACAGCCTATAACGGCGACCTGTCAAACGGCGATTATGACTTGCTCGGCAAACCCGGCGAACTGGGGCAGCTCTACGCGCCGACCACACTGGCGGCTACCGTCGGACTGAAATATTACTGGATGCAGAATCTGACTTCGACCGTGGCCTTAGGCACCATCCGCACGTATGCCAAGGAGGGCACGTTCAGCGATACTTACAAATATGGCCAGTATCTTGCCGCCAACCTGGTCTGGAATATCACCTCGCGCATGCAGTTAGGCCTGGAATACTTAGCCGGAAAACGCATGAACTATGATTGCAGCCACGGCAACGCCAACCGCCTCCAGGCGCTATTCGTGGCCTCGTTCTAATATTGGCAATGATGTCTGAGGAGTGCCTGATCACCATAGGTATACCGACATCAGGCCCTCCCCGCCTTTCAGCGGCAGGGGAGGGCCTGATGCGTCTGGAGAACATGCTCATCGGCAAAGGGTTTCACTGGCAGCAGGAGCTTTCGGCGCTCCTTCCCGGAGAGGTGATGGTGGCGTGCGGAGCCGATGAGGGATATTCTGTCATAAACCGGCTCCCGCTTGAGACCTATCTGGAGTGTGTGGTCGGCAGCGAGATGAACCCCCGCGCTCCGATTGAGTTTCTAAAGGCGCACGCCATTGTGTCGCGGAGCTGGGCCGTGGGGAAGATGCTGAAAATGCATCCCGAGGATGACGAGGGGCGGAAGGAGAGCCCCGGGTGCCTGGTCGGGTGGGACGACACGTCCGCGCACTCCGGTTTTGATGTCTGCTCGGATGACCACTGCCAGAGGTATCAGGGGGTGCAGCCGATTTCGGACAAGGCGCGTGAGGCGATACTCTCCACAGCAGGGCTGGTGCTGGCCGATGGCAGCGGCAGCCTCATTGACGCGCGCTTCTCGAAATGCTGCGGGGGACGGACGGAACTATTCTCCACATGCTGGCAGGATCGCGAGATGCCGGGCATTGAGAGTTTTGACGACCCCTGGTGCGACCTGTCGGACGTGCCTCGGGAATCGCTGTCAGTCATTCTCAAGGATTATGACCTGGCTACCGGCGGAGGCTACCGCTGGGAGACTGCAGTTTCTAAAAAGGAAATCGGCCGAAACCTCCTCAGGAAGTTCGGCCGTAATATCGGTGACATAATTTCAATAGAGCCGGTGGAGCGCGGGCCCTCCGGGCGCATAAAGCTGTTGCGTGTCACGGGCACGGCAGCCTCTTTGGTCTTAGGCAAGGAGCTGTGGATCCGCCGCCTTCTTGCCGAAACGCATCTGTATTCCTCCGCCTTTGAGATTGAAGACCTCGGTGAGGAACTCAGGCTCAAGGGGCGTGGCTGGGGCCACGGTGCGGGCATGTGTCAGACCGGAGCGGCACACATGGCCCTGCGGGGAGCGGACTGCGAGGAAATCCTCGGGTTCTACTATCCCGGGACGAATGTGCGCCCCTTTCCGGAGATAAGAC
The DNA here is from genome assembly GCA_964637105.1 of uncultured Sangeribacter sp. Classification (GTDB taxonomy): domain Bacteria; phylum Bacteroidota; class Bacteroidia; order Bacteroidales; family Muribaculaceae; genus Lepagella. Next base: position 29,036 of record CAZWVY010000019.1, on the reverse strand, counting down.
CCCTTTCCACAAAAATATAATGCAGGGGTCTTAGATGCCGAGCTTCTTGTTGAAGCTGCGGAGCTTGAAGGCCAGGCAGATTCGCCATACGCCGAAGAACACCAGCGAGAAGCCTATATACATCCAGCCTACGAGACCTCCGAAGACCGGGTTGAAGAGGAACCATACAGCGAAGAGGATTGTGCAGACCAGCAGTATGATCATCCATATCGACCATCCGGCACTGTAACGCGAGAAATAGGAGGCCTCGCCGATAGAGTTGATGGCCACAACGAGCATCCAGATGCCGGCGGCGTAAGCGAAGGCCACGGCCAGGGTCTCAGCGGGCATAGAGAAGAGCCAGATGCCGCATATCAGCTCCAGCAGGCCGAGCACCATGCTCCATCCCCAGTTGGAGCGCAGCCGGGCGTTGGCTGTGGAGTATCCGAGGTTCATGCACCCCGCTATGATAAGGCCGGCCGCGAAGACGTAGGCGAAGACTGCCAAGGAGGATTCGGGCGAGCAGAAGCACCATATCCCCAGGCCTATTGCGATAATTCCGGTAATCATGGGTATCCACCACACTTTGTGGATGCCCTTTGTGAACTTGTGTGTATTTTCCATAATATTAAAGCGGTTTTTCTAAGACCCTATCTCATAAAATTTTTAAGTCTCAGGGGCGGTTTTGGGTGAGGGATTTCCGCGAGTTGACGAGGGAGCAATGCGGGCATTGCGACTGAGGAGACTTGGCGGAAAGCACCGCCCAAAACCGGACTTTCCTTTCTGTCTCGCCTCCTTGGGCTCTTTTTGTCCTTTGGCTCAGTCGCATAGCTCGCTATGCTCCCTCCCCTGCAGGCCAAAAATAGCTCCAAGGATGCGACCCCTGAGACATAAAAATTTTATGAGATAGGGTCTAACGTTGCGAGTTTTCGCTTATATAAATTATGAAATAATAACACTTGGCGGGGGCGATTGGTTTTTAAAAAATGGACGCGCCATGCGGGAGATATTCGCTTATTTTGCGGGACAAAACAAAATCACTCCCGCAATTATGGAAAACATTTCAGCGATCATCAGCGCGATAGGCACTATCTTGGCGGCCTATTTCGCTTACAACCAGTATGCCAAGAACAAGCTGACCGACATGAAGGTGCGCCAGCTCGAAGAGGAGCAGGCCGAGCGCCGCAAGCGTCGCAGCGACAACTCGGCCATTGTCCACGGTGAACTGTGGGAGGTGCTCCATGAGCTGAAGGCCGACCGCGTCTACATAGTCCAGCCGCATCCCCTGGGCAACGAGAGCATGATCTCGGTCTACTTCGAGAGCCGCCGCAAGGGTGTCGAGAGCATGAAGCCGCGTATACAGAACCTCAAGATGTGCGAGGTGGCCTCTTTCTGCCGCACCTTGGCCAATCAAGTCTTCCTGTGCATTTCGGATATTGACCGTGAGGTCGACGACCGTTGCGCCAAGAGCCTGCTGAGCGCCTGCGGCACGCGCCAGGTGGTGGTGAAGCGGCTGAGCGACAATTCCCACGACTGGGTGGGGTCGATATTCTGCGAGTTCACCCATGGCCGTGAGATCAATCCGGAGGGGGCGCGGGCCATCCTGCGTCAGGCCGCGCGCAACATTCAGTATATTCTCCCGCAATATCTTGACTGACTTATGGCAAAGATAGAACTACTTGCGCCCTTCATACTAAGTTTCGAGGGGGGCTTCGTCAATGATCCTGCGGATCCGGGAGGGGCTACCAACCGTGGCGTGACTCTTGCTACATGGAAATCCACCGGATATGACAAGGATGGGGATGGCGACATCGATGTGGCCGACCTGAAGCTCATAACAGCTGAGGATGCTGTCAGAAGAGTGATGAAACCCCATTACTGGGACCGCTGGCAGGCAGACCGCATACGGAGTCAGAGCATAGCCAATATAGTTGTGGACTGGGTCTGGGCCAGCGGACGGCCCGGCATAACCGAAGTGCAGAAGATTCTCGGGGTGAAGGCCGACGGCATAGCCGGAGCGAAGACCCTGGAGGCCCTGAACGGTCATGATCCCCGAAGTCTTTTCGAGCGCATAAAGCAGGCGCGGATACTCTTCATTGAGGGATTGGTGAAGCGCCGTCCTTCCTTGGGGAAATTCCGCAAGGGGTGGCTCCGCCGTCTCGACTCTATCCGCTTCGGCAGCCTGGTGCACAACGGGCCAAAAGCGAAAACGATAACATTCAATGACCTCAATCCATGAAATATCAATACTTACTGAAACTGAGCATAGCCTGCGCTGCCGCGGCCTTACTCATGCTTATGGCCGGAGGATGCCGGTCGGCCGCCAAGACAGTGCGGGAAGAGGAAACAGTTGTGTCTGCCTCATCATCCACGCAGACCTCGCACTGCGGGGAGTGGGATAGCCTCTCTATCCGTGAGTCCATCTTGGAGCATCTGCAGCGCAATGTGGAGGTTGAGATTGAATTCGAGCGTGTGGAATATAGCGCGGACTTGGACACGCTCCCCGGGCGACCTGAGCGCGGAACACGCTCAATCCTCAAAGGAGCTGTGCGCATGACGGGGGCCGGTGTCAGAGACCGCTCCAAGCAGACAGTTTCCCAGAGAACGGGGATCAGAACAGACAGCACAGAGATTGTCGGCGCATCCGGAACAATTGATCAGACCGTATCCACGGTCAATGAAAAACCCCGAAAGGTGACCGGCCTCCGTGCACCTGCCCTCCTTCTGATAGCCGTGGCAGCGGCCCTGCTGCTGGCTATCCCCCTTAAACGGTTCCTAAGCCGCCGCAGCGGCCACAGATAACGATGCATTAAATGAATATTCGGGCGTGCCGAGGGCACGCCCGAATATTCATTTAATCAAGGTCCCTATAAAGTATTAACCTTGATTATTTCTCCGCAGCGGAGCGTCGTAGCCACGCTTCTTTTGGAGCGAGTTCAGGGATTCTGCACAACGCCCATGAAGATGGGGGTCTTGCAGCCTCTTTCGGTCACTACGAACATGAAAGGGCGGTCAGCTTTGAAAACATATTTCTGGGGTTCGCTGTCACCTGCGCCACTGGAGCCGATGTTGGCCATGCCGGTCGCCGCGCTTCCTTCGCCACCTTTCTCGTCAACAGTGAACTTCACTTTTTGGATAATCTTGTTAACGAAGATAGGATTGGAGGATGCAGTCATTCCGGTCCATAGGGTGGGGGTGAAAATTCGGGAAAGCCCCATGCCTTTGAGCATTTCGCTCATTTCTATCGTGGTCTCAACTCCAAACTTCGGCAGTGTGACTTCGCACTCTACCGATTTGCCGCCTGATACTATTTCCATCATCCGGTCGGCAGAGAGCCTGCTTGCCCATGCTCCAAGGTCTGTTCCGGAAGAGGGCATGATAAAGGTGATGCGATAATTGCCCCGTTTGCCGAAATTCAGAGTCAGGCTCTCTCCGAAATCTCCCCGGTCATAGGATCCAAGCATTTCATCCTCATGCATGAAATCAGCCTGGAGATCCCCTTTAGGAGAGTGGAATGTGCCGGTGTAACTGTTCTTCTTATCGAAGGATTGTGACCAGGGGGCTTTGAGATACAAGGTGTTGACTATTGTGACCGGCCCGAGGAGTGGCTCAGTGGGATTAAAGAGCTCATCAATCATCCCATGAGTCTTTTCCTTGACCCAGGTGTTGATGATTCCTGTTGCGTCCTCTGTGCCATAATTCACAGTCTGAAGCTCCGAGGAGTAGGAATTTGCAAGAGTGGTCTTGAAGTCCTCTTTCACAGGAAGGGCGGTGTCGGTCCATACCGCGTTGGCAATCTCGTAGGTCACTTGGCTGTCAAGCGCGGGGACGGTTGAGATTAGTTCGCTGTTGGTGGAGTTGAGGAAGTCCACGTTATCTGCCCCAAGGAAACGGACCAGTTCGGTAGCCTCAGCATCTCCCAGTCCGTTGGCGAGCATTGAAGCTGCCACATGGAAGCTGAACGGAGAGAAAAGCTGGTTGCCGTCCTTGTTCGAGGCTATAAGCTCGCCGAGAATGTGCGACCCCACCGCATATTGTCCGGCAACGGCCTTCTGAAGGTCGGGGGTGGACTTAAGCGGAGTTTTCTCCACGAATTCCGGTGTCTCATTCTTCCCTTCATTACCCTCATTGCCCGTATTCGCGCCCGGAGCGTCCTCGCCGCTGCACGAAGCCATTATCATGCCGCAAGCCATCATAGCCCCCAGCGGCTTAAGAAAAAAATGAAGTCTTGAATTTAAACTATTGATGTTCATAATGGTTGGTGTTAGAGTTAGATGTATTATGCTAAGAATCAATAAGGCCACCGTGAATCAAAAGGGTCGGGCTATATATCATCGGGAGCATATTCCGGACGCAAAGGTAAAGGTTAATTTTTTAAAAACAATATTCTTCACGTTAATATTTGTTAATAAAATATTTTATCAAAATAACCCCGGCTCATAAAAAATGAGCCGGGGTTATTTTGATAATCGAAAATGGATTATTTCAGTGAGTCGGCGGCGGTGGCTGCTATCTGCTCGGGGGTCAGGCCGCACCGCTTCTGGAGCTCGGAGTAGTTGTAGCGGTTGAGGAACTCCTTGGGAAGGCCCAAGTTGATGACCTTCACAGGGGCCTCTCCGAGATATGAGGCCACTTTCTGGCCGAAGCCTCCGTCGATGATGCCGTCTTCAGCCGTGATTACAGTCTTGTAGCTCTTAAGCGCGTCAAGCGCGGCGGTGTCAAGCGTGGAGAGATTCCGGGGATTGATCAGTGTGGCTTTTATGCCCTGCTGCGCAAGCAGGTCGGCTGCTTTTTCCATGAATCCGAACATCGCTCCGGCTCCGATCAGGGCAACATCCTCGCCCTCGCGCACGATTTCATACTTGGGTGCTGAATAATCGTCAAGCAGCGATATCGCAGGATTGGATATTGCTACGGATCCGGGAGTGCGCACCACGACCGGGAGCTTGTCCTGGCTCACGGCCCAGTCAAGCATCGAACTGAATTCCTCCTTGCAGGTCGGGGCAAGGAAGAGCAGGTCCGGTATGTTTGATAGTAGCGCTATGTCGAAAAATCCTAAATGGGTCTCATCGTTCATGCCGAACATCGTGCCGTAGAAGACCACAAACGTGGCCGCCTCTTTATTGAGGGCGATGTCCTGGCTGAACTGGTCGTATGCCCTCTGGAGGAAACTGCTGACAAAGCCTGCCACGGGGCGCATGCCCCCTTTGGCGAGTCCTGCGGCGAGGTCCACAGCGGCCTGTTCGGCGATGCCGACATCAATAAACTGGGCTCCTGCCTCCTTGCGGCGCGCCTTGTCAAACCCGAGCACTCCGGGTGTTCCGGCAGTGATAGTCACGACCTTCTTGTCAGCCTCCATCTTGGCGAGCATCTCGCGGGCGAAGAGTTCGCTGTAATCCTCCGGCTCATCAGCGAGACTCTCCTCATGCAGGAGCGCTCCAGTCTTGAGGTCAAACGGTCCGGAGAAGTGGAACGTCTCCTTGTCGGCCTCGGCCACAGGGAGCCCAAGGCCCTTCATAGTATTGATATGCACTACTACCGGATAGCCTATATTCTTGACAGATTTGAACATCTCAATGAGGCTCCTGAGGTCATTGCCGTAATTTACATAGCGGTAGGCGTAGCCCATGGCGCGGAACAGATTGGGTTCGGCTGTGCCGTTGGAATTTCTGAGCAGGCGCAGGTCAGCGTAGATTCCGCCGTGATTTTCGGCAATGCTCATCTGGTTGTCATTGACCACCACGATGAAATTAGAGCCGAGAGTGGCTCCGTAATCAAGCCCCTCGAAAGCCACTCCGCCGCTCAGAGAGCCGTCGCCGATGACAGCGACCACATTCTCCTTGCCCCCTTTGAGGTCGCGTGCCTTGGCCAGTCCGGCCGCGAGGGCCACTGCGGATGACGTGTGGCCCAGAGAGAAGAGGTCATACTCGCTTTCAGAGGGATTGGTGTAGCCTGTGACATCATCATAATGCGCAGGGTCGGTAAAGGCCTCCATGCGCCCGGTAATCATCTTGTGGGGGTACGTCTGGTGGGAGACATCGAAGACAATCTTGTCCTCGGGGGTGTCAAACACGTAATGCAGGGCTATGACGGCCTCGACCATGCCGAGGTTGGGGCCGACATGGCCTCCGTGCACAGAGAGTTTCTTCAAAAGGTTAGCGCGGAGGTCAGCGGCGAGCTGCGTAAGCTCCGTCAGGTCCATCTTGCGGATGTCTGCCGGAGACTTGATTTTAGATAAATCCAGGTCTTCCATAAATTTCGTGAACTATTTCCTTTAGAACACCTGCGACATACCATTAGTTTACGCGCTGCCCATAACCTTCGCGGGCAACGGCAGGGCAGCGAGCCGCCAGTGGAAAAATCCGTTGGCCTTCGAAAAATCCAAAGGAATAGTCCGGTGATTTTGGAAAAAATCCAAAGGAATAATAGGGTCGTTTTGGGAATAATCCAAAGGAATGGGTCAGTTTGTGAGCAGGCCCAATGGCAAGAAAAAGAGGGTGTGCCTATTTTGACACACCCTCATTGGTGTCGGAAGATTTGCCAAACTGGATGCTTTCTTATAGGTTCTACACTGTCTCATGCCTCGTTTCATTCTTTTTGGAGGCGGGTGGCGTCGCCCGTTTTTTCGATGCGGGGAGCGCGGAAGCCTTTGCCGGCGGTGAAGCTGTATGTTACTCCTAATCTGGCGGCCATGAGCTGTTTTGTGCGCGTCAGGCGGTCATAGACGGAGGAGGCGGCGCGGAGCCTTGCGGTGCGCTGCAGGAGGTTCTCAGCTCCAAGGGATAGGGCCCACTGTTTGCCAAACCGTTTCTGTATGGTCGGAGCGATATTGACCACAGGATAGATGGTGATGTTTCCGGTCTTCGTTCGGGTACGGTAAAATCCGTTGATTGTGACACTGAACGAGTGGGGGAGGGTGAACGTGGCGCTCGCCACGGCCTGCAGATAGCCGAATGTGTCATAAGGCGCATTGTCATCAAGTTTCTGCGATGTGACCACGTACGTAAGGCTTGCGTAGAGGTTCCACCACCGGGTGATTCTGACCGAGCCGTCGGCATGAAGGAAACCGCTGCGGTCCTTGCCCATGTTTTCCCAGGTGAGATACATCCGCTCGGGATGATCCGGGTGTGAGACAAACATCTGTCGAATCGGGTCGGAGGTTTGAGAATATCCGGCGGCTACGGTAAATCTGCCGGCCAATACGAAATCGAGGCTGAGAGCGTCTGCATAGCTCGGGCGCAGCCCGGGGTTGCCGACACTGTATGAATAATCTGATACCTGCATTACCGAAGGGTTGAGCGACCGGAAAGAGGGCCTGCGGATATTCCGGTAATAACCCAAAGCTACGGTGTAGTCGCCCTGCTCGGTGAGATTGTAAGCAATGTTCGCATTGGGGAAGAGGTCAAACCGGGATTGCCGCGCCTCTATTCCTGAGGTGTGGTAATATTCTGCGCGAAGGCCTGCCTTAAACTTCCATCTCCCGGACTGCAGATTCAAGGCGGCGTAAGCGGCAGCTATGTCCTCACGGTAGCGGGTCTCATAATCATGGGGAATGTTGCTGAGCCATTCCCCATTGAGGAAATTGAAATGACGTGACTCGAAAGAGGCGGCATTGTGCGTGTATTTCAATCCCGCGTTCAGTTTCCAGCCCGGTTTGAAATTTTTCTGAATGCTGAGTTCGGAATCGAGGATATTGTACCGGTTGAGGTTGTCAGTGCGGTACACGGAATCATTTCCGACGGGAAGCCATTGCATCCGGTTGCGCTCATGGGTTGCGGAATATTGATAATTGTAATTAGAATTCCACTTCACGACAGATCCCTTGTCATCAAGAAGATGGGAATAATTCAGAGTGACATTCACATTGTGAAACCTGTAACGGGACAAGTAGCTGCCCGATGTCGCTGCTTCCCCGGCGTCAGAGGCTGCCAGTGTCTGCGAAGTGGCTTCAGAACGGTTTGTGTCGGGATTATAGTCTACCTGAAGGCCTATGCGGTCCCTGTCTGAAGGCTCGTAGAAAACACCGAGCATGGCGTTGCCTTGCGCGGTTTTTGTCTTATGGCGCGTGGTTCCGGAGAGAAGGGTGCCAATATTGGCATTTTCCGACACTTCGTTTGTGGAATACTTGTCAGAAGGGGAGGCATTGAAATTGCCCGATAGATTGAATATCCATTTGCCGGTGCGGATGCTGAGATTAGCGAAAGGATTTATCCATGCCTTCTGCCTGCCGGCTGTGGTGCTTATCCCGGCTGATCCGGAAAGCCCGTCGATGCGGTTGCGCTTTATATTGATGCGGATTACGCCCCCGGATGAGGATGCGCTGTATTCCGCTCCCCCCTTAGGTATTATCTCAATTGAGGCTATGGACGAAGATTGCAACGACCTGAGGAAAGCCATAAGCTGAGAGCCTGACAGATTGACCTTCCTGTCATCGATGTAAACGCTCGTGCCCCCTTGCCCGTAGATGGACAGCGAATTTTCTGTGGCCCAGACGCCCGGGGCAGTCCTCAGCAGCTCCTGCGCGTCCTTATTTGCCGTCAACGGATTGGCCGCTACATTGAGGATAATCCTATCGGCCTCCCTGCGGATAAGTGGGGCCTTGACCACAACCTCCTTGAGGACGGACACTTCGGGTTGCAGCGTTATATCGCCGAGGTCGTCATGAGCCGGTGACAGTTCAGTATCTGCATAGCCAATGCAGGAGACGCGTATTCTGTTGCAATCATCCGGCACTTCGAGTGAGAAGCGTCCGACTGAGTCGGTCACGCAACCTCCTGCGATGGAGTCGCCTGTAAAGGCTGACACATTTGCGAATTCGACGGGATGACGTTCCGGATCGAGCACCCTCCCCTTGAGCTGAAGCGCAAAAGCGTTTGCGCAGGCTGCTGACAGGCACAGCAGCGTCATAATCATCTTCTTCATCTTCCCTATTAGCTTTGGATAAGAGCTTGTCTATTGTTTTTTATGCTCCGGGGTATTAATTCATGCCCGAACCGCTTATTTCAGTCTGTTTAATTGTTCCTGGCCGATTCGGTAATTATTGAGGGCGTTCTCCCGGTGGGAGGTTATGTAGTGTGACCAGAACTCGATGTCGCGCCGGTAGTCCTTGAGGTCGTGACGGGTGAAGGCGAAGTAGCGCTTGTGGTTGGGGAGGTTCATCCGGTCGGTGGTCTTAGTCCATGATTGGGTTATGGAGATCTGGGCGATAGGGGTGGTGCCGTAATCATAATAATCCACCACGATCACGCGACGGTTTTTCATGTCGAAATAGGTGTAGGTGTACATCTGGTCAGGCTGCCGGTGCCAGTTCTCCACATCCTCCTCAGCAGTCCACATACCGATAGGGCGCTCATTCTCATCATTAAGAATGAGAGTCGTGAGGTTGCACCAAAGGGAAGCAGGCCGTGTGGCAGGAGGCTCATTGAGCAGTCTGACAAACATTTTGCCGTAAGAGGGAGAGTAGAACAGGACCTCATCGTTTTCCAATCCGGCGGTCTTGAGTATTGAAGCGATGTATTTCTCCATGCCGGGATACATGGCGGCTGAATCGGCGCATGATATGATGGCGAGGTCTTCCGGAATCAGCACCTCTCCGAAGGTCATGCGCCAGGTAGTGTCGCGGTCGATAATCTGGCCGTAGTAGTCGCTGATATGCCACTGGCGGTTGGCAAATTTCACCTCCTGATAGCTTGCGCATCCGCTCAAGGCCAAGACCATGACGAAGGAGGGAATGAAAGAAAAAAGCTGTCTCATTTTTACAGTGTTATTGGTTCGTACTGCAAAATTAGGCGCCGGCACGCCCCGGCAGTCTTAGCAGACCCTCTTTTAGTCTTAGTTAGTCTTAGACAAATTGGTGTTTGTGCAGGTAGAGAACAGGGAGAATGTGAGCGCGAAACGATTATTGCGCATGATTTTATTTTCTTAATATATCATATTATAAATATTTTTATTATATTTGCATTACTTTATGAAAGTATAAAACTTATTCACCTTGGCGAAGAATACTATGGGGACAAAGCTCCCCCGAAAACTTGAGCAAAAAATGGCAATTATGGGCGAGCAGATAAAGCTTGCGAGATTGCGCCGCAACCTATCAATAGCGCAGGTTGCGGAACGTGCGACTTGTTCGCCGCTCACAATAAACCGCATTGAAAAAGGTTCTCCAACCGTATCTATCGGGATTTATGCCCGTGTATTGTATGCGCTTCAACTTGACGATGATTTGCTGCTGATAGCAAAAGAGGATGCTCTCGGTCGCACATTGCAGGATTTAAGTCTGAAACATCGCCAGCGCGCATCTAAGAAAGAATAGCGATGAAGAAACTATATGTATATGCTGACTTTGATTGGCTTGATGCTCCACAGTTGATAGGTGAACTGTCATATGATTCAGTGCGGGGCGGGGTGACATACGGGTTTTCATATGCCCGGGAGTGGCTGGCCAAATATGGCGATATATTTCTAAGTGAAGATCTGCAAAATTATCCCGGTATCCATTACTCCAGACCCGGAAAGGATATATTTGCATGTTTCTCCGATGCTCTGCCCGACCGCTGGGGACGCACTCTGCTCAATCGCAGGGAACAAATCTCAGCTGCTGACGAAAAGCGCCCCGTGCGACATCTGACGTCTTTTGATTTCCTGATGGGCATTGATGATGCTTCACGTATGGGCGGATTTCGTTTTGCGGAAACTCCGGGAGGCAAGTTTATCAATTGCGAGGCAAGTTTGCGTGTTCCACCCTTAGCCGGCGTAAGAGAGCTGATGCAGGCTGCGCATGAAATTGAAGCCAGTGAAGAAAAGCATCTTCTGCCATCAAAAAAGTGGCTTGCGCAGCTGTTGCATCCGGGCACATCGCTTGGAGGTGCCAGGCCGAAGGCATCAGTTATTGACGAGGAGGGCAGATTGACAGTTGCCAAATTTCCCTCGCGTAAAGATGATTATGATGTCGGTCTGTGGGAACATTTCTGCCATGTAATGGGACGAAAAGCCGGAATAAATACGGCTGAAACACGCACAATTCCCGGTGAAGATTATCATATCCTGCTGTCCAAAAGATTTGACCGCAATGACTGTGGCAAGAGAGTCCATTTCGCATCTGCATTGGCTCTCCTCGGGCTGACTGATGGGGATAACGCATCAACGGGCTATGGCTATCCCGATATTGTTGATTTTATTATCCAAAATGGAAGCAACGTCGAGCAAAACTTAGAGGAACTTTATCGTCGGGTCGCATTCTATATCATTGTCGGCAACTCTGATGACCACTTCCGAAATCATGGATTTCTATTGACGCGCAAAGGGTGGGAACTTTCCCCGGCATACGATATAAATCCGACACTTGCTAATTTCCAGAGTCTGTTGATTACCCAATCAACAAGCGAATCTAATCTTAGAATCCTTTTGGAATCCGCCGGAGAATACATGCTGTCAACCGAAAAAGCAGGAACCATAATTAAAGAAGTAAAAGCGGCGATGAGACTGTGGAGAGCTGAGGCGCGAAAACTCGGGCTTCCCAAACGCGACCTTGATATATTGGGACCCCGCTTTGACAAATGGATTAATGACTGACTCTTTCAAAAATTAAGCCAAATTGGTCATATCTTCATTGGGGGAAGTTCCTGGAAAATTTCGTTTATTGGGTATTTTTGTGTTAATTTGCAGTCATGAAACGCTTGAAACTCATAATGGCCTTTACGCTCGCCGTGACAGTGATTGCGGTTGGTGCAGCCGCGTGGAGCCTTCTGGACCTTTATAAGGACCAGAAGCAGGCTACTATGAGGACGGTCAGGGAGTGTGCCGAAAACGCTGCGCTGCTCGAAATAATCGGGAGGATGAAGCCCGGCGCGGAGGCGCGGGAGTCGTTCATCAGGTTGAACTCGTTTATTGAAATGGCGCAGCAGAAGGATGGCCTCCCCGCAAATTCCGATACGCTCCGGACTTCGCTTGCGGTCATCCTGAAATTCGGGCTGGAATTCCGGGATGGCAAAGCAAAACCGGACCCTCATCAGTTAGACAGCCTTTTCCGGATGGAATTGGCCAGGCGCGGGCTCTTTCCCCGGTCGGCATTCATTATTCCCGCAGGCAGCCACCAAATCATCAAGGGGGCCTACTGGGTGACCGATTACAGAGCCTCGCCATCCGCCGAGCCGGCATATAGGATTTTTGTCTCGCCGATGCCCGGCAAGGCCCTTGCGGGAATGTGGGGCATAATCATTCCTTTTGTCATCGTGATATGCCTGTTCGCTTTCCTGACTGCATACCTGTCAAGGACTGTGAGCAGGATGAAGACCCTTGAGCAGATGAAGGATGACTTCACACGCAACATGACGCACGAGCTGAAGACTCCCGTTGCCGCAGCCTATGCCGCCGCAGACTCCATGCTGCGATACTACGACCAAAGTGATGAGGCAAGAAACAGGAAATTCCTTGAGATAATTCTGCAGCGGCTGAACTTCCTTTCCGGGATGGTTGAGAATATACTTTCGGCAAGCATGGAGCGTTTCAAGACGCTGAAACTGAAAGTGGAAGAGGTGAAGCTGAAGCCTTTAGCCGAAGAGGTTTCTGAAATGATTGAGCAAAAGGCAACTAAACCGGTTAAGATCAGCATTGATATTCCCGACAGGCTGACTGTCCGGGCTGATGCCTTGCATTTGGGCAATGTGCTGACAAACCTACTGGACAATGCGGTGAAATATTCGGGTGACTCAGTCAATATCCGCATAAGTGCCGGGGAGGATTTGATTTCAGTATCGGACGACGGCATAGGAATCAGCAAGGCTGAGCTGCCGCACATATTTGACAGATTCTACCGCGTGACCTCAGGCGACCGGTACGAAGCAGGAGGATACGGGCTGGGACTCTTCTATGTAAAGCAGATTGTGGAGTTGCATGGATGGAGTGTGGAAGCGGCGAGCGAGCCGGGGAAAGGGACGATATTTACCATTAAATTCAATGGCGATGAGAAAAGCTAAGATACTTTTGGCGGAGGATGACTCCACACTGTCATTCATTGTGGAGGATGCGCTGACGCGCGAGGGTTTCGAGGTGGTGTGCGCGCCAAACGGCGAGGCAGGACTCAAATTATTCAGTGAGACTTCTCCGAACATGGTGGTTGCCGATGTCATGATGCCAAGGTTGGATGGATTCGAGATGGTGAAACACATACGCCGAATTTCTCCGGAAGTGCCGGTGCTGTTTCTTACCGCCAGGACAGGCATAGATGACGTGGTCAAAGGTTTTGAACTCGGAGCTAACGATTATCTGCGCAAGCCCTTTCAGATTCTTGAGCTGGTGGTCAGGATAAGGGCATTGCTGAATCGCAGAGCTACCGGGGGTGCCGAAGAGTCCAGGCTCACCTTAGGCGACTGCTCTCTGGATTTTGCCTCACAGCGTCTCACCATAGGGCTGCAGACGATTGCGCTCACTCACACAGAGGCCATAATAATGGATGAGTTGTTCCGGCACCCGAATGAAGTAGTGGAGGCGCGCACATTGATGTTTCGCATCTGGCAGAACGATGACTACGATAACCTGAACCGCCTTCATGGCTTCATCTACAAACTGCGCAAATACCTTGCCGCCTCCTCCTCTCTCGAGCTGCTCAACGTCCGCGGCATCGGTTACAAATTAGCAGTCTGTCACTGAAATATAAGCATAGAAACTACTCGCAGATTTCCTGAACCTATTTTGATAATTGCAAAGAATTTATTAATTTTGCAAGAAGATAGCATGTATACTTCACTTGAAATTTGTGCCGGTGCCGGAGGTCAGGCCTTAGGTCTTGAAATGGCTGGTTTTTCGCATTCCCTGCTTGTGGAATACGAATCGGATTATTGCGCGTGTATTCGTGCTAACAGGCCTGGATGGAACGTGTTGTGTGAGGATGTACGTCTTTTTGATGGAACTCCTTATTATGGCAAAATTGACCTCTTGTCCGGAGGCGTTCCTTGTCCACCTTTCAGCAAAGCAGGAAAACAGCTCGGCCATGAGGATGAAAGAGACTTGTTTCCTGAGATGCTGAGGCTGGTAGAGGAAATACAGCCTAAAGTGGTGATGATTGAAAATGTCCGTGGAATTTTAGATGCCAAATTCGACTGGTACAGAGACCACATACTGACGAGTCTTAATAAATTGGGGTATAACACCCATATCAGGCTTCTGAACGCTTCCCAGTTCGGTGTGCCTCAGTTGCGCCCTCGCGTTATTATTGTCGGAGTCAGGACTGACCTCGAAGATTGCTTTACTTTCCCGACACCCGAGGAAGAAGAACCTCCGACAGTCGGAGATGCCATTTTTGACCTTATGGCAGAAAATGGATGGAAGAAAGCGTCGGAATGGAAGAGCGGCGCAATGAAAATCGCTCCCACCTTAGTAGGTGGCAGCAAGAAACACGGAGGGCCCGATTTAGGGCCGACCCGCGCTAAAAGAGAGTGGGCTGCAATGGGAGTTGATGGAAAGGGGGTGGCTAACGAGGCTCCGGATCCGGATTTTGAAGGAATGCCGCGACTCACTGTAAGAATGCTCGCGCGGATTCAGGGATTTCCTGATGACTGGAAGTTTGGAAACAAAAAGACTTTGGCATGCCGAATGATTGGAAATGCTTTCCCGCCTCCGGTCGCATGTTCAGTGGGAAAAAGGATAAAACATTTACTTGATACCAATGCATCCGTTAATAGAAAGAAAACGCCAAGAATATCATGAATCCTTGGTAGCTCATCAAGTGCTCACCATCAATAAAGATGGAATACCAAGCAATGCCGATAAATCAAGCAGACTGTCATGTCTAATATCGAAAAGGATTGCTGATGCACTTGGAGCAGGTCACAGTGAAAAAGGAAAAGGCCAGACATTAGGAGGAAATTTTGAAACGGTGACTATGGAATTCCTTAAAGGGACTTTCCTTCATCTTCAAAATCTCCGACCCGGAAAATGGCATATTGACAGATTGGGGAACAGAAATGCCATAAGAGCCTCTTCCTTTGTGCAATATGAACACCTTGACTATCTCGGCAATCTTACCAAAACTGATTCAAGATTAGCCTCGGTGTTAGGGAATGACTATATGGTAGCTCCTGATATCGTCATTTATCGTGAGCCGGAATCAGATGAGGAGATAAATTCAGCGGCCTACATATTGGATGATTCAGTTTGCACCTTATCGGCTCTGAGGAGAAAGGCTAATACTTTACCAATCCTTCATGCCTCTATTTCTGCCAAATGGACTATGCGGAGTGACAGGGCTCAGAATAGCAGAACCGAGGCACTTGGTCTCATCCGTAACAGGAAAGGTCATTTGCCCCACATTGTAGGTGTGACGGCCGAGCCGCTTCCTTCGAGATTAGCATCGCTGGCATTAGGTAAGGGCGACATAGATTGCCTCTATCATTTTGCCCTGTATGAGTTGATAGAAGCTGTGAGGGAATCAGGAGCGGAAGATGCAGGAGAAATGCTGAATATCTTAATTGAAGGCAGAAGGCTGAAAGATATAAGTAACCTCCCTATGGATCTCGCTGTCTAACTGCTCCTGGAAGAAATGGACATACTCAGAAGGGAGCTTAATGAGATTTATGCTTCCCAGCGGCTGCATGAGGAGGCGTTGCCCCGGGAGGCGGTGGCAGCGGCAAGAGAGATAGCCGAGTGTCTTGTGAGGGTAAGCAACGGGTGCGCTGTGATAACGGATGCCGCATGTGACCGCTGCTATGTCTTTTCCGGGAAGTTCGGAGAAATTATGGGATTTGCATCTGTCTCTCCGGGGGGGTTTGAAGTCGGTTCAAGCGATGAAGACATAATCTATGACCGGATTCATCCGGAAGACCTTGTCGATAAACGACTCCTGGAATATGAGTTGTTTAAAGTTGCGCTTCAGAAAAGTGCGGAGGAGAAAACCGGCTCAGTGGCGAAGTGCGTCATTAGGATGATGGACAGTACGGGTGAGTACCGCGATGTGGATAATACTACGCGGATACTTCATCTGTCGCCGTGCGGAAAAATGTGGCTGATTCTATGCACATATGAGTTTTCAGCCTCTTTACCTTCCCCCGGCGGAATAGGCCCGGTTATACTGGACACACTCAGCGGGGAGCGACATGAATTGTCATTCTCAGACAAGCGGGGCCGGGTGCTGACACCGAGAGAGAAGGAAATACTGGCTCTTATAAAGGAGGGAAAACCCAGCAAGCAGGTCGCCGACATATTAGGGATAAGCGTTCATACTGTCAACCGCCATAGGCAGAATATCATCGAAAAACTTTCAGTCGGCAACATCATAGAGGCCATCACCGCCGCCAATCTGATGCGGCTGCTCTGAGGGGGGGGATTTATAGGGGTGTCTTATGGGAGAGACATGGTTATTTTTCAGTATTGCACGGATTCCCCGCATTGGGTAATTTTGCAGCAAAAAAAGATGAGAAAAATAACCTGCGCCACCATTTCGGCTTTAGCCGCTATCTCCGGGACGCACTGCGCGGCCGGGTCTGTCAGCAGCAAAGAGACTGAGAAGACATCGGTCAGTTCAGCAGGGATCCCGTTTTCATGGGACGGAGCGACTGTCTACTTCTTGATCACAGACCGTTTCTGCAACGGTGACCCCTCGAATGATGTGAACTACGGGCGCAAAACCGATTACGGAAGCGAGAGGATGAATGCCGCCACATTTCACGGGGGCGACTTCAAAGGTGTCACTCTGAAAGCTAAGGAAGGGTATTTCAAGGAGTTGGGCGTGGACGTGCTCTGGCTCACGGACGTGTATGAGCAGATACATGGATGGATGTCCGGATCGGGGGAGGTGAACGACTTCCCTCATTATGGCTATCACGGCTATTATCCTCTTGATTTCACACAGACTGACAAGAACTACGGTACGGTGGAGGAGTTGCGCGAGCTGATAGATACCCTCCACAACCAGGGCATAAGAGTCATGCTCGGGGCAAATCTCAATAATCCCGGCTACCCGACGCTATTGGATGCGGTGCAATATGGCTTCACCCCTGTCGGTTTGACAGAGGAAGAGGCCGCAGAGCATATCAAAGAATGGAGCTATGACGGCTTCTACGCCGGACGCGTGGACTGGAAGGGATGGTATGACCGGGGATGGATCCGGATGCCTGACGAAAACTGGGACGAGAATAATCCCTTGGAGGCGACTCTATATGGCCTGCCCGACTTCAAGGATGAGAGCACGGAGCGGGTGGCGATTCCCGCATTCCTGAAAAACAAGTGGAAGAGTGAGGGAAGCCGCAATGACGCGTGGGTCAACCCCTCGGCAAGGCGGCTGCGGAAGAACATGGACACAGCGCCGCTCGATTATGTAATTGCCTGGATAGCCTCATGGGTTGAGGAATTCGGCATAGACGGCTTCCGGTGCGACATAGTGGAGAACGTGCGCCTCGACAGATGGAAGCAGCTGAATGAGGCATGCAACGATGCTTTGGACAGATGGAGAGCGGCCCATCCCGAATCTCCGGCCTCAAAATGGACAGATAAGTTCTATATGACCGGCGACTATGAGAACGCCTCAATAGACTACAAGCCTGACTACGCAGAGGCGGGCTTCTCGAGCCTCGTCAATTTCTTCTTCCCCAAGAAAGGGGATCTTGACGACATAGTCTATACATGGCAGGTGTATAGCGACTCACTTAATGCCCGGCTGGACTGGGCCCCTTTCAGTTATCTGAACAACTCATATCACAGGGATGCCGATGCATCCAATATGGCTGACTGCGCTGTGGCGCTGCTGTTAGCTCCCGGCGCGGTGCAACTCTTTTACGGCGATGAGAGCGGCAGGGGGCTGAGCGACGCGCGGTTTAATGTTGACAGCAATCAAGCCTTTAGGTCGGACATGAACTGGGAAAACATGGATGAGGGCCTGCTGCAGCATTTCCGGCGTCTCGGCCGTATAAGGAAAGAGAATCCCGTGATAGCAACGGGCAGACAGCGCACCATTGATGTGCACACATGCCTTAGGGAAAATGATGAAGAGAAGGTTCTGATAAAGGTGCGACCTGATGTCTCGCAACCGATTAAGGTAGCCGGGGTATGGCCCGAAGGCATGGAAGTGGAAGACCTCTGCACAGGCCGCGTGGCAAGAGTAGAGGATGGGCAGGTGACGTATCCCGCTTACATCGGCAACGTAGCCATCCTTAAAGCAAAAACGAAGTGAAGATTCACTCACTCACTCTCAGGATTGCCGTGTCGGAAGCATTGAACCGTACTCCGCTTCACGCCGTTGTTATACATGAATAAGAAAAAGATAATTTAACGAGAAAATGGCTGAAGCAAATAAGATTGGCGGGATGCTGACCCGCGCTGAAAATGTGATAGTGGTGATTGACATGGAGAATGACTTTGTGCTCCCGGGCGCTCCGATGCGTGTGGAGGGGGCATACGCTACTCTCCCGGCAATAAAGAGGTTCCTGGATTACGGACGTTCCAAAGACTGGGCTGTGATTTACATTTACCGCATACACCGCATCTCCGGGGCCGACGCGGAGTTGTTCCGCCGACACTTTTTTGAGGAGGGCCATCCTTTTTGCATAGCCGGCACCGAGGGGGCTGCGATTCCTGACGAAATCGCGCCGCAGCCGGGAGATTACACGGTGACCAAGCAGCGGTTCAGCGCCTTCTTCGGAACTGACCTTGACATTATCCTTCGAGGCCTTGGCACGAAGAACGTATATCTCACCGGCACGCAGTATCCCAACTGCGTGCGCTCGACAGCCGTGGACTCGATGAGCCTCGACTACAACACTGTGGTAGTGACAGACTGCTGCTCCGCAGCCTCGCAGGCCGTGGCCGAAGCCAACATCACCGACCTGCGCAACATGGGCATCCCCTGCGTCGATTCCTCCGAAATAATGAAATAAGCGGTCAGAAGGAATCGGCCAGCAGGAATTGCCTCAGCGTGATCTGGGTTATGCCCTCGTAATCCTTCGGCTTGCTGATTGCATCCATTGACACCACATATTTCGGATAATTGTCCGGAATCTTCATGAGATTGCCGAACTCGCGCTCAATGGTAGACTGTTCGCTGAGAAGGTAAGCCACTTGTATGTACATCCGTCGGCTTCCCTTTTCCGCAACAAAATCTATCTCGCCATTCGGCAGGGCACCTATTGAAACTTTATAGCCGAGGTTTTTCAAATGGAGGTAGACGGCGTTCTCCATCACTTTCTCGATGTCAGTCGCCCTGTTGCTCCCTACAAGAAGATTCCGCAGTCCAAGATCTTCAAAGAAATATTTATCATTAGTCTCCAGGAGGCGTTTGCCGTGTATGTCGTACCTAGGCACTTTATTGATGATATAGGCATTGGAAGCGGCTTTCAGGTAATTGATTGCCGAGAGGGGGGTGAGATTGACCCTTTGGGCCTTGAGATATTTTGAGAGTGAGGTGCCAGATACGAGTTGCCCGGTATTATCGCTGACATATTTCATGAGATTTTCAAACATTGTGACATTGCGGAGACCCTCTCTTTGCACTACGTCCTTCAATACGATAGTATTATAAATATTCTCCACATATTCCCAGACCATGTCCTCATTTTCAAGGCCGAGCCGGTAAAGATGGGGGAGTCCTCCGAACGAGAGATATTTCTCAAGGCTTTCGGAAGAATCCACAAGATTGTGGAAAATCAAAAACTCTCCGTAGGAGAGGCTTTGGATGTGGATTTCTATGTATCTCCCTCCCAAATATGTGGCCAATTCAGAAGAAAGCATCTTGGCGTTGCTCCCGGTCACGATAATCTGGCATTCCTCATCGGCGTTAAGGCTTCTCAGCGTGTTTTCGAATCCGTCAATGTCCTGCACCTCATCTATCAGAAGGTAATTCTCTTTGCCGTCGGGCAGTTTCCCTTCGATATATTCAGCTAAATCCGAGTCAGTTTTTATTGAGTCAAATTTCTTTTTCTCCTTATTAATGTAGAGTATGTTGGCCTCCGGGTTCCGGCGGCGTATTATTTCTGCCAGTTCGCGGAGCACATAGCTTTTGCCCACACGCCGCTGGCCTGTGAGGGCAATTATCATGCCTTTGTTGAGAAAGCGGAGAATGTGTTCTGCGTAGGTCGGACGAGATATGATTTTCATTCCGCAAAAATACTAAATTTTATTTGGTATATCAAATAAAATTGGTTAAATCTAAATTTTATTAATCATACCAAATAAAATCTGATAAATTGGAATTTTGTTAATCATACCAAATAAAACAATGTCCTCACAGTTCGTAGGTGGAGCAGCAGCCGCATGGGGTCGTCTCAAATTCCACTGTCGGATGGGAGATGCCGGAATCAAGCGCGAGAGCTTTCACGGCGGCGAGCACCTCGTCTTCGTTGTCGCGCGAGTCTATGACCACATGCGCTGTCATGGCCACGGTCGTAGTGCTCAGCGCCCATACATGCACATGATGGATTTCCCGCACATGTGGAAGGGCCTCTATCTTTTCCTTCACATCATCGGCATCGATGTTTTCCGGCACGCCGTCTATCGAAAGGCTCAGGCTCTCCTTTAGCATGTGCCACGTAGACACAAGGATAACCGCTGCGATGACGAGGGAGATGATGGGGTCAATCATCATCCATCCGGTGAATATGATTATTATACCGGATATGACAACTCCCAGCGAAACGAGAGTGTCAGCAGCCATGTGAAGGAAGGCCCCTCGGATGTTGAGGTCTTCCTTCTGGTCTTTCATCAGCATCCATGCTGTGAGCCCGTTCACCAGGATTCCTATTCCGGCTGTCCAGCTGACCAGTTCGCCGTCGACAGGCTCGGGATGCCGGATTTTGTGTATGCTTTCGACAACAATCACGCCTACAGCCACTAAGAGTATGACTGCGTTGAGCAGGGCTATGAGCACCGTAGATTTCTGATAGCCGTAAGTGAACCTATGATTGGCAGGGGCCTGGGCCAGCTTGAACCCTGCCAGGGTCAGTAGTAGAGAGAACACATCGCCGAGATTATGCCCCGCATCCGCCACCAGGCCCAGGGAGTCGCCGTAAATGCCAGTGGCAGCCTCGATGCACACATAGAGCAGATTTATCACGATAGACCAAATCAATATTTTCCCCATCGCCGCGGTATGGTGATGGTGACCGTGGCCGTGGTGATGGCCGTGGGGAAGGGCATGAGTGTCATTATGGCTATGGCTGTGCGCGTTCCCGTGAGCGTGTCCCTTCTCCGGAGTGTGGGTATGGTCGTGTTTCATGACAGTCTATAACAAGCTTATGTGTGATAGATTTGCGGACAAAGTTAATACAGGTGCAGGTAAAATGCAAATTTTAATGCAGATAAACTTAGCGCCCGCTTATTTCGGCATGTGTTTATTTTCCGGGATAATCCTAAATCAAAAAAACACCTTGAAATTTGTTGGGTAAATTAAAAGGGATATATGGGGCGTCCCGGGTGACCTGCCGTACGCTTAAGGGGCACCCGAAAGGAAACATCGATCTTAGTGGGCGACTGGCTGCACTCCATGGTGTTCTGAACGGAGTGCAGCCAGTCCGAAAGAAGCCGGGGGCTTAATTCAGCTGACCTGTCATGCGGTCGATGTAGGCCAGCTCTGCCATAACGAAGTCATGGCAGAGTGGATGATCTTTCATACTCATGAGAAGTTCGCGGGCCTGGTCCCACATCTTATACTCGCAGAGCAGGTATGCCATTCTACGGGCTAAAAAACAGTAAAAAGCCTCATCTTCTTCTGACTCGCACGGTCTTTTCCCTTCCTGGAATTCATTTATCCACTCCCATAATATACTGTAGGCATTCGGGTTCTTGGCGTTTACCATTGAATTGATCAATTCAATGGCATACTTATTGGTGCGGTTAAGCTCATTCTGCGAAATTTGGCTTAGGAAGTAGTATGCCCGGTCGAATTGTTCGAGTTCGTTGAAGCAGAAACCGATGCAGAAAGATAGTTCCGAAAAGAGTTTATGCACCTGGGTATAGTTGGTGACCACCACATTCTTAATGAAATCATATGCTCTGAGGAGGTATGCGAGGGCGTCAGCGAAACGGTTCTGAGTCACAAGCCATCTGCCGTATCCTAAGTCGTAGCCTAAAGTTTTAGAATAGGTTATTCCCTCAAGCACGATTCTCTCTTCTTCATCCAGCTCCTCGGGATTATTGGCCTTGCTGCATAAGGCAGCCTCAATTTCTTCGTATTTTGTCAGCCTATTTCCGGGAGAGGCTACATCATAGCTTAATACGAAGCTGGTGGTGAAGGGCGCATTTCCGGTGTGACTGTTGCGGAAATCGTCAGTAGGGGAGAAATTGGGGATCATTACTGATACCCGCATATAGGCAGTATCCACCACAAACGGTCCGAGCAGGCGGAGAAACATGATTATGGAGTTGTCGGTTCTCTCGTTTGATTTGTCGGTGGCTTTATCTTTGTTTTCAAAGACAACATCCCCGGGACGGTAGGAAATGACCAGGACCACATTCATTCCCGGTTTAGGGATGATGTTTCCTGTTTTGGAAACGTGGAGGAGAGCATCGAAAGGCTTATAGGCCAATACGTCAGCGGGAGAGTCTATGCGTTGAGTGTCTTCGGGGCCAAACATGCTTCGGCTGACAATGGTCATAGTTCCGATCTCCGACGGGGCAATGCTCAGCAGTTCCTTAAGTATATAGCCTAAAGTCATGGGCTCTTCATTGGAAGAACGCTTGACGTTGGAGGGCTGATGACGGAACTTAGCTTCATTGAGTAAGAAGGATTGGCGGAAAAATGTTTCCGGATCTATCATACTCCCCCCGGATTCTCCGGGAGTGTTCTCATCGGGGAAGTTCTTTTTTGAAAGAAGGTCGTAAAGGTCCATAATATTTATTCTGTTATGATGATATGGGTAATACTCATACTCGGAGAGATAAGAAATTATCAGATGTGGTATTAATGTCTGACGAGACAAAATTACAACTGATTCAGGTATTCACCCCGGTTTTTAAAATATTTCAACCAATGACCTCTCGGAGTCAATCCAAAATGCTGTAACGTTGCAATCATAGGATCATCTCAATTGAGTTTTCCGTATGCAAAATTATCAATATAAAGGCACAAGCCGTATTTCCGGTGCAAATGATAGAAACTATAGGTATTTATGCATCGAGAAAATGGTCCCGGAGGGGCCTCACGACGTAAACCCCGGACGTGAGTCCGGGGTCTCTTGGGGAATGATATATAACCACCCCGGAGGGGTGGCACGACTGCGGACTGTGCCACCCCTCCGGGGTGGTGGAAGAAAAAAAGTCCTTGAGGCCCCCGGGTTGCACCCGGGGTTAACGCTGTTACCGCCCCTCCGGGGCTTTTTGACAGGGGGATTAAACTAAATCGCCCGGAATCTCATGCACTATAGTTACGGATTGAACAAATAAAAACGTTATCTTCATCGCTGATTCTTCGGATAAAGGATGAAATCGGCGTTTAGATTGAGAAAATGACATTGCCGGGGACTAGTTCTACTGGGTCAATGTACATTGTTAAATTTCGTGATATTTCAGAATATCCATCATTTCTCCGTCACAAAGCGGCAAGAGGATGAGCGGTCTTCCGGGTTTTCGGCGTTATGCCGTCAGCTCATTCACTTGTCGCTTACATTGTAGTCCACGAGTCGAGACTGTGCTAAAAACGTGCAAAACAGCTTATGTGTGAGGCCATCGGAGCCAAATAAGGATTGAAGGCCAATTTCCGTTGACACTTTTGCTTGGCTACGCAGATAGATTGCGTAGCCAAGGATTGACCGCTCACCCATGCTTCCTTTCTTTTGACGCTGCAAAGTTAGAAACCCCGGATGCAGCCTATTTGCGTACCTCAAAATTTTTCGCAATGTACTGCCCTGAAAATATGGAAATCTCCCCCCTATGTCAAGATTTTTTGTAATTTTGTATTCTAATAGATCAATATCATGGGAAAAGTAATAATAACTCATCTGGTAGACGGCGACCCCCGGGGTATCCGAAACGTTTTCATAAGCAATAAAATCTGCAATATGTATGTCATACCACGGCAACAGATGCAGGATGCTAATGCAAACGAAGATATACAGTTGGAACAACCAGCGTTCTATATTCTTTTGGGCGGTGAAGATGACTTTGCTTCGCTTCCGCAGGCATATATTGGTCAAACGGAGAATTTCAAGGAGAGGGTCAAATCCCACGAAAGCAAAAAGGACTTTTGGAACACAGCCCTTGTTTTTATCGCCAAAGACAATTCGCTTACTCGAGCAGACGTGCAATACATTGAGGCAAAGGAAATCAAGAAGGCTAAAAAGGTCAAAGCTTATAGCCTCAATGAGAATAAGAATCAACCTACGCCGCCCAATCTGCCCCCTCACTTGAGAGATGCCGTATCTGAATTCATGGAAGACATTGAACTCCTTACGGCTTTCATGGGGTGTACTATTTTCACAAGTGCGACTCCAAAACATTCAAAGAACGAAGCGGAGACATATTTCTTCAAAAGCAGAGGCGGAGACGCCAAAGCTATATATCACGATGGAATAGTTACCGTATTGGAAGGAAGTATCATCGCCCGAACAAACTCTCCATCATTCAAAAGCAAAGCCAAAAGGAATGAAATGTTAGACAATCTTACGGAAGAAGCAGATGGCAAGCGCATACTCAAAGTCAATAAGGACTTTACTAGCCCAAGCACAGCAGCGACATTCGTAGCCGGTAACAATTTCAATGGCTGGATGGTCTGGAAAACCGCCAAAGGCGAACCTCTTGACCTGAAAAGGAACAAAGAATGACATCGTGTATTGAAATTTGAGACAGGGCTTCTGTAATTTTGCAGAAAAATATTATACAAGTGGACAAAACAACATATACATTAAATGAATTTATAGAATTCAGCAAAAAATCCTCTTTTGTAATCCCTTATTATCAAAGAGGATACATATGGGGAAAGAAAACCAATAAGGAAAAGGATTCTATTCACTTCCTTTTAGATGATCTTCTAAAAGTTTTGGAAGGTAGAGATGTATTCCTTCAGGGGATTACAACAACAGATGATGGTATTGATATAATCGATGGTCAACAACGGTTAACCACACTTTATTTGCTATTGAGAACTTTGGGTTGTGATGAACTAAAAATACAGTATGATCATACGCGATTGAAATCACAAAATTTTCTATCGTCTCCTAATCTGCTTGAAAACATAGATTTTTTAGATACGGATTTACAAGATATACATTTTTTCAAGAAAGCGCTGCAAATATGCAGAGAAGAAAAATATAAAGACCTTAGCCCTGAATTGCTTAAAAAGCATGTGAAATTTTTGTGGATAAGGATTCCGAGAAATAAGGCAACAGAGACTTTTACCATGATGAATGGCAATAGAGCTAAAATGAGAGATGATGAGCTTATTAAAGCGGAGTTGCTTCGACTGGCATCACAAAAACAAGAAGGTATGACATCATGGGAAGGCCAAGAATTAAGAGGGAGGTATGCCCGTGCATGGGACCAATGGTTGCAATGGTGGAATCAGCCCGAAGTGCTTTCCTGGTTGAGATTAAATGAGGATTCAATTGTGTTGAGATGGCTACTTTCTGTGGTGTACAATGATGCTTCAATTGAAAAAGATAAGATGGCTGATGCACAGAAGCTTGATTTCTCAAAGTTCAGACAAAGAATGCTCAATGGAATTGAAGGTGCGAAGAAGACTTTCTATGATTTAAGAATAGCTCAGAAAAGATTTGAAGATGCTTTTGAAGATTCAATGGCTTATAATCTAATTGGAGGAATCATGAGTCGATTAACGCCGGAAAATCGTCAAAAATTTATATATGCATATTTTTCACCTAAGGGAATGCCAAAAATTGAAGCTCCTGTTTCCTTAAAAGAAATGTTCCAAAACACAGTTCATCGGGATCTTCAATTGTTTTTTGCAATGACATTTCTTGGAATGACCTACGATGAAATATTGAAACGTAATGATGATTCGCAGTACGAAAAGAAATTATTCGAGACCCGTCGAATACTTTTTGCATCTTCAGATATTTATCATCAAAATTACGAACAGGGTATTATGTTTCTTTTGTATCGAAACATAATGATGGATTGTCTCCAAAATGATAACGGTAGAAAATTTGATTTTACAATAATTGACCGTCGATCAATGGAACATATCTATCCCAAATCTAAAGTATGGCATAGTGAAGGAGAAATATTAAGGCGAGGTGACGGTAAGGTAATAGATAAATCAGAAACTTGTGATTCGCAGATGATGTTAAGAGATTCAATCGGATCCTTTGACTTTTCTCAAGGAGGTGAGACTGAATCAATCCCATTGTGGGAACATAGTCTTGGTAACATGGTGCTTATTTATAGGGAAGACAACTCGGCGTTTAATAATGCAGACTTTTCTAAAAAAAGAAGACTCTACTTCCGTCCCTCTCTTAAGGAAAAGTTTCGTAGCCGTAATTTGTTACACTCGTTGCTGGTCTTTGCTTACAACAATTCATGGGGTGGCCAAGAAATAGTGGCAAATCACAAACAATATCTTGAAGATTTTGACAAGATTTATGGAATCAAATAAAATTGCACTTGAAAAATCGTTCATAACAGGTGAATTATATTCTATTGGAGAAATTTTCTCTAATAATCATCGACTTGTCATACCGGATTTACAACGTGATTACTGCTGGGGATCTAACAAACCGGATTCGGAGAATAAGGTTTATTCGTTTGTGGATAATCTGAACAAATTATACAAAAATCACAAGGATAGCGATACTATATTGGGACTATTTTATGGTTATGAGGAAAACGAGCTTAATCCCGGGAGTATAATGCTTTGTGATGGTCAACAACGCTTAACTACAATTTTCTTATTATTAGGGATGCTCAATAGAGAATGTCAGAATGAATTTGAAAATTTCCTCATGAGTGAGTTTGAAAGAATGGATGACCATGAGCCCTTTATTCATTATGCTATTCGAGAAAATTCTTTAAACTTCCTAAGCGATTTAACATGGAATTTCTTCCTTCTGAATGAGGGTAAATCTAATGTGAAAGACATTTGCGTTGGAAAAAGCTGGTACTATCATCAATATGATTTAGACCCGACAATTATAAGCATAAAAAATGCATTATCTACAATTGAAGCTTACATAAGCAATCCTGAGAATAATATAAATACATCTGATTTTGCACGATTTATAGTGCGAAATCTAAAAATGATGTATTATGATATGGGCAATAGGGAAAATGGTGAAGAAACGTTTGTTGTTATAAATACAAGTGGAGAGCCTTTATCATCTGTAGAAAATCTTAAGCCGCTTATAGTACATAATACCGACGAGTGCGAAAAGTGGGAAGAAATGGAAGAATGGTTTTGGTTTAACCGTAATTGTAATTATTCAGACACATCTGACAATGGGATGCGCGAATTTCTTCGATGCGTATACTATCTTGAAGGGGGATCATTGGGCATCACAAAAGAAACGCGAGATAAAATTTTGACATCAGATTCATTTATATTCCCCTATGAAAATATTAGTCTTGAAACAATAATAGAATATTTTAAAGCGTATAAAAGACTAAATATCCCTCCGTTACAGAAGCGCGCGGAACCAAAAAAATATTCATGGCTCTTGCCAACTTTGCGTTTTGCAAAAAGGTTTTCAAATGCTTCCTTAAATGAGATTGCATATTTTAAGGAAGTGTTCATCAACTTGCAATCTTACAAGAATGACAATGCAAAAGTTCTTGATTTTGGACTTAAAGCAGCCAAAGGGATTGATTCGTCCAACTTCTTAGACTTGCTTAAACTTGAATCCATCAGAACATTTGATACCGAAGGGGAACTTCAATTAAAATTGGGCATACTTAAATCTGCCTATCAAAAAGAATCTTCAATTGATGATGCGACCCCGCTTTTTAATATAATTTATACTGCATTTAGAGAAGATGAAGGACATGCTGTTCTTTATGGACAAATAAGAATGCTTATAGATTTTGCCGGAGGAGCAGGGAATTTTGATTTTGAAAGATATAAAAACGTCAGGAACAAGTTCTATTTATTCTTTTATAATCCATCAGACAGTTGGGATAGGTATGTTTCAAAGAATGTACTTAGGTATCTATTAATGAATAATCTGCATCATCATCTTAATGAGGGGCAATATTTGCAATGGATTGGATCATCATGGAGGGACAAAATCCTTTCAGACGATAAGTCAGCAAAATTATATAATTGCATGACTGCCGTCTCAAGCGAAAATGACATACGCAAGAGAATTGATGAATTCAGGGACAACCTGAATAATAGAATGAATTTTTATTATCCTATAATTACAGATACAAAGTGGCTTGATCACAGTCAATATAATTCATTCCATAGAATAGGCGACCGTACAGTTCCAATGTGTGTTGTAAGGTACAAGTCCCGTCAACAACATAACCATGATGATTGGTATCTTATCGGTTCAACACGCCTTAGAGCTCAAGAACATGGCAAAGATTGGTCTAATTTTTGGTACAATCAAAGATTTCTGTATATTACAAATAACACTAAAAACATAGGTATAAACATACATGCTGATGGATCTGATGATAGCCGTTTCTATGCCTTTGTATACAACCATCCCCAGCCAAACATAGAAAATACTTTCATTAGAGAGATAACTATGAGGTATAATTTGCAATCACCCAAAAAAGACGGCTATTTTAAAATTGGACCGTTCCCAACGAATCAAAGTGAAAACTTTGTCTCTCAGATAAAAGCAATCATGGATACTATCGATTCTATGTAAAATATCGATTCCTCCCACTGTGGTTCGTCGACAAAGATACCGGCTTCAAAGTAGCGCTGAGTTGGACTTTTCATGCCTTTTTCAACTCTCCTCAGACACACTGAGTGAAACACTGCCCTGATGTGTGTCCTATGATTGATAGGGAAAGACATAAAAAAACCTCAGAACTTATTGAAAGTCTGAGGTTTGTCTTAGGTTGTCGGACTTGCGTCTGACAAGGTTGCGGAAAGACAGGGAACATACCGAACTGCAAAAGAATATTGATTATCAAATCATTAACTCTGCAAATTCTAAATGGTTAGCGTCTGGGTA
>CAZWVY010000018.1:0-40312 GCA_964637105.1 uncultured Sangeribacter sp. | reverse complement strand
TAATCCTTAAGAAATTTGCGAGATTTCTGTACTCAAGAACAAGCGTCAAGTAAACGCTAAACAATATGTCTGCATTCCGTCCACAAGCCCATATGCGACTTTGTCAGACGATATGCACCTGCAAAGTTAATAAAAAAATCCGAAAGTGCCAATAGTATTTCAAATTGTAGATTATATGATTCCGCTCATGCTGAGGGGGAAAGGATCGTGATAGGGGAATTTCTCGCAACCGATGTAGAGAGTATCGAAAGCGTCGGCGCCATCGGGTTGGTGTTCGAGCAGGTCTTCTTCGGACTCCGTGAACTTTTCGCCAAACTTGTCTTTGTGGAAGCTGTTGCGTCCTCAGCTGACACCGGTTGATAGAATGGCGAGTATCAAGCCCTTTTTGTTGGAGCGGTTGAAGAACGGCATGAAGCGTTGCTAACCAGGGAAAGCCTGCTTAATGAAAAGTTCCTTTTCATCGTTAGCAATCGGTTGGTGAGATCCACAACCTCGACCGACCAAGTAGCGTCCAAGTAGGATGACGCACCGCTCAACTACCGCTCAAGTTCGACCTAACCACGACCTAAGTAGGATCTAAGTACGACCCAAGTACCATAGAAAGTACTACAGAAACTCCAAAAAGTACTATAGAAGGTACTATAGAAACTGTTTTAAGTTCTACAGAATTTATCAATAGTACTACGGAACAAAAACTCATCGAATTATTAAAACTAGATGGCACACTAACCTTGGATCAGCTTTTTACCTTATTAAAAATGTCTCGAAAAGGTGTTCAGAAAGCAATAGACAGACTAAAAGCTAAAGGGATTCTGACTCGCGAGGGTTCAACTAAAGCAGGGCGATGGATTGTTAATGAGAAATCTTAACTCGAAGTTTATACGATTATTCCTTAATGTTCGTTATATTTGCAGAAGGCAAGTGAGAGAACTTGTGGGCGACGACAAGAGTGGTTCTTATGGCTTCGGCGGAGCAGAGCGATGAAAAGCGATGCATGGGGCCGTAGGAGCGAATGTTGGAGTTGCGGAAAGATATTCTGATAAATATTTGATTTTTAGGATATAAGAAATAGTGTGTTTCCCAAGTGGGACCACCATCAGATAAAACCCTGGTTTTAAGGCGATAGACCTTGAAATCAGGGTTTAATAGTATCTGAAATCCGGCTGTTAACGCCATAAGAAAGCACTTTATCAACGCTCATGTTGATTGCGGACAGTGTCAACAGCCGCTCCAGCTCCTTATAAACTTTCAAGGCAACAAAGCATATGCAGACATGCGCCTCTATCCTTTTACGGGTAAAGTGGAACATGGGTCTGATCTCAATCTTGGATTTTGCTATCCGGAAGGCTTTCTCTACGTGCCATAGATTGTGATAAGCCGTATAGACTTCCTCCACAGGTATATCGGTATTGGTCAGATACCCTTTTAGACCGTCCCATTTTGCATCTGCCTCAAGTTTATCATAGTTGATGGCGACGTTCTTTATCTTGGCCCCCAAGTATCTTTCTTGTATGCCCGACGCTTATATCCTGAACTATCTGATGCTGGCTATCGCTGAGTTTGTCAAGATAACGGTATATTTTGGACAGGCTGATATCTTCGTCAAAATGATTCTTCAAGTATTCTACAGTAGCGGCCTTGCTTGCCGGGTATGAGAGACGGGCTTTTACCAGTTTCCTGAAGATATCATCCTCTATGCGGTTGAAGCCGACATTGTCAAATACACGATCCAAAATCAGATTCGCTCCATCGAAAGCGACATCCACGCTCACAAAGCTAACAAATATGCCCTGTCAGACTTCGGCGGTCTGGAAGCAAGTGTACCAGCTTGGTGCAGGATCTGAGTTTCCTAACACTTTTTCACTCTACCCTCCTCTAACTTTGAGAAATTTTTGCTATCTTTGCAGTTACGAAGGCACTGGTATCGCCGATGTGTCGTCACGACAATCTCCCCAAGGAGAGTGCAGGTATGTCAAACCAAAAGTTACAAAAATCATTCAAAGACCAGCCGGGGCCGTCATGGCTCCCGTGATTACCGCCAGTTGGTCGGCGAAAGTTGCCGGTTCTCAAATTGGCCGAACTCCAGCCTGAAACAAACTCTGATCCATGAAACGCATAAAACGGCATTCCAAAAACTTAGACTCGCTCGTAAGTGACATTGCGAACGACAAAAGCATCGTGCTTTTCTGCGGAGCGGGAATCAATTCTTCCAAAGGGGTCAAGCTCTTATGGCCCGATCTGATTGAGAAACCTTTCAACAAGGCCCTTGACAGGATAGCTCATGAAAGGGACCTGGAGTCAGCGAAAGGAAAAACAGTGAAGCAGGTCTTCAGCAATAATCCGCTTCCGGCCTCATTAAAGGATGAGAAGGCCGTTCAATTCCTTAAGCTCCGCTCTATGGCTCAGATCGATTTCCCCTATGAAATCAGGACTTCCATCCTGAAGCGCATACACGCCAACGAATACATTCCATTGCTCCAGAAATACATATACGGGCAATGCAACCGAGATATGATAAAGCGGAAGTTCAAGGAAGCCTATTGCGTGCCGGATAAGTGCCAGCTTGATCTCGAAAAAATGAGCGACGGAAGCAACGGCGCTCCAGAGGAGTATCCGTTTTATACCTTGTACGTGCTGGCCAAATTCATCCTGCTTTATGAGAAGCTTGAGGCAATCATCACCTACAACTATGACAACTTCCTGACCTGCGCCATAGAGATTCTGGCAAACGATCCGCAGAGATATTTTTACAGGTCCGAGCTGGACTGTCTCAATAAACGCTGGGGAAGGTCAGGCCAAAGCGGCAGGATCAATTGCAAAGTGATCGATATTGAGGGAAAGACTTACAACAAGAACATCGACAAGAATACGATCGCCATTTTCCATGTTCACGGTTACATTCCTTCTCCCGATGAGACAGAGAACTGTTACAAATCCTCGATAATCCTCTCCCAGGATGAGTATTATGACGCTCTGTCCGAAACCCAGTCATGGCAGAATTCCACCCAGATACATTACATGTGCCACTGCACCTGCATCTTCGCCGGAAGCTCCATGACGGACCTGACGGTGAAACGTATGATCAACTTTGCAAAGAGCAACGGCAACGATGAGAACATCTACAACATCAATGTCTTTGGAAACTACAGGACCGGGGAGAGATTCACAGAGGATGAGGACCGGTACAAGTGGTGTCTCAAATATCTGGAGATCCTCAGAAATGAATATCTCGAAGACCTTGGCGTAAAGAACCTCTTCTACGAGGGCACTTACCAAGGGCTGTATGAGGAGATAGAAAAAATCATTTATCTCAAAACAGCCGATAAATTGAGAAACCCATTGGAAAACAACCAATAAATCACGACGAGCACGTATGAAAAAGATCAAAACCCACATACCGGGCCTGGACAGGCTCCTTCATGGGGGCATCCAGATTGACAGCGCAGCGTCAATCAGGCATTCCTCTGCCGACTTCAGCAATACCGTCATTGCCATCCGGGGCAGGAAGGGCGTGCACAAGCACATTTTCGCAATGCAGCTCATGCACGGCCTGGCACGGTCGCTCAAGCAAAAGAAGCATAAAGACCAGGCCAAAGTCATATATTACTCCATCAACAAGACAAAGGAGAATCTCAATGACACATACATAGACTTTCTGATAACCGACATGCACGGCTACATGATCAAGGAAAGCCGCATGAATGAGCTCTTCCCCAACCGGGAAGACGCCACCATGCTGCATGAGGACTGCAGGAAGGTCTATGACTTTTTCTTCTCCATGCCCGAAGAGACCAACCATGACTATGAGACATTGGCGGCCTCGAGGAGGGAGTGGCTGAAATTCTTCGACAACAAGATTGTGGACTTTCTTAACGAGTACGTGCTTGTCTACAACCCCAATACCAACTCGCTCCACTTCCGACGCCCCATCATGGGAGACACTGCGAACAATCTCTGGATCTCCAGGTCTCATGACAGCATAGAGAGCTACCAAGATTCTCTTGACAAGGAGTACCCGTCTCTCAAGAACGGAGGGGGCACGGTGGCCACGCACTTCAGGGACATGTTTATCAACGTGGAGTTCAATCCCCATCAGCATGCCGTCTCGGGCAGGGAGGACGACCTTGATTTGGCCACTGACCTCAACAATGTGGAACGGGTATCCAAGGCGGCCAATGACTCGTATGAGAACATCCTGGACCACATGCAGAGCCTCCTTGACAAAAATGAGGAGGACGTGGAGGGCACAGCTTTCTCAGCATATGAAAAGGCCTCGACCGGATCAGGAAAAAAGGAGGAGTCAAAAGGAGGCCCTCTCTACGATGTGGTCGTTATAGACGGCTTTTCACAATTAAATGACAAGGATCTCGAATCTCTTTCATTCACCCACCTCCACAAGGTGACGAGAAAGCTGGCGACCATCACCATTCTTGTGCTGGATGAGAGAAGCGGGGAAAAATGTGACGGCGACCTGATCTTTGAGCTGAAGCAAGGGGAGGACCAGAGGCAGGAATATCTGTACCATGAGCTCAGGATAGTGAAAAGCCCGTGGGGTGATGTGGCCATAGGCTGGCATCCCTACAAGATTCAGGAAGAGAGGTTCAAGGTTTTCCCCAGCATCCACTCGCTTCTTTCCAAGAAGTACTACATCACCCGGGGCTCAAGGGAAGTGGGCCAGGGATTATGGGAGGATTCCTACGAGGAATATCTGGATGCCCTTATCCATCTCGCCAATGAGAAGCCGGAGATCAACTATTATGTCGATGCTTTCAAGTATGAGGCATTCTCCTGCTTCAAGGAGCTGAACCATCAGGCGAGGTTCATGAAAATGCTCATCAGGCATCAGGCTTGGCGCGCCCTGGAATCAAGCGGTGAGTTCGACCTCAAAAACGTGAAGACAATGGAGTTCACCGACATCCTCTCCTCCATGCTTCTTGACTCGCAGAGCGGCGGGGCACCTCAGGATGATCCCTGCGGCAATGATGAGCAAGTCGTAATCAGACAGGACTACAATGAATACCGGGAATGGCCCGAGCGGACTAAAGTCAGGGAGCTCAACGGCATTCTCTTCAGAGACAAGGAGGTCTTCGGATGGAACAAGCGCTATCCGGCAACAGTGATTGTCGGCAATCCGTGCAGCTTTAAAAGAAGGCTCGCAATGGGCAAGGCGTTTCACTGGGCCTCCAAGAATGAGCATGTGCTGATCGTGCTTTTCGGAAAGAACGATGACAATATCCGCAAGCAGATGATATGTCCGGGGCTGCACAGTCAAATTCTCAATGCTGAAACCTACCCGCTGTGCTTCATCGAAGACTGTCCGTCTTATACTCAGCGGATCACTGTGGACAGGCTCAGCAATCGTATCTACCACACATGCCGCAAGTGTGACAAGCACATTCATATCTACCCCATAAAAATGGGATGCATAACCGCTGAGGAGTTTTTCTTCAGAATAGAGGAGCAGATCAAAATCTATACAGAGGAGGATCCAAACACCGGGATAGAGAAACATCGCCTGCACATCATCATTGACGATATGCAGCAGATCGACTACGGTTACCCGTTCCTCAATGACACTACCCTGTTCTCAGCCGCGCTCATCAACTTGTGCCATGAGCATAAGGTGGACATGACCATCCTGTGCGATAAGCACGCAACCCGAACCAAGGAGCTCTGCACACTTGCTGACAATGTAATCTGCATAGACAGAGAAAAGAATGATATCAACAGAGCCACAATCTATGTAGAGAAAGGCCTGGACATTCCTGCTCCCGGGGTTATGCTTGAGTATGACGTGGATGACATACTGAAGTTTTACAGGTGCCCGAGACTGGATGCTGCATGTAGAAACAAAGATCCGAAGGACACCGAGGGATTGGAGATTGCATATGACCTCCTTAACCACTGCAGGCCCATTGGCTCAATGCGTGAGTACTGGAGAAAATCATATCATACCGTTCCCAAGGACCACAGCGACCGGGGGAAAGAGGACCGGAAAGAATCCAGGCCTGATCCCAACCCCGGTTCCAAGCCCGGTTCCAACCCTGATCGCAAGACCGATCAATCATGTACCCCCGATGATAAATAGTCCTGAGGCTATTTTAATCCCTCACGCTTCAAATCAATATGATGTTGGAAATTCCGACCCGATCTTTCACAGTCCGTGGTCGGAATTTCCACCATCAATAAACCTATGATACCCCCTTGGCGCTGTTAAAGCTATGGGGAAACGAAGTCACCTGTGCGTTTTCAGCGCTGATTACTACCAACTTTGAGAAAAAAATCGCTATCTTTGCAGCCACGCAGCTTCGACGGCACCCGTATCGCCGAGGCGATGTCACAATAATCTCCCGAAGGGAATTGGTGGAAATTTTTGCAATATTATAAAAATTCACAAACTAATTTGGATTTTCCTTTTTATCTACAGCCGAAAAACAGAGCCTTTGTGAGAACATTTCTGCGCCTGTCAGCAGGGGCCGCAATCTATGCAGTGTTCTTTGAGGTGTTCTATTGCTGGATGAGGTTTGGAGCCCCGTTTCCTTTTTCCTTTGAGGAAACCCTCCTGAGCATCGCCTACAATTTCATCCCCATATATTTCCTGGTTTTCTGCAATTATCTGCTTATTTTCAGACTTAACGAGGGCCAGAAACCTTTGGTGAGCGCAGCCGTATGCCTGATTCTTTCAACCCTGATTCTGATTTTCATAGGCTGGCTTTTCACTTTAGTCACCGGATTTCCTGTGGAGTATGCCGGGACAATGTTCTGCAACCTCTTGATCATAGCGGGGCTGGAGTCGGTGTATTACGCGCATTATTCCAAGCTCGTCCTGCAGAAGCATGCGCTTCAGGAGCAGGAGACTCTCATATATAAGTATGAGGCATTGAAAGCGCAGATCAATCCCCATTTCCTTTTCAATTCGCTCAACATACTGTATTCCTTCATTCCGCCCGACATCAAGGATGCGCGGGAGTATGTCCTCCATCTGTCAAAGATATACAGATTCACACTTAACCACAACGACAAACCGGAAGTCAGCGTGCGCACAGAATTAGAGTTTCTCAATTCATACACGCGGATACTTGAAATCCGCTACAATGACAATCTTAAAGTAGATATATCCCTTTGCCACGGAGCTGAGGAACGCAAAATCATACCCTACTCCTTGCAGATGCTTGTGGAGAATGTCACCAAGCACAATTTCATATCTTCCGAGAGCCCGATGACTGTGTGCATTGTGTTTGGAAACGATGGCATCAGGGTCACAAACCCGTTGCATCCGAAGGAATCCGACATGACAAGCACACGTTTCGGACTCTCATATCTGAGACATCTATACTCTCATCACGATAAGGAATTCACCGCCGGGAAGTCGGGCGCTGACTTCATCGCGTTTGTTCCATATCTGTAAAACCTCATCTCATATTCCCCGCCATGAAATACGCCATAGTTGAAAACGAATCGCACAGCCTCAGGCATATCAAAAGCATGCTGGCTGATCTGCGCCCCGACTGGGAGCTGGCATTCACTTCTGATTCTGTGGGCGCCACCCTCCGGAAGGTTGAGGAGCTGGGTCTGCCGGATCTGATGTTTCTTGACATCGAGCTAAACGACGGCAGCTGTTTCAAATTATTCGAAAAAATATCGGAGCCTGTGCCCGTTATCTTCACCACAGCATACGATGAGTTCTGTCTCAAAGCATTCAAAGTGCACAGCCTTGACTACATTCTCAAGCCGATTACGACAGAGGACCTGCTCTTCGCCATACGAAAATTCGAGACCCTCGCCGCACCCAATGCGGTCACTCCTCAGATTCTCTCACAACTGAACGAATCCTCCGAAAAGCAAAAAGACAAAACCGGGAGAATTCTTATTCCATCCAAAGACGGCTATAAATTCGTAGAGATATCTAACGTGGCGTGGATTTTCAGCGATGCCAAGTGCGTCTTGCTGGTCGACCGCTCCGGGAGGGAGCATCTGACAACTTTCTCGACATTAAACGATATTGAGGAGCTGCTGCCTGCGGATAAATTCCACAGGCTGTCGCGCTCGGTCATAGCGTCTGTTGATTCTATCGCAGAAGTCAAGAAGTCCTTCAATTACAAACTGAAAGTTCGTTTGAAAACCGCAGGCGCCGAGCAAACCGTAGAAGTCGGCACAGCAAGAAAAAAGGATTTTCTAAACTGGTTCGGCTCAAACAACTCGTAATTATCATTCGGTTCAAGCACTGTTTTCAAAGGTTTGCGCAACGTTTTGGGCGCTCTGTCAGTATTTTGTTGCTTTCCGGCATCCATGAAGCTAACTTTGCGGCATGGGAAAAGAGCATATTGACTGGATTCTGCTGGAAGACGAATATCACACTGCCAATGAGCTTGTGCGGCTCGTATCAGTCAGCAGACAAAAATATCGAAACATAGCCGTCATCGACACATGGAGAGGCTTCCGTGAGTTCTGGCGGCGCCATACCCGCTCAGATTTGATAATCGCCGATGAATCGCTGGCCGACGGAACTATTTTCAGATCTCTGCGCAACATGGAGATCCTCACGCCAATGATTGTCGTCACATCCAACGAGAACCACTGCAAAGAGGATTTCCCGGCCCGCGTCATAGAGATTCTTCTTCACCCTGTCAGAATTGAAGAGATGTCGGCGGCGCTCAGCTCCTTTGAAAACATTCACTAATTAATCTACACAATATGATTGCATTCAGAAATCTGATTGCGACCGGCCTGCTGGTCTTGACCGCGGCTTCGGTTTCGGCGGCTCAGCCTTTTGACAAAGGACTGCGTGCCGAGCCGGGACAGCTGAAGATGAAAGCAGCCGGAACGCAAAGACGGGCGGCCGCCAAGGCGCCCGGCGGCACGCTCCTATGGGGTAATGTCTCCTATATGGCGGAATGGCCGCAAAACGACAAGTCCCGACGCGGCATCTACTCCTTCATGGCCTCCTCGCCCGTCGGCTTCCCCTTGGCCACGGACGCATCCATGCAGTTCTGCTACGGAAGCGCCGTCAAGGAGGGCATCTTCTACGGGATGACAATGGATGAGCAACGCGCCGCTACTCTGTATTCTCTCGACATCAGCGACTGGAACGTCAAAGAGAAAAAATCTGTGGCAGACCTTTCGCTTGTGGCTTTGGCTACCGCCCAGGATTACGGGACCGGGACGGTCTATGGCGAATTCTACAATAAAGACTTTAACGGCTACGAACTCGGAATCATTGACTATGCGGCAATGACGCGCAACTCCGTCGGGCCGATGTCAAACGTATACGTGGCTCTCGGGTTCAGCGATGGCATCTTATACGGTATCGCCACCGACGGATACCTGTATGCCATCAACGCCTCCAACGGATTTGAGAACCGTGTTGGCCCCACCGGCCTGGAAATTGCCGGCGCAAACGGCAATTACTTCATGCAAGGGGGCGAAATCTCACCCGCCGACAATACATTCTACTGGGCAGCCATTGACAAGGACGGCTACACCGGCATGTATACCGTCAATCTGACAACGGGCGAGGCTACCCTTTGCGGAAACTATACAGGCATCATTTACGCGCTCACCTCTCCGGTCGAAGCGCAGATTGACGGAGAGGCTCCGGGGGCCGTGACCGGTTATCAAGTAGAGATGACCGGCCTGAGCAGAGCCGGACTAACCTTCACCCTTCCCGTCACGACATCAGACGGCGATGCTCTCACCGGCGAATTGGCCTACGCCATACAGTGCAACGGCGCGGATGTGCAGACCGGCGTCGGTAACGCCGGAGAAACAGTGACAGCCTCCCTTGAGCTCACTTCTGAGGGCTCAAACGTCATCTCCGTCTATGCCCGCAACGGCAAAGGACGCGGGCCGGCCCTCAACGAGTCTGTATGGGCAGGCTATGACTATCCTCTCCCGGTCCGCAACGTTGCCCTCTCCACAGCCTCCGACCCCCGCACCCTCAGTCTTTCATGGGCGAC
This sequence comes from uncultured Sangeribacter sp., assembly GCA_964637105.1. Classification (GTDB taxonomy): domain Bacteria; phylum Bacteroidota; class Bacteroidia; order Bacteroidales; family Muribaculaceae; genus Lepagella. The sequence goes on along the minus strand of CAZWVY010000018.1, from coordinate 30,356 downwards.
ACCCGTTGCGGGTGCAAACGACGGATTCATAGGCGACCTCACATACAGCATATACCGCTATGTCAACGGAGAGCGCGGCCTGGTGGCCGAAGGCGTGTCCGGCACCCAGTTCACAGACATCCTTCCTTATGAATCCCTCTCGGTGGTCAGCTACGGAGTAGTCGCTGACAACAATGGCAGGAAGAGTCCCGAATCCGTGTCGAATGCCATCAATATCGGCGAGGCGCTGATTCCCGATTTCCTCGAAGACTTCCGCACGGCGGAGAATTTCCGCCTATGGACAGCATACGACAGCAACAATGACAACACCACCTGGGCTTACGACCCGGCCCACCATTACGCATATTACCAAGGGGGCTCCGCGGATGCCGACGACTGGCTGATCTCACCCGCGGTCCGGCTGGATTCACGCCGCAAATACAAGGTTGTCGTCCGGGCCAACAACACATCCAACCTCCCCGAGAAGCTGGAAGTGAAGATGGGCAAGACCCCGACTGCCAAAGGAATGACCACTACCCTCCTCGAGACATTCCAGCTGATGCAGCTCAATCAGGCCGAAAACAAGTTTGAATCTCACGCCAACGACAACGTGACGGTGGCTGCAAGCGGCGACTATTATATCGGCCTGCATGCCGTCAGCGATGCCTGGATGAACAAACTCCGTGTCGACTCAATCTATATGGAGGCCGGCCCACTGGCCACCGCGCCCCGCGCGGTCTCCGATCTCATGCTTCAGGCCGACAAGACCGGCGCGCATCGGGTGGCAATCCGCTTCACCGCTCCTGCCGCCAATATTGACGGCAGCCCCATCTCCGGCCCGCTTCAGAAGATAGTGGTCAAGCGCGGAGGAGTGATTATCAAGACGTTTGAGAACGTTGCTCCGGGCGAGGATCTGGAATTCACAGATGACACGGCCATGGCTGAGTATAACGAGTATCGCGTGACTCCTTGGAACGATGATGAATTCGGGCAGTATGCCTCCGCGACAGTATGGGTAGGCTTCGATGCCCCGGCGCCCCTTGCGTCAGTGCAGGCGAGTGCCGAAGGCGACAAGGTGAGACTCACGTGGGAAAATGTCGGCACAGTCGGCGCTCACGGCGGCGTGGTCATTCCAGAAGAGGTCTCCTACATCATATATGACGCCTCTCTGGCCTACGGCTTCGAAGTGCCGGGCGACAAGATCGGCACCGTGTCGCAGAATGAATACCTTGTCAACTTCGACGCTGCCCATGGCCCGCAGTCGCTCAAATACTGGATGGTATCCCCGGCCAACTCCATCGGGGAGGCCGAGAAAACTCTCGCGACCCTGCTCGCAGGCGAGGCCTACAAGATCCCGTTCGATGAGCATTTCGCCGGCGGAACTTACGAAAAGTTCTGGCATTTTCTCAACAAACGCAATGTGAACGTCGCCGCATACCCGGCAATGGATTCCTCGGATGGCGACGGCTTCTGTCTCGAAATTGACAACTATGCCACCAATGATGAGGAGCAGGATATCATCTCGGGCAAGATCATCACAGACAGCGCTTCCAATCCCACCCTTCTCTTTGACATCAAGGGGAACAGCGGTGTTAAAGCAGTATCGGTTTATGCCCTCACATCCGAAGGCGCGAAAGTATCTCTCGGCGACGTGGCAATCTCGGAAGCCTGGAAGACCCTGCAGTTCCCGATGGCCGATGTCGAGAAGGGCGAGTATGTCAATATCGCCTTCCATCTTGAGTTTGACGCCATGGACGACACTACCTGGGAATATGGCTCCGCATGGATTGACAACATCAAGGTCATCGACCTCTATAAGCATAACCTCTCAGTTGAAATATCCGCTCCTTCTGCAGTTTATGCGGGCCTCGCCGACGAGCCGGCCAAAGTAAGCATGACTGTGAAGAATACGGGCGAATGCCCTGCTGAGAATTTCTCTGTAGCGCTTCTTGAGGATGGCACCGAAATATGGAAGAAGGATGTCGCAAGCCTCAAGGCTCTTGGCGATGCAGCCTTCACTGTGGATTTCTCTCCCTCTTCCGAATATGAGTCGAAGGACATAGTGCTCACTGCTATGGTAGCCTATCCTGATGACGAGTGCGCAGCCGACAATGAGGCCCCTCACACCATCTCAGTAATCGCCTCCGATGCAAAATCCCCCGGAAATGTGGAGATAAGCAACGAGACCGGCTTGCTCAGCTGGACCGCGCCCGAGACCACGCCCGAAAAAGTTGTGGAGGATTTCGAATCCTACACCCCCTGGATTACCGAAGGAGTGGGCGACTGGACCATGTTTGACGGTGACGAAGGCACCGTGCAGGGCCTTTTCTCCGGAATGGCCAACCCTGTCGAGAACACCCGGTATGCATTTACCGTCTTTGCTCCGCGCGACTATACAGGCGATGGCTCCGGCGCTGACATGACTGCCACCTATCCTAACCTCGCGCCCCGCAGCGGCGACCATTATCTGGCCTCCACACGCGTGGTCTCGGGTTGGAACGCAGTCCAGCAGGACAACTGGGTCATAAGCCCCCTGCTGCCCAGTGTGGAAAATGAAATCTCGTTCTGGGTCAACAACAATGTGGTCGATGGATATGCCTATCCTGAGACATTCAGCGTATGGGGCTCACTTACCTCCAAGAATATTTCCAGCTTCATGCAGCTGACAGACGACCTGCAGGCCACCTCCGGCGAATGGACTGAGATAAAAGTCACCCTCCCTGACGACATCAAATATTTTGCAATCCGTCAGACCTCCGGCGCATGGGACTCTTACTTCTTTATGATAGATGACATCACCTATTACCGCGGAGGTGGAGCGATAAAACATTACAACGTGTACATCGACGGCAGCAAGAGCGCCGAACTCCCCGCTGAGGCCACGACATACCAGATTCCCGAGACCAAAGACAAACATGATGTTGCCATCTCCGTGCTCTATGCCAACGGTCTGGAATCGCGCCCGGTCAAGGTACTCTACTCTCCTGACGACTCAGGCATAGACGCCATCTTCGGTGAAGGTCACGCCCCGGTCGACATCTATTCGACAACCGGCTGTATCGTCCGCCGCAATGCCACCTCCGCTGAAGGACTGGCTCCCGGCATCTACATTGCCAGAGGACGTAAAATTGTAGTGCGGTAACCACACAGCATCCTGACACAGAATGCGCTCCGGCGAACTTGCAAGTTCGCCGGAGCGCATATTTTTCAGACTGTTTGCCGGCGCGTCAGAATGTGAAGGGCACGACAGCCTCCACCTGGCACCGCCTTGTGCGCGCCGTCGAATTATGTCTCAGAGGCGCTCGGAGAGCCAGGAGTCGATGCGGCGCTCCCCGGAGGAGTAGTTGATGCCGATGGCTATGACCTCGCGATGGCCGGCGGCCCAGGGCAGGGAGTACTCCTTGCGCTTGATCTGGTCAAGAGCTTCCTCGGCGGTCCGGTCATATTTCAGTTCCATAATATAGACGTAGTCATCGGTGCGGACAAGGATGTCGATGCGCCCGTCGGAGGTGCGGTATTCCACATCAGTCCGCAGGCCCACGAGCTTGAAAAGGATGTAGAGGGCGTTGCGCACGTCCTTCTCCCCCTTGATTTCCATATCGTAAGGCATGCCGGCAAACAGCGACTGCAGACGCTTCATCACTGCATCCGCATCCCCGCGCCTCAGCTCCGCCACGAGATCGACCACGAAGACAATGGCACTTTCTTTGTGGAGATTGGCGTAGTAGGGAAGGATATAGTTGAAAAAGCCCTCCGTCACCTCCTCGTTCGGGTAGCCAAGATGGAAGAGGCCCGTCTCGTCATCGTAGCTTTTGATGGTAAGGTAGCCCGTCTGGTAGAACAGCGCCACAGGATCCATGTGGTCAAGATCCAGGCCTGACAGCCCTGTTGCATCCTTTCGGGCCGGTGTCAGCCTCTGCAGGTCCACATGCTCCCTCTTCAGCTGCTCGACGAGTAACGTAGGCGTGCCCGACTCTATCCAGTAGTTGCCATAGGTCTTCTTGGCAAAGGTGTTCAGCAAAGAGAAGGGGTTGTAGATGTCAGGTGAAATCTCCGCAAAGTGGTATCCGTCGTAGCGTCGCTTGAGCCGGGCGACAACCTCCTCGCGTGTTTTTCCCCGGAACTCCCCGAGGGTTTTGATTCCCTCCCCGAAATTGTCGAGAAGCTCCTGCTCGGTGATGCCGCAGATTGCAGCATAATCAAGGTCAAAGGAGATGTCTGAGATGTTGTTGAGACCCGAGAACACGCTGAGTTTGCCGAAGCGGCTGACCCCGGTCAGAAAGACGAGACGGATATATTGGGCAGAACTCTTGAAATTAGAATAGAGAGACGCAAGATAATCCCGAAACATCTCGAAGCGCTCCCGGTCATGCAGATTGTTGACAAGGGGTTTGTCGTACTCGTCGACAAGTATGACCACGGGTTTTCCGGTGGACTCGTACGCGGCGCGGATGACGGTTGAGAATCTCACTGAGTGGCTGGACGCGCGCGTCTCTACGCCGTAGGTCTTTTCCCAAGTGGACAGCCTCTCATCAAGCAGGTCTTCAATCTCGCCATCTTTACGATACCTGCCGATGTTGAGGTCGAGATACAGCACCGGATGTGGTGTCCAGTCCCAGTCGGTCGAGTCGATATAAAGGCCCTTGAAGAGCTCCCGCCTCCCCTCGAAGAAGCACTTTAGGGTGGAGAGGAAAAGGCTTTTGCCGAAGCGGCGGGGACGCCCCAGGAAGTAATACTTGGATCCTCCGGCTATCAATTCGAGGTATCGCGTCTTGTCAACATACAGAAATCCTCCTTCGCGCAGCTGCTCAAAGGATTGCTCTCCGACCGGGTATCTGACAGGCTTTTTCATATTCACTTTCTTTTTACGCTATTCTCCTTAGCTGATCCATCCGCAAAGTTAACGAAAATCCCCCGATTATCCAAACCGTCACTGCCGCCCGTGCCCCGTCAGAATGTGAAGGCCACGACAGCCTCCACTTGGCGCGCCGCCTTGTGCGCGCCGTCGAAGTTGTGGCGCATACCCCATGTGAACTGACCCGCCAGGGTGATGCGCGGCGTGATGTCGTAACACATGCACCCGAAGGCGTACAGCCCCGACTTGTACTCATCCCCTTCGACGGCATGGCGCGGATTGTAGCGCTGCTGGCTCACAGCGGCATCCACAAACCATCCGGGCCTGATGCTGTATTGCACCCCCAGGTTCCATCCCCACGACTGCGGAGCGTAGAGCACTCCCCTGCGTCCCTCCGGATCCCATACGAGGTCATAGGCCCCGGCCATCATGTCGTTGGTGACGCCCCCTATCCCCTGCCCTATGCTCGCCGCCCCGTAGAGGGTCCAGCGCGGGTCGGGATTGCCCACAGCACTCAGCTGCACACCCCATCCCGCCAGCCTCTTGTTCCTCGCTGCCACCATGTCGCGGTAACCCAACGTCCTGACCAAGCCCGAGAGGCGCACATGGCTCCTGGCATCCCACTGATACTGCACCAGCGCCGCCACATCGGGCAGCGACACGTCAATAGGCTCCGTCTCCCCCGGCACAGACTGCACGGTCGCCTCCTTGGGATACTCCAGCGAGACACCCACACTGTAACGGCCGCGGAAAGTCGGCATGTAGCGCACCAGCACCTTGCTGTCGTCAAACTTGTTAGGGATGCCCACAGCATCGAAATCGGGAGCCTGCGCCATCGGGTCGGTGAAAGTGCTCGTAGCCAGGCCGACGGTAAAGTCCCTGATTGTCGCGTAGGCCTTCTTGAGTTTGAAATCCACATAATTGTAGCCCGAGAACTGCGCCTGGATGAACAGCTGGAAATCCCCTATCTTCCTGTTGCGGCCGATGACCCGGAAGAAGAGCTCCGTGCCCGCAGCATTGGCGCTCAGGCGGCTTGAGCGGGCCGGATTGGGAGTCATCGGGATCATAGCCGGCATCAGGCCGTTGACCGGCGTAACGCCGCCCCACTCGTATCGCGTCTTGATGCGCACCGACCCGCCGATGCCCATCGACAGGCTCGCCTCGCGGCTCATGAACATGAAGAAGGGGGCCGAGGGGTCCTCAACATGGCGGAACTGGTCGAAATAGAAGGCCGACAGCACATTCTGCACCGAGTCAATCTCCTCCTGCGTAGGGCGCGAACCATCGATAGCCATAATCTTGCCATCCTTGAGCTTATAGCGCTCACGCAGCTCATTGTAGCTCTGCGCCCGGGCAGCAGCGCACGAGCAGAGGCACAACACAAAGAGGAGGGCCAACGGGAAGAAGCCCGCAAAGGGGCGAACGGAATTTCTTTTCATGATGAGTCAGTCTATGTACTGACAATAAAACAAAACCGCCGTGGCATTAGTTCCGCTCCGACCACGTGCCATGTCGGGTTGCAACACAAAAATTCCTGCTGTATCGGAAATTCCAAAATAATTTATTAACTTTGCAATGTCACTCTTGACACACCCTCTTCTTAGACACACTTTCGAAAACTCCTGTTACCCCAGCCAATCTTTATAAAAGTTTATTTCTGAGCTACTTATGACCTTAGATCAGATAACCGTCATATCATGCATAATAATAGCCGGAGCCTTCATATGGCTTCTCAGAAATGCATGGCGTATAAAATTATATGGAACCAATACAGTCAGGAAGGCATTCGATTCTGACAATTTGCTTGCGTCTCTTAGATCCTCCAGGCTTGGCAGCCTGGAGCAAGCTTATGAGAGTTCAATTAAGATTAGGATAAACGGACATTTAAAGAGCAATATCCCCGCATCCGAATTCTTCTCAGAATTCACAGTGTGCAAGGCGTGCGGCATCAATACCAAGATAATCGATGCCGGCTCCGGAACACTTGTGGGCCTGGGGCTCTTAGGCACATTCCTTGGATTGACATTTGGCATACAGAATTTCGACAACTCCACAACTGCCCAGATACAGCACAGCATTCAAGTTCTTCTCAGCGGAATGGGCACAGCTTTCCTAACCTCACTGATAGGCATGGGAGCATCACTCATATACACTATCATTGAGAAGCAACTTCGGAATGCCTTGTCAAAAATCCTATTTGATTTTTGCGAGAAGCTGGATGCCGAAAACTATATTGATGATGTAGAACTGTCGGCCCATACTCAGCAAGTCATAATGGAAAAAGCCACCAAAGAGATGGCAGACCAATTCCACAGCGCCACTGAAGCGTTGTATGATAAACTCAAACCATTCCTGCAATATCAAGGCCATGAAGAAAGAAATGTCCCAATTTCCCATGCTATCCGGGAAATTCTAATGAACAATCAAGAGCAGACTAAAGCCCTCAAGTCTTTCTCCACAGACTTAGCCCTTGAGCTTAATGACCGGCTTGATGAGACGCTGTCCCGCCAAATGCAGCAGAGGCTCATTCCTCTTATGGAAAGCGTTGATGCGACAACCAAGTCGGTTGTTGAACATATCGACCGGATGGCCGTGCAGGTATCAAACCCGGCTAATGATCTGATAGAGCGTGCAGTCAAAGACCTAAAAGAGAGTCTTATGGGAATCATGGAGGATTTCAAAGCATCTCTTTCCAAGAATGCAACAGATGAACTGGAAAACTTGGCATTGTCTTTAGGATCTGCCACTAAGGCGATAGGTGATTTTCCACAAAGTATGGCTAAGATATCGGATGTTCTTCAATTTACCATAACAGAAGTCAAGGACTCCATAAAGGAAATCTCCGCTTCTTCGGCATCAGCCAATTCCTCAGCAATGCGACAAATGCAGGAGCAGATCGTATTTGCAACCACATCGGTAAGCAATGCTATTACGGAAGTAAAAGAAGTCATGGCGCACATAACACAGTCATCTGAACAATCATCTAAAGATTTGATTGAGAAGATGGCAAAATCTTCTTCTGAGATGAATGCCTCGCTTCAAAGCACCATGGACCGGATTTCTTCAATGATGCAAACCTCTGTGCAAACGATGTCTTCTGACCTGGCGGCCAAGCAGACTGATTTACTAGCGCTTCAAGAGGGTACAACGAGTGAAGTTAAGAAAATAATCTCACAGATGAGCGAGTCATGGGAAGTCTCTTCACAAGCTATTATAAAACAAACTGAAAATTTGCTCTATAGTTTTGATAAGTCCATAGACCATATCACTACGACCAACGAGGCAGTAGCCGGAACAATGAACTCATTCCAGCAGGCTCAGAATAACATTGCAAGCACCACATTTAATCTCCGGACAATAACAAGTGACATCAGCAGCGCCACTGAATTGTTCCGCAAGGGGCAATCCGACTATGCCTCAACTCTTGAACGCATTCAAACCGAAACAGGCAGGAAACTTAACGATATTACCGGACTGTTGGAGGCTGCAGGCAGCACTTCGGAAGAGTATGCGCGGAAATTTGAAATTATACGTACCGGGTTGGGTCAGATATTCTCCCAGATCCAAGCTGGCTTAAACGAATACAGCAATTCAGTAAGAAGTTCTATTCAACGTTATCTTGAGGCATATACCACTAATCTCACTAACACCACTGATGCTCTGGCCTCTACAATTCAGCAGCAAAATGAGATGGTCGAAATGCTTGTAGACACAGTAAATCGTAAACGCTAATGAAGAAAAGGGTCAAACATGTGCAAGGGAGTGCCGAGAATGTATTTGCACTCTCGACAGGAGACCTGATGGCCGGACTGCTCTTCATTTTTATTCTTCTTCTGATGGGAGCCATGCTTCAAGTTCAAGAGAAAGCGGAACAGGATGAAGAAATTGTCAAGAAGTACGACCGGATAAAAACACAGCTCTATATCGACCTCCAAGCCGAATTCAAAGACGACTTGCCGGTATGGAGAGCGGTAATCGACTCGACTTTATGTGTGCGCTTTCAAGAACCGGCGATGTTGTTTGATAACAATATGGCCATACTAAAACCGAGTTTTAAGGAAATCCTCAATGACTTTTATCCTCGTTACATTGCCATCCTGAACAAACCTGAGTATCGTGATAATATTGAAGAAATCCGTATTGAGGGACACACTGACAGCAACGGGGCATATTTCCATAACATGGAGCTGTCACAGAACAGGACCAGAGCGGTTTTGGAATATTGCATGGGCCTGATGCATCCCGACCAAATAGAATGGGCTAAAAACTTCATTACCGCGAATGGCCTCTCATCCAGCCATCCCATTCTTAGAAACGGTGTGGAGGATAAGGAACTTTCACGCCGCGTGGAATTCCGTGTGCGTACCAATGCTGAGAAGCAGCTTGAAGTCATAACTGAAAACCGGGGGATGAAATGAAGGACGACGCATTCCATCTGCTGGATATTGACAAAAGCACGTTGTCAGATTTTGCTTTGCAAAGCATCGAGATTGAGAACAATATCGAAACCGGGAGGATTCTCAAACGCGCTGCACGCAGACTGAAAGATATTGAGGACCGGATGCAATCGGATGGCAAACGTCCGGAGTTTAGTCGGCAGTCGGTTGACGAGGTTATCAAAAAGATAAAAAGAGCAATTACCAACGGCCGTGCGGAGTGGAGTTTAGCGGAGCTGAGAATTATTTCCTATCACTTAGGCCGTTTTCAAAATTCTCAAAGCCAATTCAATTTTGCCATAGGATTATTGGAAAACGATTGGCGCGATTTATTCATTAACGGTATTGTGTTCTTCCTGATGAATTCTTGGAATACCTGCTCTGAGCAGATTCGGGACCATGCATGCCGGATTTTGAAAAAACATTTGAGAGAATATGTCGGCAGCATCAAGAGATATCATCAGCTGAAGAGCAGCATGGACTTATTTGACACATCGGGTCCGGCAAGATTATCAGCGTTGCTTCGCGCCAAATCAATGCTGCTTGAGGACGCTCCCCTCCAATTGGGATACAAGCCCGCAGCACTTTCCTTCCCATATTTCTCTGACGTTATCATAGACTATGTCAGAAAGACCGCACTGCCTGACTATGGGTATCTTGAGGAATTGTTTGCTCAAAAACATAGTCTTGACAGGACAAAGAAACTTGTCTTCGCTCATATGATTGAAGACGCGGACAATATGGAAGACGCATTGCTCCAGACAAATGTGAGCAGAATTGCGAGAAGAGTTTTAGGAGACATCAACGATTCGACCACATGGACGCCATTCGCAGGCGCTTCTCCTGAGGAAAAGGAGCTTCTGAGAAAAGCCAAAGACCTTGTCACGGCATGGTATGCCCGGAAGAGTGTTGAGGCATTCTTTGACATTTGTGTTCAGGATCCCAGGAGAAGGAAGTGCTGGCTTGAATACGTGCAGAATGTGTCCGATTTTCGGATAGTGGGCTCCATGGCCACAAAAGCAAAATTAAAAAGCGACAGCAATGTTGCCCCCCTTCTGGGGAAATGCTTTATTGAAACAAATTCAAGAGTAGCCACCACTGCGGCTCTGGTGCTTTTCATGAAAGATAAAGTTTTCGTGGAATTTTCAGACATAGGCTCCCTTTATATATATAATTCCAATCATCCTATGGTCCGATCAATCAAAGCGAAGAAATATATTGAAACCACCGGTGATTTGAAAGCGACGAGTATCGGCATGGCCGTTGAGAAGGTGTCATCATGGAGCTATGACTTTTCCGATGAGGGGAGAATCACCCATCAAGGTGAGTGGGAAAACCGATTCAGATTGTGGATGCGTGCTAAAATGGAAGTGCGGGCCGGAGAGAAGATTAAACAGGGCCCATATGAAGCAGCGGATACCGCGGCAACCGCTGCCTGCCATTCCTCCCGCGGCCTATCACCGGAGGGCGCCTCTGTAAAAGCTGAGAGTCGTGTTGCTGCGCAGCCATCACTATTCAAAGGAGATGAAATCACAACTCCCTCCGAATCCGGGATACCTCATCCCGGGTCGCGCATCAGGACTGGTATCAGCGGCATACAAAGCAAGTGGGTATTCAATAACAGTGTGCGTGTGATTGCTGACTCAAAGTATGTCTGCCTTTTTGTAAAGGCCTCCGGACGTACATATTACTTATGCCCTAATCCTGTGAAGAAAATAGCAAAGTGCAGTATTTGGATGGTCTCGAGTCACAATTCAGAAAAAATGTTTGAAGTAAAATTCGCCGTTCAGAACGAAGTGCGCGCTGATTCTCCCACCCTTTACTCCTTAGGAAAACTGACCTGGAGAAAGCCTGATACTGTGTTTGCCCCCTTAAATAGCTCACAAATTGTCATTCACACCAATTAATATGCTCACCATCACCCGAAATAATCAAGGATACAAACTCTCCGTGGAGCTGCCCAACGGGCATCTGCTGCATTTCAAAGAATGGGATGCGACCGATGCGTGCATTTATTATATGGCACTGGCAGCATTGGCAGACAATGGCCAGGCTACATACGATAAAGAAGGATGTTTCGTCCCATACGAATCCATGCAATATTTAGATGAGGATGACCGCCTTCTGCTTGGATTGCCTCCAAAATACCCTTGGGGTATAAGGCTTCGCAGCGAGGGTGATTTCAAAAGTGCGGAGTTCAAGTATTGTATTGATTATCTCACCCATGTCCCGGATGGCGAACTCCTCTCAGCAGTTGTGTGCGGCACAGAAATAAATTTGTCAGACGGAAGGAAATTCACACTCTCTGATGAGCAATACCGTCTCAAGCAACTTGTGGACCGCTACAACTCTATTGATGCAGAATTCAAGACATTTGAATATACGCTGCGTAAATTCGCAGAAATCAAAAAAGCTGCCCGGGAAGCAAAAGTTTTCCTTGACCCATATCTTGAAGCAGAAAACGTTTGCACCCCGGAAAAGATAAAGCTTGATCTTTCAAGAGAGGGTGAGGATTTGAAAATCCTGCCCTCACTTGATATTAAAGAGAACGATAATTTTAAACGTGTATTTGACCGTCAACGTCGCTTGCTGGATGTGTATCCCGTGGCTGATGAGGAGGGCAACCGCACCAGAATAGTATTATCCGAAGAACAAAAGAAAAATCTTGACCACATAAAGAAGCGTGGTTGCCGTTTCACAGATAAGGATGAGATACAGCGAATCATAAATTATCCTACGGAATTTTTCGATCCCGACCAGTTTGACTTGTCCGAGTTCTATAGTGAACGGGTTATTGACCTGGGTTTCTATAAGCCGAGGTTCTACCCGTTTGTATCTCCGTATAAATCCGTATGGATCGCTGGCGCAGCCGTAGAGCATCCGGTGTATGGCACTGCAAATGTGACCATTGAGTCGGCAGAAGCCCTCGCTTCTTTAGAATCTGCGATTAAGGATGCCCAGGAAAGGGGAAGAAGTATTTGTCAATTTGCCGATGTTGAAATGGATATCAAAGATGCCATATTCTTAGCTGAAATGGCACGCAAACAGATTGCCAATCCCAATAGACCTGTCAAAATAGAAGATGACGGAAATGGCAAAAAGGTGCTTATTATAGAGGAGAACGCAGAAATTACCGGGTACGCTATCGGTAGCGATACTGTCAAGGCAGAGATCACCTACAAGTTATATCCCAATAACAACCTTCGAACTGGATTCACCCTTAAGAAGCATCAAGAGGAAGGGGTGGCATGGTTCCAGCACCTTTTGTGTCATAATGCCCCCGGCGCTCTGATGGCTGATGATATGGGGCTTGGCAAGACTTTACAATTGCTCTATTTCTTGGATTGGCACGCACAGGCCAATCCAGGACATAAACCATATCTCATAGTGGCGCCGGTATCCTTGATAGAAAACTGGCAAAATGAATATTGCAAGTTTTTTAACAAACCTATGGCCGTCACTATTCTTTCATCTGCCCAGGTTCCCAGGAAGTTTGACAAGCAAACCATTGACAGGATGCAGTCCTGCGAACTGATTATCACAAATTATGAGACGGTGAGAAACTGTCAGCTTAATTTTTGCGCAGTCAATTTCGACATTGTAGTTTTGGATGAGGCCCAGAAAGTGAAAACACCCGGCACCCTTGTCACAAATGCTGTCAAAGCATTGAAAAGCACATTCAGAATCGCCATGACGGGCACACCGGTAGAGAATACCCTTCTGGACCTTTGGTGCATAATGGATTTCTGTGTGCCGGGCTTGCTGGGAAATGCCAAAGAGTTTGCCAAAAAGTATCAGCACCCCCTGAAGGATGAGGATACAGACCTCATAGCACTCGGCAACGAAATTCATAATCTCCTTGGAGTCTATTTCATGCGGCGCCTTAAAACAGATGCCGCAAAGGATTTGCCTGCCAAATACGAAATTAAACAACCTATCAATATGCCCTCTCTCCAGGATAAGGCATATCGCCACGTGGCTGCCTCGTATGACCCCTCAGTAAAAGGGCACATGCTTGTCACAATCATGGGAATAAGGGAAGTGTCAGAGCATCCATTCCTCCACACCGGCAGTCTGGCCTCACACACACCTGAGGAACTGATTGCCAGCGCTGCGAGACTCATGGCGACCATGTCTTTTCTTGACAAAATCCGTGCAGCCTCCGAGAAAGCTATTCTCTTTGCAGAGAGGAAAGAGACACAGAGGATGCTTCAACGGGTGGTAAGAGAAAGATTTGGATACACGGCCAGGATAATCAATGGCGACACGTCTGCGGCAACGGCCGTGGGAAAGCTGTCGCGCCAAGGTGCAATTGATGAGTTCCAAAGCCGACCTGGTTTTGGCGTTATCATCATGTCTCCGGTAGCCGCAGGAATGGGATTGAACGTAACGGCCGCAAATCATGTCATCCATTACAGCCGCCATTGGAATCCGGCCAAAGAAAATCAAGCTACTGACCGTGCATATCGTATTGGTCAAGACAAAGATGTGTATGTGTATTATCCCATGGCAGTAAGCCCGAATTATAAATCTTTCGATGTCACGCTTGATGAACTGTTATGCCGCAAAACCAATTTGGCAACATCCACAATCTTCCCTACTGAACGTACTGAAGTTAAACCGGAGGATTTTGAATCTCTATTAAGACCCCATCTCATAAAATTTTATGAGATGGGGTCTAAGGCTGAATAAGTAAAATCATCAGCGCCCTCGCCAACCTATTGCAAGGTGCATGACCGGACGCGGCACAAGCCTTATTTTCGGTGGAGCTCAGCCGCAGTGGACTCAGAGGCACTCGGAGAGCCAGGAGTTGATGCGGCGCTCCCCGGAGGAGTAGTTGATGCCAATGGCTATGACCTCGCGATGGTCGGCGGCCCAGGGCAGGGAGTACTCCTTGCGCTTGATCTGGTCGAGGGCCTCCTCGGCGGTCCGGTCATATTTCAGCTCCATGATGTAGACGTACTCATCGATGCGCACGAGGATGTCGATGCGGCCGTCGGAGGTGCGGTATTCCACGTCAGTCCGCAGGCCCACGAGCTTGAAAAGGATGTAGAGAGCGTTGCGGACATCTTTCTCCCCCTTGATCTCCATATCGTAAGAGAGCCCTGCGAACAGCGACTGCAGCCGCTTCATCATCGCGTCAACATCACCGCGCCTCAGCTCCGCAACCAGGTCAACGACAAAGGCCATCGGGCTGGTGTTTTGGAGGTTTGTGTAAAAAGGGAGGATATATTTGAAGAAGCCTTCCGTCACCTCCTCGTTGGGATAGCCCAGACGGTATAGCTCCGAATCCTCGTCGTAGCTCTTGATGGTGAGGTAGCCCGTCTGGTAGAAGAGCGCCACCGGATCCATGCGGTCGAGGTCAAGCCCCGCAAGTTCGGTTGCATCCTTCCTGGACGTAGTCAGCGCTTCCAGGTCCACATGCTCCCTCTTCAGCTGCTCTACGAGCAACGTAGGCGTGCCCGACTCTATCCAATAGTTGCGGAACTCCTCGGCAGAAAATGTATTCAACAGAGAGAAGGGGTTATATACGTCCGGCGAGACACCGCTGAAGTGGTAGCCGTCATAACGACGCTTGAGACGGGAAATGATTTCATTCCTGGTCTTCCCAAGCACATCGGCCATCATGCAGATTCCTTCCTGGAAATTGTCGAGGAGCTCCTGCTCGGTGATGCCGCAGATGGCTGCGTAGCGGCGCTGCAAGGAGATGTCGGAGATATTGTTGAGACCGGAGAACACGCTGAGCTTGCCAAAGCGGCTCACACCCGTCAGGAAGACGAGCCGGATGTACTGGGCCGAACTCTTGAAATTGGAGTAGAGTTCGGCGAGTTTGTCGCGGTACCTCTCAAAGTGCTCGCGATTGTGCAGGTTGTTGACCAGCGGCTTATCGCATTCATCGACAAGGATTACCACCCCCTTGCCTGTAGCCTCGTACGCAGCGCGTATTACATTTGAGAATCTCACGGAATGATTGGCCACCTGCGGCTCTATGCCATAGGCATGTTCCCATGTGCGCAACCGGTCCTCTATCAGGGCCTCAAGCTCCCCCTCTTCCCGGTACTTGACGATATTGAGGTCGAGATACAGTACCGGATGCGGCTCCCAGTCCCAGTCGGCAGAGTCAATGTAAAGGCCCTTGAAGAGCTCCCGCCTCCCTTCGAAGAAGCACTTGAGGGTGGAGAGAAAAAGGCTTTTGCCGAAGCGGCGCGGGCGCCCGAGGAAGTAATACTTCGAGCCATCGGCTATCAGTTCGAGGTATCGCGTCTTGTCCACATACAGGAATCCCCCCTTGCGCAGCTGCTCAAAGGATTGCTCTCCGACCGGGTATCTGACAGGCTTTTTCATCTTCCCTCTCTTTTTACGCTATTCTCCTTAGCTGATCCATCCGCAAAGTTAACGAAAATCTCCCGTTTATCCAACCCCTCCCTGCCCCCTGCGGTGATGCGCAGCGTGAGGTCATTACACCTGCACCCGAAGGCGTGCAGCCCGAATTTGCAGGATTGAGATTATTTCACTAATTTTGATGCCGGAAAGGAGAATCCTCTCCTCCTCTCCAAGGCTTTAAATTCTTACATCATCAACCGTCTCTTATGAAAAAAATCATCGGAGCCATGGCCCTCGCTGCCGCCATGTCACAAGGCGCATGGGCCGACACAACAATCTATTACGACAACTCCCTGTCGCAGTGGGAGCAGGTCAACGTCCATTACTGGTCCACCCCCTCCACCTCCTGGCCCGGTGTGGCCATGACCCACGTCGAGGGCGATGTCTGGAAGTACACATTCGCCGGCGATGGCGGCCAAACCGTGGCCGGAGCAGTCTTCTGCAACGCCGCAGGCTCATCACAGACCGCCGACTACACCGGCGGATTCATCGACGGCCACCTCTACCAAGGCCAGTCCGGCAAAGGTCCCGTGACCGACCTCGGCGCATACGCCGTCGACCCCGACCTCCCCTCGCTCAGCGTCACCCCCGCCTCCGGCACACGCTTCACCGAGACCCTCACCGTCACCCTCACCGCTACCCCCGCCGGAGTCATCTACTACACCACCGACGGCTCGGAGGCCACCCCTTCCTCAACCCTCTATACCTCCCCCATCACGCTGACCGAGACCACCGACCTCAACGTGCTCGCCGTCAACAATGGCAAGGAGGCCCGCGCCTCCTACCGCTTCACCAAGCGCAACCCCTACCCCGTCCAGAACGGCAATAATCTCATCACCGACTATTACCTCGTCAACCCCGACGGACGCTGCGGCACCAACAAGACGCTCACCATGAACTTCAGCGACCAGAAGTCTACCACAGCCCTTACCAACTGGACCGAAGACGACCTCATCGCCCGGGGCGTGGCCCGCGACGTATGCATGGCCTTCAAAGGCAAGCATGAGCGTCCCGTAGTCGACTCCTACGCCATCTATGCCGCCTATGACGAGACCAACCTCTACCTCGGCGCCCAGTTCGTCTACACCGTATGGGACAAATGGGGCGAAGGCCAGCAGCCCGGCGAATCCAAGCCCTACAACATGGATGGCGCCATGATCTGGGCCTTTGACCTCGACCCCGACGAATCTTTTGACGGCCGCATCGATGGCCGCGGCCCCATCTGGCAGGAAAACGGCAGCGGCTTCAAATTCGACAACGGCGTAGACGCCGTCTGGATCGGCTCCACCAAACCGGGCGTAGGCACCCCCGGCTTCTTCATCCCCACCCCCGACGGCCATGCCAGCTACTCGCCGGCCTACTGCAAGACCATCCCCGGGCGCTACTACGGCTACGCCGACGGCCTGCTCCCCTCCATCACCGAGATATGGGGCCAGGACGACTTTGAATACGACCCCGACCTCCTGCGCGGCAACGACGGCTTCATCGACCTGCGCAGCGAGATCTCCGACTCTGCCCACACCTTCTACGAATGGACCTTCCCCCTCTCGCTGCTGGGCATCACCGCCGAAGATATCCGCCAGTGCGGCATCGGTGTAATGTATATCGACCAGTACGGCACCAGCCCTGTCGGAGGCACCCCGTACGACCCCTCATACTTTGACAACGTCTTCGACAGCTACTCCAAAGACCCCTCCACCAGCATGGAGAAGGAGGATGACGACGTGATCACCTACGCCCCGGCCCGCATCGGCAAAGTCAACCAGACAGTAGGCGTAGACACCCTTCCGGCCTCCGGCCTCACGGACGAAGAGCCGGCCTACTACACCCTCCAGGGCATCCGCGTAACGAACCCCTCCAAAGGCCT
Source organism: uncultured Sangeribacter sp. (assembly GCA_964637105.1). Taxonomy (GTDB): domain Bacteria; phylum Bacteroidota; class Bacteroidia; order Bacteroidales; family Muribaculaceae; genus Lepagella. Next base: position 12,835 of record CAZWVY010000018.1, on the reverse strand, counting down.
CCACATCAAAGTCGCCGGCGGCAAAGCCACCAAGGTCAACCTCTGACCCGGCCCCTATCGGCCTGACACACACCGCCCCGCCTCCGGACATCCGGAAGCGGGGCGGTTGCTTAGAGGGTAGATACCCGGCTCAATTTGCGGCCCCGGAGGCCTTGCGCTGCTGCTCGGCCTTTTCATACCACATTTTAGCTTTCTTCTTGTCCTTGCCTAACGTATTGTAGTACAGGCCTAATAGTTCTGACGACTCCATGAGTCCTTTTTCAGCCGATTGCTCCAGCATCGCCAGGCCCTTCTCCTTATCCTTCGGCACGCCGTTGCCATAAAGATAGCACGACCCGAGATAATACATGGCGTTGGGATGCCCCATATCGGCTGCCTTAGTCATCCAGCGGATATACTGGTTGTCGCGGCGCTCCATGTAGCCCACTCCTATATCATACATCTCCTCAGCCGACAATTCCGTCTCGTCTGTAATCAAGTCCACAGGGAAGGACAGTCTCAACCCGTAAGTGGTCTTGGCAGTTGTTTCACTGACACCTAAGTCTTTGAATTTAACCTTTGTGGGCTTGAAATCCGGATAACTGATTTCCAGCTCCTTGGCCCCCGGTGACACATACACCCAATACTCATTGGTTTTGAACTCCGGCTCACCGGCGATATTTCCGGAGAATGACACGCCCGGATTATTGAGCATCACCACAATCGGCACGCACTTATTGCCATTCAGATCACGCGGCACAGCCGCCGGGTCCATCCCGTTCTGCTCCGCAGTGACGCTCACAACCTTCAGCTCATGCGCCGCGCCGAGCGCGGGCGCCAGCGCAGCCGACAGCAGCAAAACAAAGATAACTAATTTCCTCACTGATTTCATAATGTGCAGGTATCTAAATATGTTATTGGATGCGGGGTTAATTCTCCGGGCCGTAAAGTTTCAGGAAGCCATTGATATGGTCAATAAAATCCTCCAACTCGGTGTCGACTTCATAAAGGGACATGGCTTGTTCTCCTATGGCTTTGGCAGCTTCCATATAGTTGACCCTGACAACTTGTCTGGCGGCTTTGGCCTCGGGGTCATTGCCATCAATCTCATTCTCCGATTCTATAGATTTTCTTGACCGCGTTCTTCAGAGTCTCATAATCCGCACCCGGGAGGGATGCAGCCTTACGATAGTCAGCCTCCGACTTGTCATTTTCCCTCATTTTGTCATATACGTATCCGCGCAGCCCATATAAAATGGAATTATCCGGATTCTCGCTCATCGCACTGTCAAGAATCTCCAGTGCAGACTCAAAATCCCCATTCCAGGTATATGTGCCGACAATACTCTTGATGTATATCGGCGGATTTATCCCAAATTTTTCATAGCCCGCACAAGCAGTCTCAAAAGACTCGTCCCCGCACTCCCGGGCTTGCAACGTTACTCCGATACCGGTGAATAGCAACATCAGAAGAGCTGATAATCGTATAATATAATTTCCCATCTGAAAGTCATTTAAAAATTCTGAATATTTGCCAGGCAACTCCTATTCTCAATTCACCGAAAATCTTTCCGCTTTGCCGTCCGACACACGTATATACGTGCCTTTCTTAGACGGACGTGATGCCAGTTTATTGCCTTTCAAATCAAAATATTCGCTTTTATCGTTCGGGTCATAAAAAAATTCCTCCTTTTCAGTGCCGTGTCCCCTTTTGAGCGTCACATTGAACTCAGGCGGGATTTTACCAGTAAATGTAACCTCCTTGGTTTTAAAACCCACGTATCTAAATTGTACGGTTGATCCCGGTGATACCTTCCTCAGCTCATAAAACCCGTAAATATCAGCTGCGGTACCTTCACCTGAATTTTTCAACATCACTGTGCATCCAATCAATTCATCACCATGTTTGTCCTTAACAAATCCGGAGATTTTGGTATTCGGTGGCGTCGCAACATCGGTTTCGCTTTCTTGAATTGAGGGTTCTCCGGACGGAAGCACAAGGGCATTGTATAATGCTTTCGGGATGGATAATATCATGCGATAGGTGTATCCGGATTTAATTTCACTTCCTAAGAATTCCATGAAAGCGACATTGAGCGGAAGAAGTTTTGGGTGATTGATTGACAGGAATTTCGAGCCGTTGGTCATATACACCCAATATTCCCCCTCCTTTTCCTCCACCTTTCCAATGACATTCCCGGAGAAAGTCACACCCTCCAACACGCATTGCACCTTCACAAGACCGCATTTTACTCCATTTAGGTCGACACGGGATTGTGTGGACGCAGTCAGATCCGTTGGGATATGTTCCATCTTGGTCAATTCAAAACTTTGACCAAAAGATAAAACTGCCGTGAAATATATCAAAGCAGTCAAAACGGACCTCACATATCCGAGACGAAACATGTCTTTCATTACTTGTTGAATAGTCTTACCTCCTACAATCAATCTAAATGTTTTTTGTGTCACCCCTCCGGGGTGATGTTCGGGTGGTGGGGCGTCACCCCGGGTTTCACCCGGGGATAACGCTGTTATGCCCCTCCGGGGCAACTGGCCCCGGAGGGAGAAGCTCTTATAAAAGGGCCTCCGCGTGTGGGGAGCCCGGGTGGAGAAGCTCTCGCAGAGTTCGCGAAGGGCGCAGAGGACTCCGCGCTTATTCATCACGCGCATGTTCCTCCGGTGAGCCATGTATCGGCAGCAGTGGCTCTGCGTTCTCTGCGTACTCTGCGTGAGATACCCTCGCCTGAAAGGGCCTTCGCGCGAGGGGAGCCCGGGTGGAGAAGCTCTCGCAGAGTTCGCGAAGGGCGCAGAGGGCTCCGCGGCTGTGGGCTTCGCATCGGCTTCCCGCAGGAGTGGCTCTGCGTTCTCTGCGTGAGATTCTTTTCACAGAAGTCCCGCTGCGCGAGATTCCCCTCGGTGCGATAAATCGGACGTCCCCGCCGTCCCGGTAGGGGCGCGATACATCGCGCCCACCGCGTCCTCTACCCGGCACGGGACATGGCCGGGACAGCCGTTGCTGCGTGTTGGCCACTCCTTTGGTGGGCGCGATGTATCGCGCCCCTACAAGATACCCTGATTTATGGTGCCCATACCTCGCGCCCTGATTTATGGCACCCCTGCGCGGTGCTTCCGCGCGCTGCGGACGGATTGCGGGTATGGGGGTCAGAGCAGCTTCAGGAGGTCGGGGATGCGGCTTTTGCGGTCGACCTCAAGGAGGTCTGCCGCTTTCTCTTTGTCGGCCTCCAGGCCTCCCCAGCCGTTCTCGTAGCATGCGGCGTAACGCTTGGCGGCATTCTCGCTCAGGCGTCCCTGCGCCTCAGCCTTCGCATACCATTCCACCCCCTTCTCGTAACTTTGCTCCACGCCGCGCCCCTCGTAATACATGTCCGCAAGAGCGCACTCCGCCGGGCCATACCCCGCTTCGGCACCCTTCCGCATCCAGGCCACCGCCTCTGCCATGTTCTTATCGACACCCTTGCCGGCCTCGTAGAGCGCCCCCAACAGATACATAGCCTGCGGATTCTCTTTCGCAGCCTCGTCAAGAAGCTTGATGCCCTTCTTCATGTTGTGGCCCGTATATGAGGAATTGGCCATTATCGCCCCCGTCATCACCTTGCCGTCGGCAATCTTGGCCTTCTCCACGACCTTGAACTGCTTCAGCGCCTCGTCATAGTCCTTGGCCGCGTAAGCCTTGATACCTTTGAGATAGGCCACAAACGGCGAACCGGGTATAGAGTCCGTAATGAGATTCTTGAACGCGCGCGAATGTCCCTTGGCCGCCGCCTCGGCATACCAGTAGAGCGCACGGTCATAGTTGACGGGCGTGCCCGCGCCCTCGCGGCAGCACTGAGCCAACGCCCACTGGGCGTTGTGCACCCCCTTGGCCGCAGCCAGGCTGTACCACTTCACGGCCTGCTCGGCATTGCGGGTCACCCCGTTGCCGGTCTTGTAGCAGTTGCCCAGATAGTACATCGCCTGGGGAAAACCGGCATTGGCGGCTTTGAGAATATAATTCGCCCCCTCCTTCTTGTCGGCTCCGACACCGAGGCCCTCGATGAGCATCTTGCCGTAAAAGAACGTGCAGGGGATGTCGCCGTTCTCAGTGCCCCTCTTGAACCAGGAGGCCGCCTCAGCAGGTTTCTTGGCATTGAGCAGAATCACGCCGAGGTCGCGCTGCGCGGGGACGCAGTTCTTCTCCGCGGCCGCAGTGAGATAGGGCACGGCCTTGAGCACATCCTTCGGCACGCCGAAACCGTTCTCATAGCAGGAGGCAATCAGCATGTTGCTGAACACGCTCCCCTGCCCGGCCAGCTCCACATTGCGGTCAAACAGAGCCTTGTTGCCATCCTTGATCGACCGCTGATAGAGGCGCGTGGCCTTCAGCGAGTCGGGGGCTATGCCGTGGCCAGTGCGATAGCAGAGCCCCATATTGCCTATGGCCTGCACATTGCCCTGCTCAGCCGATTTGGCCCACCAACGGAGGGCCTCCTCGTAGTTCTGCTTCACATGCCGGCCGCGGTAATACCACCCGCCGACCTCGTTCTGCGCCGCCGCATCCCCCTTCTTGGCCAGTGCAAGCACATTCTTGACGCTGTCCGTCGCCTCCTCGAGGGTCTGCTGCGCGGAGGCCGCAGCCGGAGCTGACAGCAGCATCACCGCAGCTCCGATTAGAGATAAGAGTAATCTGTTCATAGCGGCTGTTATCCTACTAAGTCGTCAGCTATGTCAATGTCATCGGCCACATCATCCTGGTCGGCCATAAGCAGCTCATCGTCATCAGGAGTTCCATCGACATCCACCTCATCCCAGCCGTCGGGCCCTCCGTACATCACCTCGCCGACCTCCGGCTCCACTTCGGCGATAAGCTCTTCGACCGTAGGGTCTATATCGGATTCCAGGGAGCCGCCGAGTTCCTCCTCTGTCAGTACAACGTCCACGACAGTGTACTCGTCGGGATTTTCCGGAGACACAAGTGCGATTTCCTCCTCCGGATCGATCACGATGTCATTCGGGTTGAAATCGGTGACAGCCTCGGCGGTCAGTTCGCCGCTCTCCGGAGCCTCCGCATGGTCGTGCGTCCCCGCAGCGGTCTCCTCCCCGGCGCCCTCGGGATTAGCCTCTGTATTGGCCTCGGCATCTTCGGCATTGAGGGGTGCGTTCTCGGCTGCGGCCTCATCGGCATCCTTGCTCATGGCCTCAGCGGCCAGAGTGCCTGCCACACCGACCGCGGCGGCTCCGCCGAACTGCGCAGCCTTAGTGGCCACATTCTTTGCCTTCTCAGTCTTTTCGGACTTATTTCCCGAAGCGGGATTGATGTTCAGATTCGTAGTTTCCATATTATGTCTGTTTTTATTGTTACTTGTTAATTTTGATTCTGACGCGAAGTTAAGACCCGTCAGCCGCTCCGCCAAATTTCGGGCCGCATCTTGTTTGAACCCTCGGGATTTTTGGACGAAACCGCTCTGCAAGGTCACTCCCCGCTCATCATGAATGTTTGGCCAGGGCATTGATAGCGTTCTTGTCACCCTGGGCCGCAGCCTTGTTCCACCATTCGATGGCCTTCTCGCCGGACTGCTTCACTCCGCGGCCATGATAGTACATGAACCCCAAGTTGTACTGCGCCACAGCGTTGCCCTGTTCCGCGCTCTTGCGATACCATTTGACCGCCTCGGCATAATCCTTTTTCACTCCCAAGCCGTCATAATACATTTTCCCAAGATTATTCTGAGCATCGGCATCCCCCTGCTCCGCGCTCTTACGGTACCACTTGGCCGCCTCGGCGTAATCCTTTTTCACTCCCCGCCCGTCACAATACATTTCTCCTAAGTTGTACTGAGCGTCCGCATCGCCCTGCTCCGCGCTCTTGCGGTACCACCCGGCAGCTTCGGCGTAGTCCTGGTTCACCCCGAGACCCTGCTCATACATATAGCCCAAATTAAACTGAGCGTAGGCATACCCCTGCTCGGCGCTCTTGCGGTACCACCCGGCGGCCTCCGCATAGTCCTGCTTCACGCCGCGCCCCTCCCTGTACATATACCCCATATAATTCTGCGCCTCCTTGTCATCGCTGATTTCGCGAAACAGTTCCAAAGCACGGTCATACAGGCCGGTGTTGTATGCCTCCTTGGCCTGAGCTAAGACCGTCTCAGTTTGGGTCAGCCCCTCTTCCGGAGCATCGTTCTGAGAACTATGCGGCAATGCGTATATTATCATAAGTACCACCAAGCCAAGACCTACTACGAGAATCCAGGGGTATTTGCGCAGCCACCCGCCGTTATCGGGTTCCGGCATGTACTCGTTATCCTCCGTCTCTGTTACAGAGGTCAGAATGGCGCTGCTGTCCGGCTCCTCAGCAGGCTCAGGAGAGACAGCCACCGCCTCACCCACCGCCTCAGCCTCTATCAGCTCTGTCGACACACCGGACTCGTCGGGAGTGGTCTGCTCCTTTATATCGAGGGAAATGCTCCGGTCGCGACTCTTAGCTCTCGTGGCATTGGCAATCATGCTCTTTACGGCATCCGAGATACCATCCGGCAACGACTCCGACAAACTCTCCCCTAATAATTCAGTTGACTTTTTCGGGTCCCGCCCGGTGAGGCAGAACCACATAGTCGCTCCGAGGGCATATATGTCAGTTCCCGGAGAAAACTTCGTCACGCCCGCATACTGCTCTATCGGGGCGTAGCCGTCCGAGCATCCGAGCGTATGGATAGTTGATGTCGGGTTGCCCTGCTCGTCATAATGTTTCGACAGTCCGAAATCGATGAGCACGGGGCGCGTGCGGCCGGTCTCATCCCGCGCTATCATGATATTGTCGGGCTTGATGTCAAGATGGGTCATGCGGTGCCGGTGCAGATACTCCACCGCATCGGCCACCGGCCTCATGATTGCCAGCATCTCATCCTCGGACAGCCTCCCTCGGCTTTTCACATACCTCCGGAGGGTCTCCCCCTCCAGGTACTCCATTACGTAGTAGGCGGTGTTATTGGCCTCGAAGACCTCATTGACCTTGACGATATTGTCATGCCCCGTCCCTACTTTCCTCAGCCGGCTGGCCTCTGAAACGAAGTCCCTGCGTGAACTCTCCACCCTGTCTTTCGCAGGGTTCGAGTAGACCACCCGGCTCGTATCCGGCTCGCGCTCGCAGTCGCTGCCAAGGAAGTGCTCCTTGATGGCAAAATTGACCTTTACCGAGACATTCCCTACCTTGAGGGCGGCTGCGGCAAGATAGGTAATGCCGAACCCTCCCTGCCCGAGAGCGCGTTCAATCCGGTAGGCATACTCCGGGCTTCTCAGCACATATCCCGGCCTGAGGGTGTGGATATTTCCGTGCATGATAGTTTAGCTGCTCCGTGCAACCCTATAGAAAATCTTCAGAACGATTCGCCTATTTTTCTTAATTCTTTCATTGCCTCCACATGGCCGAAATCAGCGGCTTTTTTCCACCATTCGATGGCTTTCGTCCGGTCTTTCGGCACCCCCTTGCCATTATAGTAGCACCATCCCAAGTTGTTCTGTGCATTCGCGTTGCCCTGCTCGGCGGCCTTGCGAAACCAACTTACAGCCTCCGCGTAGTCTTTCTTCACCCCATATCCTTTCCTGTACATTTCACCCAGGTTGTTCTGCGCTCGTGCATTGCCTTGTTCTGCCGCCTTGCCATACCACTTGACCGCCTCAGCGTAATCTTTCTTCACTCCAAGACCATTCTCGTACATATATCCCAAATTGTTCTCCGCAACGGCATTGCCCTGCTCGGCAGCCTTTCGGTACCACTTTACAGCCACGGAGTAAGACTTAAAAACACCAAGTCCCATATCATACATGTAACCCAGATTGTTTTGTGCATTTGCATTACCCTGCTCGGCACTCTTGCTAAACCACATCACCGCCTTGTTGTAATCCTTCCTAACCGCATACCCCTTCTGATACATGAATCCCAAATAATTTTGGGCTACGGCATCATGGTCTATCTCACGGAATAAGGCCAATGCTTGTTCATACTTTTTGGCTTCGTAAGCGGCTATTGCTTCATTCAGAATTTCATCTACAGCCTTACTTTCATTGGCTGTTGGGTTGGAAGCCTGAGGCTGCGTAACGGGTTGCGGTTGAGTAGCGGGCTGAGCCACCGACTGAGGCTGCGTAGCCGGTTGAGGCTGCGCCGGCGAAGCGGCGGGTTGAGGGTGTGCTTGCGCCGGGGTGCCGGAGGCCCCGTCCTTCTCCCGGAGCCGGACAACATAGACCATCTGCTGGGAGAGGGTGGGGAAATCGTAGTCCTCGAAGGTTAGGGTCAGCGGATAGTGGTTGTCGAAGGCTAATTCGAGCTGTTTGGTGTCGTGGGCTACGTATATCCATTTCTCCATGCCCATGTTGGTTATTTCGCCGACCACATTGCCCAACGCGGCGGCAATCCGGTCGTTGACCTGCACCTTGAGCACGGCGCACTTCCGCCCGTTGCCGTCAATCCGGGGCTTTCCCGTCCGTGCAGTCAAGTCCTTAGGCCGCAGCTCAAAACTCGCTACCTCATACTCCTGGCCCCACGACGGCAACGCCGCCATGACAGCCAACACGATTGTCAATAGTATGGATTTGAAAAAGTTCATCTGTCTTATTGTGTAGCTATGCAGTGCGTAAATGCCCAGGAGGGGCGGCAACTGAGTTATCAGGGGTGATACAGAACTTTAAGTTCCTGCGGGTCTCCGATTAAGTTCCTGCGGGTCTCCGACCCGCAGTTCAAACATTTAAGTTCCTACGGGTCTCTGACCCGCAGTTCAAACATGCACCGACAGAGGATGATGGTGTCGCGCCGCGAGGGTTCAGGCTGCGGGTCCGAGACCCGCAGGAACGCCACGCAGGACGAGGTCTGCAACACCCTGTGAAGTTAATTTAAGTTCCTGCGGGTCTCTGACCCGCAGTTCAAACATGCACCGCAGAGGATGAGGATGTCGCGCCGCGAGGGTTCAGGCTGCGGGTCCGAGACCCGCAGGAACGCCACGCAGGACGAGGTCTGCAACACCCTGTGAAGGTAATTTAAGTTCCTGCGGATCTCTGACCCGCAGTTCAAATATGCACCGTCAGAGGAGGATGTCGCGCCGCGAGGGTTCAGGCTGCGGGTCGGAGACCCGCAGGAACGCCACGCAGGACGAGGTCTGCAACACCCTGTGAAGTTAATTTAAGTTCCTGCGGGTCTCTGACCCGCAGTTCAAACATGCACCGCAGAGGATGAGGATGTCGCGCCGCGAGGGTTCAGGCTGCGGGTCAGAGACCCGCAGAAACGCCAAATTTTCAAATCTCAGAGGTCTGCTTTTTCAGCCGGGTAAATGGGGGTGATGACTGTGATCATACGTGGGTAGGCTTTGCGAGCGGCCTCCCGTACCTTGCGGCCCTCCTTCTTCTTGTACTCCCTGCGCTCGGCGGAGTCCAGGTAGTAGAGGGGGTATATGTGGGTGGCCGATACCGGCTCAACAATCCACCGGCTTTTCTCCTCTGTCAGAGAGCCGGTAGCGGGCCTCCTCATGCAGCTCATGCCAATCGCGTTCAAGAGGGCCGTGTTTTTGGCCGCTTCAAACAGTCCGGAGGCGCTGTTGCCTATCTCCTCCCACACTGTCGGCTCGCCGGCCGCATCCACATACTCGCGGCTGTATTTCTCCGACAGGCCGTTGCCCTGCGCGATTCTCTCGGCATCAGGGTTAGCCCTGTATTCCAGCTCCGGAAACTGCTCAGTGACGCTGAACGTCAGCCCCTTCGGACCGTAGCTGATCCACTTGATATCAGTGGGTATGAGTTCCCCCTCACCAAACACATTGCTGGTGAAGTCAGTGATTTCAGGACTTGACACCATCCTCGATGTGTACACAATCGAATCCGGCAGCATCGGGATGGCGGTCAGAAGGCGCAGCTGGGCCAGACCTAAGTCGCCGCCGATGGTGAAGTCGGCGATGTTGTCCTTGCCGGCCTTGATCTCTTTGTCGCGCGCCAGTGTATCGCCATTGAAAGAGAGGTTGTATTTCCCCTCCTCGCCATCCCATGACACCTCATATTGCATCATGCTTTTCACGGGAACGTTGTTGTCAAGTTCAGCAAGGAGTGCCAGATTCAGCGCCAGCGACCCTTTGGCGTTGGTGTCAGAAAACGTCCACACAAACTTCATCGCGCCGGTGGCCTCAGCCTCCTTGTCAATTTCGCACAACACGAAATACTCTCCCTTGGGATTGTAATATTCCTTAAGGAGGCGGATTGCAAACCCGCGGTCACTTCCCAAGCAAGTGGCCTTGAAGGAATCCTGAGCCTCCGGTTCGCGGATTTCGCTCGAGTTCTCCGCCTTATACTTGACCTCGCCGCCGGTAGCGCGCACAAACGAATAGACGGCATTGGCAATCGCCGCCTGCTTGGCCCTCTCGCCGTTGAGGTCAGGGAGCGACACTCCGACATACATCCCCGGCTCATGCAAATTCCACCACTTGGGCAGCCTCGCCCCCTTCTTCGCCATAGCCACGGGCACAACGCTGCGCCCCTCCGCAGAGGCCGCCTCCTGCGCCCGTCCCATACCCGGCACAGCTGCCAGCACTGCCACCAGCACCCCGACTAATCCTTGTCTGTATCTATTCATAACTCGCCTATTTTTTCTAATTCTTTTTTTGCATTTTCATTCCCCTGCGCAGCTGCCTTCCTCCACCATTGGATTGCTTTCGCCCGGTCTTGAGGCACCCCTTGATTATGATAGTAGCACCACCCCAGGTTAAACTGTGCGTTTGAAAGGCCCTGGTCGGCTCCCTTGCTGTACCACTTGGCTGCCTCTGCGTAGTCTTGAGGAACTCCTCTGCCATAAAAATACATTTCTCCCAAACAGTTCTGAGCTTTTGCATCGTTCTGTTCGGCACACATGCGTATCCATTTGTCGGCCTCCCGGTAGTCCTGAGGAACTCCCTTGCCATTATAATAGCGCCATCCCAAGGCGTACTGCGCGTCAACATCCCCCTGCTCTGCGCTCTTCCGATACCATCTGACAGCCTCGGCGTCGTTCTGCTCCACACCATACCCATGCTCATACATCACTCCCAGGTTGTACTGCGCAGTTGAATTGCCCTGCTCCGCAGCCTTACGAAACCATCTGACAGCCTCCGCGTAGTCCTGTCCAACACCAAGACCCTTCCTATGCATTACTCCCAGATTATTCTGTGCTCTTGAAATGCCCTGCTCGGCGCTTTTGCGGTACCATCTGACAGCCTCGGCGTAGTCCTGCCCCACGCCAAATCCTTTCTCGTACATAAATCCCAAGTTGCACTGAGCAGCTTCATTTCCCTGCTCGGCGCTCTTTCGATACCATCTGACAGCCTCAGCATAGTCCTGACTTACTCCATATCCTCTCTGAAACATTATTCCCAAGTAATTTTGAGCAGTATTATCATCGCTAACCTGCCTGAATAAGGGGAGTGCCTGCTCATACTTCTTGGCTTTATAAGCGGCTATCGCCTCTTTCCGAATTTCATCTGACGACCTGGCGCTATTGGATGACGCGCCCGGAGACTGAGGCTGAGTGAGGGTCTGCGATGAGGTGACTGTCTGCTGACGTGGCGGAGCTGGGTGCTTTTGCGCAGTGGAGGCTGCGGTCTTCTCGCGCAGGCGGACGACGTAGACCATCTGCTGGGAGAGGGTGGGGAAATCGTAGTCCTCGAAGGTTAGGGTCAGCGGGTAGTGGTTGTCGAAGGCTAATTCGAGCTGTTTGGTGTCGTGGGCCACGTATATCCATTTCTCCATGCCCATGTTGGTTATTTCGCCGACAACATTGCCTAACGCGGCGGTAATCCGGTCGTTGACCTGCACCTTGAGCACGGCGCACTTCCGTCCGTTGCCGTCAATCCGGGGCTTGCCCGTCCGCGCAGTCAAGTCCTTAGGCGCAAGCTCAAAGCTCGCCACCTCATACTCCTGCCCCCACGACGGCAACGCCGCCGTGACAGCAACCACGATTGTCAATAATATGGATTTGATAAAGTTCATCTGTCTCATTGTGTGTCTATGCAGTGCGGAGATCATCGTGTATTTATAAAGTGCGGAGATGGCCCCGGAGGGGCCTCATAGCGTTAACCCCGGGTGCAACCCGGGGTACCTTGGGCAAAGTATGTTACCACCCCGGAGGGGTGGCACGTGTATCCCGAGTGCCACCCCTCCGGGGTGGTGGATGTAGAAGAGTCGTGGCCACCCCGGGTTGCACCCGGGGTTAACGCAGTTACCGCCCCTCCGGGGCTTTGTAACAGTTCGCTTACACTCACAATCATAGATTTAAGTTCCTACGGCTCCGCTGTTGTTTTACGGAGGCTGGAAAGCCTCCGCCACTTTGGATGGCTCCGCTTTAAGTTCCTGCGGGTCTCTGACCCGCAGTTCAAACATGCATCGTCAGAGGATGATGAAGTCGCGCGGCGTGGGTTGGGGCTGCGGGTCGGAGACACGCAGGAACTCCAATCTCATGCAAATTAATTGCGGGTTGAGCCGAAAAGTTACTGTATATATAATATGTTCCAACTGGCGATTCATCTCAGGATATACATTTTTTCACTCTCCGATGTTCTTTAAATTATTAATTGCAATTTCATAACCTTGTGCGGCTGCCTTTTTCCACCACTCTATGGCTTTCTTCCGGTTCTTCGGAACTCCATTACCATGATAGTAACTACACCCCAAGTCGTTCTGCGCTTGGGCATGGCCCTGCTCGGCGGCCTTGCGAAACCACTTTACAGCCTCGGCATAATCCTTCGGTACTCCCCACCCATTTTCATACATGCCTCCTAAATTATACTGCGCGCCAGAGTTGCCCTGCTCGGCACTCTTGCGATACCATCTTTCTGCCTCGGCATAATCCGGC